>NZ_JBIUBX010000001.1:379850-673409 GCF_044548445.1 Streptomyces sp. NPDC052016
GGCCGCCGGGCTCGGGGCCTGCGGGGTCGAACGGCCGACGGGGGGAGGGGCCGGCCCTCCTCCACCTGGAGGAGGGCCGGCCCCATGGCGTCGTCGTCCCACACGGCGGCGCGCTGCTCACCCACACCGCGGAAGTACCCGGTCTCCACGTAGGCCACCGGCGGCAGGCGAGGAGCTTCTCAAACCCTCCAATCAGCCCCCGGAACCCTTGACGCGCCCCCACCGCCAAGGGCGATGCACGGCCACATGCGAAGGGGCATCGGCGTTGTGCCGATGCCCCTCGACGGTGCATGGATCCTTGATCACGCTGTTGAGGATGCTCAGCACGCGCAGTGCCTCCAGGTGAGGCCGGGGTGACGACGATCCAGTGCATCCGGCAGGCGCTCAGCACCTCCGCGAGGACGGCGAACGTGCCGGCACCGCCTGGGCGACCACGCCCGGCGCGACATATGTCGACACGACACCGGACAGGAAGCCGAGGAAGGCGCCCTCGAGGCGGCGTACCCGAGGATCAGCGCGGGGGAGGGCGTGCGCCTGAACCAGGACGCCGAGCGTGGCCGCTGTACGGACGACGACGTCGTCCACCGTCACCGTGGCACGGTCGGCAGGGGCGTCCCTGGCCAGGACCGGCCTGCTGGTCGGGGCACAGGGGTCGACCGTGCGATCGACCGGCCACCGCATGCGGACGTTCGCCTGATGTTCCAGACATGACGGAGCGGTCGTCCGCACACGGGGGAGGTGCTCAGGACGACCGCTCCTTGCCTGCTGCCGAGGGCATCGCATCGACGCCTTGGCAGCAGGAGCTTCTCTACTTGCTCAACGGAAACGCGCGGTGCCGGGGTTCACGACGTCGAAAGGGATGCCCGCCCGCGCGACGCTCCCCGCGGGCACGGGTGTCACAAGTGGTCGACGTCGACGACAGCCTGAGCGAAGGCAGAGGGAGCCTCCTGAGGCACGTTGTGACCGATGCCGTTCAGCGTGCGGTGCTCGTACGCGCCGACGAAACGGTCGCGGTACGAAGCGCCGTTGCCGGGCGCGGTGAACGGGTCGCGCTCGGCGTCGAGGGTGATGGTGGGCACCTCGATGACGGGCCGCGTGGCGAGCAGCCGCTCGTAACGGTCGTAGCGCCGTTCGCCGTCGGCGAGGCCGAGCCGCCAGCGGTAGTTGTGGATCACGATGGCCGCGTAGTCGGGGTTCTCGAACGCGGTGGCGGTGCGTTCGAACGTGGCGTCGTCGAACTGCCAGGTCGGGGAGACCGTCTCCCAGACGTACCGGCACAGGTCGTGCCTGTTCCGCCGGTCCTCCATGGCGAGGCGGCCTCGCTCGGTGGAGAAGTAGTACTGGTACCACCACGTGTGTTCGGCCGCGGGAGGCAGCGGCTTCTTCTGGGCCTCCAGGTTGGTGATGAGGTACCCGCTCACGGACACCAGCCCCTTGACGCGCTCGGGCCACAGGGCCGCGATGATGTCGGCGGTGCGCGAGCCCCAGTCGAAGCCGGCGAGGACGGCCTGCTCGATCTTGAGGGCGTCCATCAGGGCGATGATGTCGAGGGCGACCGCCGACTGCTGTGCGTTGCGGACCGTGCGGGAGGACAGGAAGGTCGTCGTGCCGTGGCCGCGGAGATAGGGAACGATCACCCGGTAGCCCTGCGCCGCCAGCAGTGGGGCGACGTCCACGAAGCTGTGGATGTCGTACGGCCAGCCGTGCAGACAGACGACGACCGGCCCGTGGGCGGGGCCCGCCTCGGCGTACCCGACGTTCAGCACACCGGCCTTGATCTGCTTCTGCTGGGCGAAGGAGGTGTGGGTGCCGGGGGTCACCGTGGGAACGGTCGGCGTCGGAGCGCCGCCCGCCTCGCCCGGCGCGGCGGAGGCGCTCGGGATGCCCTGGAGGGCGGTCAGCGACACCGCGGCCGCGCCCGTGCCCAGTCCGGCGGCCTTGTTGAACGTGCGCCTGCTGATCATGTGAACCCTCCGTGGTGCTTGACGAGGAGCTGGGGTGTCTGATGCGGAGATCCCGCCGCAGGACGGTCGCGCGCCATCGAGGTGCGGGCCTAAGCGACAGTCTCACGGGAGGTCGTCACCAGTCAAACTGGTTACTAGGAAATAGGATGCGCTCTGCGTGGCGCCCGGCGGCTTCGTCGGCGGCGTGCATGTCCGACCCGTACATACCGGCTGCGGGAGTGCATGGCTCACCTCCGTCCCCGGTGTGGCGTCATCGGTGTGGGCTGGCGCATCCGCGCCCGCGGCATTCTTGACGCATCAATCATTTTCCCATTTACTTGACGCGGCAAGTAAAAATGACCGCTGGGCCGAGCTCAGGTTTCGGGCGCGGCTGTATTCAGGAGAAGAGCGTCACTCATGATCAAGATCGGTATCATCATCGGCAGCACCCGCCCGGGCCGTAACGGCGAAGCCGTCGCTCGCTGGGTGCACGAGGCCGCCTCCGAGCGCACCGACGCCCAGTTCGAGATCGTCGATCTCCTGGACTACAAGCTCCCCGTCCTGGACGAGGCGTACCCGGCCTCGCTGGGCAACTACACCCAGCCCCACACCCAGTCCTGGGCCGAGAAGATCGCTTCCCTCGACGGATTCGTCATCGTCACCCCGGAGTACAACCGATCCGTGCCGGGTGCCCTGAAGAACGCGATCGACTTCCTCTACGCCGAGTGGAACAACAAGTCCGTCGGCTTCGTCAGCTACGGCTCGCTCGGCGGCGCCCGTGCCGTGGAGCACCTGCGCGGCATCGCGGGCGAGTTGCAGATGGCCGACGTCCGCGCGCAGGTGGCCCTCTCGCTGTTCACCGACTTCGAGAACTTCAGCGTCTTCAAGCCGGCCGACGTCCAGCGTGACACGCTCGTCACGATGCTCGACCAGGTCGTGGCGTGGGGCAACGCCCTCTCTCCGCTGCGCGCCGGCTGAGTCGGCTTCCGCCGGGCTCTGGCGGCGATGTCCCGGTCCCTGTGGTCGAGTCCGGTGGGCGACAGGTACCGGAACCGAGCGGGGTCGTTCCACACGCACGCCGGGGGCGGCCCCGACGGCCGTGTGCCGCGGCCACTGCCCGGTGACGGCGGTCAGACGAGGAGGCCCCGGCCGGCCGCGAACGCGTTCAACAGGGCTCAGCGTCGCCCCTGTTGCGGTGGGTCTCCAGCAGCCGTGGGTCACCAGCAGTCACAGTGCTGGACTTCGCTGATCGTCGGGAAGGCCGGTACGGCGTGCCATAGCCTGTCGACGGTCACCTGTGCTTCTCGCAGCCTTCCGTGACCAATCGGACGACTGCGGCCCCGGGTCACTGGGACCTCGGGGCCGCAGTCGTATCAGGACCTCCGGTCCGCCCTGCCGTCAGGTCTCGGCCGGAACGGAGGCCGCGCGGGCGCCCAGAAGGGCCTGGCAGTTGGGCCACAGCCCACCGAGCGGCGCGGTGGTGTTGTAGAGCTTGGCGAACAGCACCTGGCCCTCGAGCTGCGCCACCACGGCGCGGGCCGACGCGCGGGTGTCGGCCACGGTGACCTCACCGCGGCTCTGGGCCGCCGTGACCACCGCCTCGATCAGGTCGACCTGCTCCTCGAAGATCTCCTGGAGCCGGTCGCGTACGGCCTCGCTCTGGTTGCACATCTCCAACGAGAGGTTCCCGAGCATGCAGCCCGCGATCGATCCTCGGTTCTCCCGGCCGGCCCGGTGCTGGGCCTCGGTCGCCTCGAAAAGCAGCCGCAGCCGCTCCAGCGGCTCGGCGTCGCTCTTCAGAATGCGGCTCCACTGGCTTCGCTCGGCGGCCCAGTGCTCGTCGATCACGGTGAGCGCGAGGGCCTCCTTGGACTCGAAGAAGTAGTAGAAACTGCCCTTGGGTACCCCGGCTGCCTTGCAGATCTCGGCAACGCCCAGCGCCGAGTAGCCACGCAGCTCGATGAGTGACTGCGCAGCGTCGAGGATCTTCTTCCTGGCGTCACTTGTCCGTCCCATGCGGCAAGTATACGACCGCTCGACTATGCAGAAATGGGGAGAAACGACCGGGAAAGGTGCGGCTTCTCGGCGGGCGCGGTGGTCTCCCGCCGGTAGGCGGCGAGGCTCCCGGCAAGGGGAAGCAGGTCGTCCGGTCGTGGTGTCCGCTCCGGGTCGGGCGCATATTGGGCCGTGGCGGCAGGCGGTAGGGCGCCTTCCGCACCGAGTGCGGTGGACGACGACCGCCGGACGGTCGGGTGGCAGCGTGTAGTCGGCCGGCGAGCTGCCGGGAACGCGGAGACCGCCTGCCGTTCCCGTCTGTGGGTCGCCCTGCGTTGAGGATCTTCACTTACGCGGTGAACGGCTTGGCCACGAAGATGCCCGCGTTGTTGATCAGGGTGTCGATGCGGCCGAAGCGTTCGTGCTGTGTCAGGGCACCGACGCCGGTCGGCAGGCGGGCGCACACTGGATCGGCCCCGACGCGCCCGCAAGAAACGTTGCCATCCGGATCAGCCCATGTGTGCCAGCGCGCCCCTCACCGTTGGCGCCTCAGCCGGTCCAGGGGGGTGCCGGCTGCCCAGCGTCGCAGTTGGCGGCCGTCGACGAGGTGGATGTCGGTCTGCCGGGCGGCCCATCGCATCTCGGCCTGGCTGAAGCCACCGCGGTGGACGATGATCCGGCCGGGCTGCTCGGCCCGGGTGCGGGACGTCTCCCGCACCGTCGCGGGCCGGCGGGCGTCCTCGTCGGCCGTCGCGACGCAGCGGAACGCGACGTCGAGTTCACGGCCGTCGCGGTCCCGGGCGTACAGGCGCATGCGCCCCTTGCTCAGGCTCAGATCGGCCACACGCCAGCCGTCGCGCTCCAGCATGCGCGCGGTGGCCTCCACCAGCCCGCGGTCATCCAGTCGCGCGAGCTCTTCGGCGGTGTAATGGCCACCGTGTCGGCGGACAGACGTCCGGCGCAGGCGCAGGCCCACCGTGGCGGCCACCGTCAGCAGAAGGATGCCCATCGCCAGGCCGGTGGCGCCGAACGCGCGGCCGAGTCGGCTGAGCAGCAGGACCAGCGCGAGCACGACCAGGCCGAGGCCGACGAAGGAGGGAAGGACTTCGCGGAGTTCGGGACCGTACCGGCCGTGCGCCCGCAGTTCGGCCACCTGCCGCCGCCGCTGGGAGCGACGCGACGCCGGCACGGACGAGCCCCGCCACCGCATCGGCGCCTCCGGCCGCTGCACCCTGGTCATGTGGGCCACCCCCGTCCCCTCGTCCGTACCGCCGCTCGCGAGACACACGCTCGCTCCCGGCTCCGCCGCTCCGACCGTATCCCGGTCCCGGCCCGGCTCAGGACGCCGGTCCCACCCTCGCACCCCGCTGTTCACCGCGCAGGGATGGGCAACGTCAGTGACACCGTCTTGCCCTGTCCGTTGGGGGAGCTGTTCCACGTGTCGGCCAGCGCCTCCACGATCAGCAGACCCCGCCCATGTTCCGCTTCCGCGTTCTCCTCTTCGGTGAGCGACAAGGGCGAAGGGATCGGCGGGTTGCTGTCGGAGTCCCGTACCTCCAGCCGGAGGTGATCGGCGAAGGCGCGCAGACGGACGTCCACGTCGCTGCCGGCGTGAATGAGCGCATTGGTCACGATCTCGGAGACGATGAGCTCCAGGGCCTCCGACATCTCCTGCAGGCCCCAGGAGCCCAACTGGTCGTGGACGAACGCGCGGGCCGTCCGGACGCCGAGGAGATCGCGGCGTTGAATGTGCAGGCCCCCCACCCGGGGCTCCTCCTGGCCCGCCGCCCCCGCGTACCGCGCCAGCAGCACCACCGCGTCGTCGCGGCGCTGCTGTGGTGCGGAGTCGTCCGCGACGACCAGGTCGGCCAGCTGTTCGAGATCAGGTGCGGCCCCACCGTCACCGGAGCCGAGCAGCGCTTGCGGGCGCGCATGCGGATCTGCTGCCGCCCAGTCGACGAGGCCGTTCGTGTAGAGCATCAGGACCGAACCGGGCTCGAGACGGTGCTCGCTTCCCTGACAGGTGTTGGTCGTGGGCATACCGAGGGGCAGGTTGGCCGGAGCGTCCAGGACGCCGATGCTCCCGTCCGGCCGTCGTACCAGGGGCGCGAGATGACCGGCCAGGGCCACCTCGGCCGTGCCGTCGAGCGTGTCCAGCGAGACGACGCAACAGGTCACCGTGAGATCGGTGCCCAGTTCGGCCAGGAGCCTGCCGGTCCGCTCGATCACCGCGCCGGGTCGGTGACCCTCGCTGGCGTAGGAGGCCACCGCGGTGCGCACCTGCCCCATGACGGCGGTGCTCTCCATGGCGTGGCCCTCGACGTCGCCGACGACCAGCACCGCACGGTCACCCGGCAGCGTGGTCACGTCGTACCAGTCGCCCCCCAGCTTGGAGGTGACGCCGGCGGGCCGGTAGCGCGCCGTGGTGACCAGCCGCGGCAGGTCCGGAAGCCGGGACGGCAGGAGGAAACGCTGGAGGCATTCGCTCATCGCACGCTGCCGTGCGCTCAGTTCGACGCGGTCCACCGCCGCCCCCAGCGACCCGGCCATCATGCCGAGGAGGGCCCTCTCCTCGGGAGGGAAATCGCGCGGCCCGGAGAACTGCAGGCAGCACACTCCGACGACCCGCCCGCCGCCGACGAGCGGCAGGTCGACGAATTGCCGGTCGCCGGTGAGAGGCAGGTACAACTCGGCTATCGACTCGTCGAGGGAGAGGGAACCGGTACGCGACGACCGGTCCCCGGACAGGAACAGGGGGTGTCCGCGGAACGCCTCCGCCGCGGGTGTCCGATCGTCCACCCTGGCACCGTGCAGAGCGCGGACCATGCCCGACGAGGCGCCGCTGTGCCCCAGGACCCACAGCCGGCCTTCGCCGGCCGACACCAACACCAGGGCCTGGGCGCGCAACGGCGCCATGATGCAGTACTGGGCCGCCTGCACGATGTCGTCCATGCTCGCGGCCCGGTTGAGCATCTCGGACAGCCGCCGCAGCGGGTACATCATGCTGGTGCCCGCGGAGCCGGGGACGCCGCGCACCCCCCAGCCGGATGCGTACACGCTGGTGTCGGTGGTGCCTCCCTGCGGCACCAGCATCGGCATGGGTCCGGCCTCCACCTTGACGCCGTCCTTGACGAGCCCGGCCAGGGCCTCGGCCAGTCGGTCCGCCAGGTTCTCCAGCTCCGCTCGGTCGGCGGGCGTGCAGTCGCCGCCGTTCTCCAGCCGCAGCAAGGTGAGGGCGCCGAAGCGCCGGCCGCCGGCGGCGACGGGGGCCGAGAGGGCGACGTATGGGTAGGGCAGCGCGTGCTCCTGGCTCGGCTCGGCAGGATCCGGATCGATCAGTACGGCCGTTTCCCCCGACACGACAGCTCGTGCCGAGGCGGCGGGCGCGTCCAGCCCTATGCGCCAGGGCAGTGTGAAGAGCGACGGCGGGCTTCCGTCCGCCATCGCGAGTCGGAGGTCGTCGCTGCGCTCGTCGAGCAGGTAGACCGCCGCCGAGACGGCGTTCAACCGGTGTCTGGCCGCCTCGGTGGTGTGGTGGAGGGCATCTTCCAGATCCGTGCCGCGCATGTCCCGCTCCCGCACTGCTGATGTGGTTGTGATCCGCTGCTCGTCACGAGACGGCTCCCTCCAGCCGGGTGCTGATCATCGAGAGGGGATGTGCCGTATCCAGGGTGATAAGCAATTATTCGACGGTCGGTAGGTTCCGCGCGAGCCATGACCGAGCGCAGGCGGCCGCACCGTCAAGGGGCGACACGCCGCTGGGCGACCGACGGACTGCACCGTGAAGGGCCGCACCCGCTGTCGGTCGGCGTCAGAGGGAGGCGGCACTGCCCTGGTTCACCGCGATGGCCCGCTCCAGCGGATCGCGGTACGCCACGGAGAGCGGGTCACTGCAACGGGCGGGCCGTCCATGGTCACCGCCGAGGTCACTGCGGCTGATCGGAACACTGCCCCGGCTGGCCTGCCGGCCTGCCGGCCGGCCGCGCCCGGGGTCGACCGCTCGCATGCGCCGATCGGCACAGTCGAAAGATGCTTACTTCCCCAGTCAAGTACATGGATACATTTCCGCTGTGTCAAAGGGCAATATCGCCGCCCGGTCTGCGGCCGACCTGCTGCCGCATCCGTGGCCCTTCCGCCGGAAAGGAGTCGCGTCGGCGGGGGCCATCGGTTGCCGCGATCGGGCCGCCGTCCGAAGGGGTGTGGTCGCCGCTGCCGACCGCGTCGCCGGCATCCGCTCGATGGCCCCGCTGTGACTCCGTCCGGACGCGAAGTGCCGCCGCGGCGTCGCCGACGGCGGCGATCTGCTCCTCTGTGAGCGGGTCGAGGAACAGCTCCCGGATCGCGCGCAGGTGCGGAAGGGCCGCCGCCCGGAAGGCCTGGGCCCCCTCGTGGGTGAGCACCACTTCGGCGCCGCGGTTGTCGGTGGCGCACTCCTCACGCCGTACCAATCCGCGGCGCTCCATACGCCCGAGCTGGTGCGACAGGCGGCTGCGCTCCCAGTCGAGGGCTCGCGCCAGCACGGACGGCCGCAACCGCGAGCCGTCCGCCTCGCTCAGTGTGAGCAGCACCGAATAATCTCCCGACGACAGCGAGGAGTCCCTCTGCAGGCGCGCCGTGAGCTCGGCGCGCAGGGCCTGTGCGGTCTCGATGAAGTCCCGCCAGATCCGCAGCTCCTCGGTCGTGGGGTATGCCCTGCGTCGAGGACCCGTCACTGAAAACCTCCCGATTGACACGTCAATCATATTCATGAATTAATTGACTGGTCAATGAAAATTCCTGGAACGGTCAGCATCCGGGAGCCGGCAGGGAAGGACACGATGACGGCGACCACCTTCGAAATCGGGCTCAACTCCTTCGGGGAGGTGGCGACCGACGACGGCCGCGTCCTCGACGACGCCGAGACCCTACGGCTGCTGGTCGAGGAGGCCAGACTCGCCGAGGCCTCGGGGATCGACGTCTTCAGCGCCGGCGAGCACTACCGTGCCGGGCACGTCGACAGCGCCACCCCCGTGCTGCTCGCCGCCCTCGCCACGGCCACGGAACGTATCGCCCTCGGCACGTCGGTGACCGTACTGAGCACCAACGACCCCGTGCGGCTCTACCAGGAGTTCTCCACCCTGGACGCCGTCTCCGGCGGCCGGGCCCAGCTCGTGCTGGGGCGCGCCTCCGCCACGGACTCGTTCCCCTTGTTCGGCTACGACCTCGCCGACTACGAGCAGCTCTTCGAGGAGAAACTGGAACTCTTCATGCGGCTGCAGCGGGAGGAGACGGTGACGTGGTCCGGCGCCTACCGGGCCCCGCTCGTCGAGCAGCGGCTGCGTCCCCGGATGCGGCCCGGCGGGATTCCCACCTGGATCGGCGTGGGCGGCAACCCCCGCTCCGTGGTGCGTGCCGCCCGCTACGGTCTGCCCCTGATGCTGGCAGTCATCGGCGGACGCCCGCAGCGTTTCGCCGGCCACGTCGACCTCCACCGCCGGGCGCTCGCGCAGTCCGGACACGACCCGCAACCAGTCGGCCAGCACTCCCTGGGCCTCATCGCCGACACCGACGCGGAGGCGATCGAGACCTGGTGGCAGTACTGGGAGCCGGTCGTGGCCCAACTGGCCGAGGAACGAGGGTTCTACGCGCCGACCCGCGAACGCTACGAGGCGGAGATAGCCGACGGCGCCCTCTACGTCGGCTCCCCGGAAGCCGTCGCCCGCAAGATCGCCAGGGCAGCCCGTGACCTCCGCCTGAGCCGCTTCGACCTCAAGTACGACATCATGCACCTGCCTCGCCAGGCCCGCGCCCGCACGATCGAACTCCTGGGCCGCGAAGTCGCCCCTCGTGTGCGGGAACTGCTCACGAAGGAGCCCGCCCATGTCTGAACTCGTGCTCGGCCTGGACACGTTCGGCGACGTGCCCGTGGACGACTCCGGCGCCCCGGTCACCCACGCGAGGGCGATCCGGCAGGTCGTCGACGAAGCCGTTCTCGCGGACGACATCGGTGTCGACGTCCTCGCCCTCGGCGAGCACCACCGTCCCGAGTACGCGGTGTCGACCCCGGAGACCGTGCTCGCCGGCATCGCCACGCGCACCCGGCGCATCCGCTTGTCCTCCGGCGTGACCGTGCTCAGCTCGGACGACCCGGTCCGGGTGTTCCAACGCTTCGCCACGGTCGACGCGCTCTCCGGCGGCAGGGCCGAGGTCATCCTCGGCCGCGGCTCCTTCACCGAGTCGTTCCCGTTGTTCGGCTACGACCTGAGCGACTACGACGTGTTGTTCGAGGAGAAGATCGACCTCTTCGTGCAGCTGCTCCAGGAGAAGGCCGTCACCTGGAAGGGAACCGTGCGGGCTCCGCTGGAGAGCACCGAGGTCTTCCCCCGTACCGAGTCCGGGCACTTGACCACCTGGGTCGGCGTCGGCGGCTCACCGCAGTCGGTCGTCCGCACAGCGCACCACGACCTCTCGCTGATGCTCGCCGTCATCGGCGGCAACCCCGAGCGCTTCATCCCCTACGTCGACCTCTACCAGCGCGCGACCGCACAGTTCGGCACCACCGCCCACCCGGTGGGCATGCACTCACCCGGCTTCGTCGCCGACACCGACGAAGAGGCCCGGGAAGTGTACTGGCAGCCGTACCGGGAGATCCGCGACCGCATCGGCGCACTGCGCGGCTGGCCGCCGCTGCGCCGCGCGGAGTACGAGGCAGAGATCGAGCACGGCTCTCTCTACATCGGCTCGCCCGAGACGGTCGCCCGCAAGATCGCCGGAGCCGTCCGCAAGCTCGGCGTCGGCCGGTTCGACCTCCTCTACACCGCGGGAGCGCTGCCTGCCAGCGCCCGCCTTCGTGCGGTCGAGCTCTACGGCACGAAGGTGATCCCCCTGGTCCGCGACATCCTGGCCGGCTGACCGAAGGAGACCGAATGGACATCACAGACGTGCGCACGATCGGCATCCTGGGCGCCGGAAAAGTGGGAACCGTGCTGGCGCGGCTCGCCCTGGCGGCGGGCTATCGTGTGCTGATCGCAGGCTCCGGGGAAGCCGACGCCATCGCCCTCACCGTCGAGGTCCTCACCCCCGGCGCGGTCGCGGTCACCGCGGCCGAGGCCGCGGCCGGGGCCGACGTGGCGATCCTGGCCCTTCCTCTGGGCAAGTACCGCACCGTCCCGGTGGAGGAACTGCGGGGCAAACTCGTCATCGACGCCATGAACTACTGGTGGGAAGTCGACGGCGTACGCGAGGACTTCACCGACCCGCGCACCTCGACCAGCGAGATGGTCCAGGCGTTCCTGCCGGGCTCCCGTGTGGTCAAGGCGTTCAACCACATGGGCTACCACGACCTCGAGGACGAGGCACGGCCCTCCGGGGCAGCCGGCCGCAAGGCCATCGCGGTCGCCGGTGACCATCCCGACGACACGGCAACCGCCGCACAACTCGTGCACGCACTCGGCTTCGACCCCGTCATCGCCGGCTCGCTCGCCGACGGCGTACGTCTGCAACCGGGCACCGAACCCTTCGGCGCCAACGTCGACGCCGACGAACTGCGCGCCATGCTCGACCGCTTCCCGGAGACCGAGAGCGGCCGAGTGGTGAGCAGGGCCCGCACCGCTTCGTCGCGTCATCCGACCGAAGCGGCCTGACGCGTCCTGACGCGGCCTGACGAACGGATACGCACACCTGCCGTACTACTCCGCCGCGGCCCGTGGACGTGACTTCGGTCTTTCCCGCCCTCCGCCGCGGCTGTCGAACCGCCGTCTCCGCCGGACACTCGCACGGCCGAGTCGGCAGGCGCCTACGAGGCGGACCGCGACCGAAGGCCGACGGAGCTCGGGCGGGACAGTCGTGCGCTTGGGCTCCACGCCTGCTCGCACGCGGCGCGTGCATGTGATGGCCGGTATCGGGCCCCCGGCGCCCCGGCGCCCCGGCGCCCCGGCGCCCCGGCGCCCGGCGCGAAGAGCGACGCTCGTTGCGACCATCGGACCGCGTCCGGCAGGGCCGACTGCTGTTTGCCGCCGTGCTTCCGGTCAGGCGCGGTGCGCCGACCGATCGCGCGGCCGCGTCATCGGTGGCGTGCCGTTGGTACGGTGCGGTTCGCGCCGTTCACTCGGCCACGTGGCGGCCGAGGTCGCGCTCGACGCCGTCCGGCTTCTGCAGGCCGGCGTCGAAGAGCCGCTTGACGCGGTCGACGTTCTCCGGTCGGCCGGAGGCGCGGAAGAAGGTCGCCAGGGCCGTTCCGAACTCTTCGACGGGAGGCTGGGTGACGGCGTCGACCAGCGACTTCGTCTCGCGCAAGGCCACCTTGTCGAAGCCGGCGATGCGGCGGGCGAAGGAGTCGACGAACTGCTCCAGTTCGTCCTCCGGTAGAACGCGGTTGACGTAGCCGTAGGCCGCCGCGAGGTCGGCGGGGAAGTCGTCGGCGCCCAGCGGGATCTCCAACGCGTGCCCGCGGCCCAGCAGGCGCGGCAGTCGCCCGGTGGGGTTGCCGCCGGGGACCGATCCGACCCCGACCTCGAACTGTCCGAGGACGGCGCCCGGTCCAGCGAAGCGGATGTCGGTCGCCAGCACGAACTCGCTGCCGGCGCCACGGCTGCGCCCGTTGATCTCGCTGATGGTGACAGCGGGGACCTTCCCGAGCCGGTAGAGGTCGTCGGCGAACGGGTGCAGGCCGGACGCGGCCGGCTTCATGGCGGCCACCCGGGAGCGGTCCGCCAGCATGTCCCAGTGCGCCATGAAGAAGTCCGGGTTGGCGCTGCGGAAGACGACGACCGTGAGATCGGGAGCCTGCTCGATGCGGGTGATCAGCTCCGCGAGCTGCTCGATGGTGTCCGGGTCGATCAGGTTGATCTCACCGTTGGAAAACGTCACCTTCCAGTGGACCGGGGTGACTTCTTGCACGGCGAGGCGTGGGACCTGGGGTCCGGCCGGTACCTCCGCGTGCTGCGATGTCCAGACCGTCCTCCGCCGGGACGTGAGGCGAGCGCGAACTGCGGCCGAAAATGGGCTCTGTGCATGGGTGCGGAATGCAAGATCGTGTATGACGAAGAGTCAAAGGGTGACGAACTCGAAGAGTCGCCCCGTCATGAAGCCATGGAGTCGCGATGACCGATCTTGCGGAGTCCATCGAGTCGATGGAACAACTCGCCGTGGTCTGGCGAGCCATGGTGCTCGACCGGGACGCGGACGCTGATGTGAGCGACCTGCCGGGCATCGCCGTCCGGTGGGCCGACTCCCGGTTCGCCTTCTGGAACGCGCTCACCCTGACCGACGTGGGTACGGACGCGCACCTCCTCGGTCAGCGACTGGCCCAGGCGGCGGACATCATGCGCTCGAAGAAGCAGCCGGGCTTTCTGTGGCTCTTCGAGGACCTCCTCGACGAGGAGGCTCGCGCCACGCTGGAGACGGCGACCGAGCGGGCAGGCCTTGAGTACGCCTTCCCCGGTACGGGCATGGCCGGCGACCTCCTCCCTGTTCCGGACCCGGTGCACCCGGATCTGACGTTCGTGCGCGTGACCACCGACGAGCAGTTGCGCGCCTATGCCGACCTCAACGCGCGCGGCTACGGGTTTCCCCCGGAGGCAGCCCGCGACGGACTCGTCGGATCCACGCTGTGGAAGGACCAGGTGTACGCCTACCTGGCCATGCGGGGCGACGTTCCGGTGTCGTGTGCCGGCACGATCGCGGCGGACGGCCGCCTGTTCGTCGTACTCGTCGCCACGGACCCGGAGTGGCAGCGCCGAGGCTACGGCGAAGCGGTCACCCGCAAGGCGCTGTACGAAGGCGCGCGGGCCACCGGACTGACCCGAGCCACCTTGCACGCGACCGTCGCCGGAGCCCCGGTGTACCCGCGTATCGGCTTCAAGCCGAACTCACCGATCAGCTTCTACGGTTTGAAGGACTGACCCGGCCGAAGGCGTTAACGCGGCCCGCGTACCGGCCCGTTCCCGGCTCCAGGCGCCCGTCAATACGCCGTTCTCTCCGCGAGGTCATCCCGGGAGATGCGCCTGGACCGTGACCTGAGCACGCCGTGCCCGCCCGAAACCGGCGATCACTCACCGTTCCACGGCTGGAACAGGTGAGCCGCCGGACGGCCGGAGCCCGCCTGGTGAGCATACTGACCGCGCACTGGTCACCGTATTGGCTCAGAATGGACGAAACGTCCACATTCGCGGAGGCGCGGTGATGCACGGCAACGCCGGGAACGACGACGGATCCCTTGAGGAGCGTGAGCGGTTCGACGGCGAACACGACGCCGAGGACACCGGCGCGTACACCGAGCCGGAGCCGTACGACGAGGAGCCGGAGTTCGTCGAAGAGTGGGAAGAGTACGAAGGCCATGGGCAGGCTGATCCTGCTGCCGCCGACGCGAACCCCGACGTCTATCTCGATGTTCCGGTGCTCAAGGTCGACGAGATCGACCTGGACGTCGAGGACCTGCGGGCACGTGTCTCACTGCAGGCCGAGGTGCTGGACCTGCTGAAGCTGAATGTCGGCGCCGACGTCACGCTCGGCCGGGTGCACCTGGGCATCTCGGGTGTGGAAGCGCAGGCGCAGCTCAAAGTACGTCTCGACAATGTCGCGAGGATCATCGACCGGGTGCTCAGCACGCTCGATCGCAACCCTGAGATCCTGCACGAGCTGGCACGGGGCGTCGGGTCAGCCGTGCAGGACGTCGGCGGCGGAGCCCGCGACGCGATCGGCGAGCTGGGCACGGGCGCCGGGAGGGCCGTCCAGGACGTCGGCCGGGGCGCCGGTTCCGCCGTGCAGGACGTGGGTCGCGGCGTCGGTTCCGTGGCGAAGGACGTCGGCCATGGGGCCGGAAGGGCCGTCAGGGACGTGGGCCGCGGCGCCGGGCGCGCGGTGGAGGACGTCGGCGGTGAGGCCGGCCACGCGGTCGGAGAGGTCGGCAAGGGCGTCGGCGACGCCACCGGAAGCGTGGTCGAGGGCGCAGCGGGCGTGACGGAAGCGGCGGGCGAAACGGTACGCAAGGCTGGCCACGCCGCTGAAGACGCCCTCGACACAGCAGGCGAGACCGCGCGTCGAACCGAGTCGGCCGGACGGAGTACGACGCGCAGGCCGGCGGAGGGGGAGCGGCGCCGGGCCGGTCAGGGCGGCACCCGCACCCGCCGCGTGCGCGGCGAGGACGGCAGGGTGCGACCGAGGCCCAGTCGCCGCCGTACCGCCGAGGAGCCGGAGGAGCGGGAAGAGCCACCCTGAACGGGGGGCGCCGGGGTGCAGAGTCCGGCGTGGGACATCTCGTTCCGGTCGACGGTTCGCGCCGATCGTCTCCGTTTCGCGGAACGACCCCGGACAGCCGTCGGCTTCCCCGGCGCGGGGGAGCGGGATTCGACCAGCCACAGCCACCGGACCCGCCTTCCCGACAGGGTCGTCGCCGAAGAGGAGTACCAGGACGTCACCGTCGCCTACCGCCTCGCGACCCGGCTCACCGGACAGGTGGAGGGCGGACGGGTCGGCGCGGACGGCACGGACACGTGACGACCACCGCGCCGACGAGCGGCGCGGGGGGGCAGCCGTGACGGCTCGAGAGCTTCCCGGACGGCCGAACGAGCGGCGGGTGCGCTTCTGGCGGAGCCGCTTCTACCGAGGCGGTGAACCCACTGTCACCTGGGATCATGGAGCCCCGGTGTGCCCTGCGAGGGCGGCGTCCTTCGGGGTGGTGGCGGCCGGCCCCGTGGTGGTCGCCCGGGGCCTGCGGGTCGGCGTGGTGAGTACGGCGAGGCAGCCGCCGACCAGGGCGATGCCGGCCCACCCCGGCAGTGGCAGTCGCTCGCCGACGACGAGGACGGCCAGGACGGCGGCGACGGCGGGTTCCAGCAGCGAGAGCGTGGTCGCGGTGCTCGCCGGCACGTGCGCCAGCCCCCATCCGAACAGGACGTAGCCGGCGAACATGGGCACCAGAGCCATGTAGGCGCCGACGGCCGCGTTGGACCAGGAGGCCAGGAGCGGGGCTCCGGTCGCGAGCAGCACCGGCATCAGAAGCAGCCCGCCTGTCCCGAAGACGGTTCCCATGGCCGCGCCGGAGGTGATGCCGCGGCTGATCAGGCGGTGGGCGGCCCAGGAGTACAGGGCGTAGGTGAGCCCGGCGATCAGGCCGAGCCCCACGCCGAGCACGGTCTCGCTCGCGGAGCGCATTCCCGGGCCGGAGTGGGAGCCGGCGGCTTCGGCCGCGCACAGCAGCACCGTCCCCGACAGGCCCAGAGCGGCGCCGGCCATCCAGCGGCGCGTGAGGCGGCGCCCGTCGACGACGCGCTCGATCAGGGCCGAAGCGAGCGGGGCCGAGCCGATCGACACCACGGTGCCCGCGGCGACCCCGGCCAGGTGCATGGAGCTGTAGAACGCCAGAGGGTAGGCCCCCACCGACAGCGCACCGAGGAGCACCACACCCTTGTGCGCTCGCAGCCGTGGGGCTTCCCGACGGATGCGGGGGGCGGCGATGAGGGCCTGGAGCAGTCCGCCCAGGCCCATGGCGGCGGCTCCGATCGCGAGCGGTCCCACCGACGGGGCGAAGGTGGCGGCGGTGCCCGTGGTGCCCCACAGCACTGACGCCACCAGCACGCACATCGCGCCCACACCCGTCGAGCCGGCCGCACGCGCGGCGGGCCGCGTCACAGCCTGTCCAGCAGGTCGGCCGCCATCGCCCGGGCGTGCTCCACACGCGTGCCCGCGCCCTCCAGGCCGGCGCGTGCCATCGAGCCTTCCAGCAGGAAGGACAGGTGTTCCGCCATGGCACGCGCTTCCTCGGGCCGGTCGGGCAGCAGCTCCGCAAGATGCCCGGCGAGCAGTGACTCGACCTCCTCCTTGTGCCGGCGCACCACGTCCCGCCCCTCGTCCCCGGCGGGCAGCTCGGCGGCCGCGTTCAGCAGTCCGCACCCCCGGAAGCCGCGCTCGTAGGCGAAGGCGGCGTGATCGGCGTACGCGTCGAAGACCGCCAGCACGCGACCGCGACCGTCCGAGGTCTCCGCCAGCCGCCGCCGGTACAGGCCCAGCCACTCCTCGTGCCGCGCGTCGAGGTAGGCCATCACCAGGTCCGACTTGGAGGAGAAGTTGTTGTACAGGCTCATCTTCGCCACGCCCGCCTCGGCGGTGATCGTGTCGATCCCCGTCGCCGCGACCCCGTCCGCGTAGAAGCGGCGCGCCGCGGCAGCGAGCAGCCGCTCCCGCGCGGCCCCCCGCCGCCTGGGACGCGTTGCCGCAGTTCCGGTCTCGCTCATCGCATGCCCTCTCCGTTACTAGGTAGGTCAGTCTACCTAGTATGGTCCGGTCGTACGCAAGGCAATCGCTCCGACCGACCTGGATGAAAGCGGCCCGATCGGTCCCAGCGGCCCAGCAGCGGCGTACCGGGCGCGGAGAGCGACTCGGCGGACCGCACCGACCACGGCCTCAGAGGTGCCGTGGACCTCGTACTCCCGCCGTGACCGAACGCCCCTGCGACAGGGCTCGTCCAGTCGCTTGAAACCGGCCACTTTCGCACCACCTGGCCGGCACCTTTTCGGGCTGGTACTGGGCTGCGACGCCACGAGCGGCACACGGGCACGCTGATCCGGGAGGCCGAGCTGACGCGGCGGGCCCGTCTGCGCGCTCAGCCCCCTACGGACTGGGCCCCCGTCCTGGGCGCCCCGAATGCGGCCCGCCGACGGGGGAGGCGACAGACTGCGCGCCCTCGCCGACGTCACTCAGCTTGTTGCGCCTACGTCTCGTCCAGTGCGGCGGCGGCTGCGTCGACGAAGGGCCTGATCAGCCGTATGTAAGAGCGCAAGGTCTCTTGAAACTCACGACGGTTCTCCCTGCCGGCATTCTCGGCCGCGGCCGCCAGGGCTGTGCTGAGCGTGCCCGACATGATCAGCAGGTTCGATGCGGCGACTTGGACTGTGGAAGGGCCTTCCAGATCGATCAGCGTCACCGCCAGGCGCAGTCGCTGATGCCGGTCGCGGTGAGCGGCCAAAGCACCTTCGTACTCGGTGGTTGAGAGACCGCTGACCCCTCGAAGTCCGTCAGCGACGGCCTGGGCGTGGTCGATGAGGTCTAGGTAGGCCGCCCGTCGGGTCTGGCGGATACCTTCACGGCGCTGAGCGGCGGACGCGCCACTGACCTGAATTCGAGCAGCGTGGGCGATGACCGAACCCGAGCCGATCGCCCGCATCGGCGAGGCGGTCGCCACGGCCCTGCGCGGCCTCGGCGGCTGAACCCCTTCCCCTTGAGCACCCTTGAGCACGCGTTGAGGAGATCCAGCGTGAGAGCGACCCAGGACCTCCACGAACTCGGTGACGCGCCCGAGATCGGCACCGCCCCGAAGAAGATGTACGCCTAGCGCTACGGACAGCCCTTCGACGCCTTCCGGACCGAGGTGGTCGACGTCCCGCCCGTGGGGCGCGGACAGGTCCTGGTGAAGGTGATGGCCGCCGGCATCAACTACAACAACGTCTGGGCGGCGCTCGGTTCGCCGCTCGACGTGATCGCCGCCCGGCAGAAGGCGGGCGCCACCGAGGACTTCCACATCGGCGGCTCCGACCTGTCCGGGATCGTGTGGGCGGTCGGCGAGGACGTGCGCGGGGTGAAGCTCGGCGACGAGGTCGTCGTCCTCGCCAACCGCTGGGACGAGAAGGCCGAGGACATCCGCCTCGGCGGCGACCCCACCTGGTCCACCAGCCAACGGGTGTGGGGCTACGCGGAGAACCACGGCTCCTTCGCCCCAGTTCGCGGTCGTCGACGACTACATGTGCCACCCCAAGCCCGCCCGGCTGTCCTGGTCCGAGGCCGCCTGCTACATGGCGACCGCGGCCACCGCCTACCGCCAGCTCTTCGGCCGGCCCCCGCACACCGTGCGCCCCGGCGACCCGGTGCTGATCTGGGGCGGCGCCGGCGGCCTCGGCTGCATCGCCATCCAGCTCGTCCGGCACGTCGGCGGCATCCCCGTCGCGGTCGTCTCCAGCGAGGAACGCGGCGAGTTCTGCCTCAAGCTGGGCGCCGAGGGCTGGATCGACCGGCGGCGGTTCGACCACTGGGGACGGCTGCCGGACACCTCCGACCAAGCGGCGATGGACCGCTGGCTGTCGGGTGCCCGCGCCTTCGGGCGGAGCTTCTGGGAGGTGCTGGGCGAGCGTCGCAGCCCGCGCATCGTGCTCGAGCACTCCGGCGCCGACACCATCCCCACGTCCCTGTACCTGTGCGACAACGGCGGCATGGTCGTCCTGTGCGGCGGCACCACCGGCTACAACGGCGACGTCGACCTGCGCTTCTTGTGGATGCGGCAGAAGCGCCTGCAGGGCTCGCACGTCGCCACCGCCCGCGAGGCACGGGAGGTCACCCGTCTCATCGACCAGGGAATCATCGACCGCTGCCTGTCCCGGACCTTCGATTTCGACGAGATCGGCCTCGCCCACCAGCTCATCCACGACAACCGGCACCCGGCGGGGAACATGGCCGCACGGGTGGGCGACCGGGGATGAGGAACGGGGCGGTGGTGAGCCGCCCGGTGATTCGCGCGCGGCCGGAGGGGTACCTGCGGCGGTGTACGACGCACGTGCACTCCCGGGAGGTATCCCATGGGCAAGCTGGGCGACATGATGAACAAGGCCAAGCAGATGGCCAAGGGCCACCCCGACAAGGCCGACAAGGGCGTCGCGGGCGCCGAGCGAGTGGTCGACGAGCGGACGGGCGACAAGTACGACGCCCACACCGACAAGGCCGCCGACGCGGCGCGGCGCTCCTACCGGGACGGCGGCACGTCGGAACGCTGACCTCGGAACGACCGGCTGCCCGTCCCCGGTGCTGCACCGGGGACGGGCAGCGCGCGGTCAGCCGCGGGCGCCGGCCCGGCCGACGACGTAGCTGAACACCCCCGTCCCGACGCGCACCACCCGCACGTGCACGGCGTCTGTCGGGGCCGCGCGCAGGCAGACGCGCAGGCCGTCCCCGGACGGGCACACCCGCAGTGCGGGTCGGGAACGCCATCGGCGCGCTCATCGGGGCCGCGCCCGGGCAGACGGTCGCGGGCGACTCCACCAGCGTGCAGCTGTTCACCGTGCTCGACGCCGCCGCCGCGCTCCGCCCGGACCGCCCGCTGCTGGTCACCGACCCCGGGCACTTCCCCGCCGGCCGCTACCTGGCGGACGCGGTCGCCCGTCGCCGGGGTCTGCGGGTGCGGCGCGTGCCACCGGCGGACCGCGCTTCCTCGCCGCCGAGGGCCACCGGGTCGCCGTCGTCAGCTACGCGCCCGTCGACTTCCGCACCGGCGAGCTGGACGACATGCGGGCGCTGACCCGGGCCGCCCACGACGCAGGGGCCCTCGCGCTGTGGGACCTGTGCCACGCGGCCGGCGCCCTGCCCCTCGACGTCGACGCCCTCGGCGTCGACCTGGCCGTCGGCTGCGGCTACAAGTTCCTCTCAGGCGGCCCCGGCGCCCCGCCTTCCTGTACGTGGCGCAGCGCCATCACGCCGACCTGAAGACGCCCTTGCCGGGCTGGACCGGCCACGCCGACCCGTTCGGGCTGGCCCGGGAGTACGCGCCCGCCCCCGGCATCGCCCGCGCCCGCATCGGTACGCCGCCGATCCTGTCCCTGCTCGCCCTCGAAGCGGCCCTCACCGCATTCGACGGCGTCGACCTGACCCGGGTCCGCGCGAAGAGCTTGTCCCTGACGGGCTTCTTCCTGCGCTGCGCGGACGAACTCCTGACCTCCCTGGGCTTCACCTCCGTCACCCCGGCCGATCCCGGTCGGCGCGGCAGCCAGGTCACACTCCGCCACCCCCACGCCCGCGGCCTGGTCGCCGCCCTCGCCGAGCACGGCGTCATCGCCGACATGCGCGCGCCCGACCTGCTGCGCTTCGGCGTCAACGCCCTGTACACCAGCCACCGGGACCTGCCCACCGCCGCGCTCCACCTGCGGGACATCACCCGGGGCGCCGCCTACGACCCCGCGCCGCCGAGCGCGGGACCGGTGACCTGAGGTCGACGACCCGCCCTCAGCGGGGCAACGGTCGCCGAACCGCCGATCTTCTACGGCACGCGTGACGCCGGCCCGCCGGCCTTCCCGGCTTCCGCTCCGGACACCCCCGAGCCGGTGGGGGGACTGGGCTCCCACTGAGCGGTCGCCCCGGGTGCCATGCCCGGGGTGACCCCCGCCGGGGGCGTGGTGGCCCGGGCGCTCGACGAGTTCAGGCGGAGCCGGGAGACGATGCGATAGCGGTCGCCCCGGTAGATCGAGTGGACGTACTCCACGGGCCGGCCGTGCGTGTCGCTGGTGTGGCGTTCGAAGAGCAGCGCGGGAGACAGTTCGGGCACGCCCAGGAGTCTCGCCTCCGCCTGGCTGACGACCGTTGGCTCGATCGTCTGTGTCGCTTCGCTGACCTGCACCCGGTGCCGCTCACGCAGATGCTCGTACAGGTCGCCCGTCTCCAGCTCCCGCGCGGTGAGCGCGGGTACCAGTGCCGCCGGGATGTGCAGGTGCTCGATGGCCATCGGAGCGCCGTCGACGAGTCGCAAACGGGCCGCGTAGACGACGTCGGCGGCCGGAGACAGGTGCAGTTTGCGGCCCACGCGGGCGCCGGCCGAGATGGTGGCGAACTCCAGCAGGCGGCTCGACCACGCGCCGGACGCCTGCGGCAGGACCATGCCGTGGGAGTCCGAGACGAGTTCCTGGGTGATCTTCTCGGGAGCCACGAACATGCCCCGCCCGTGCTCGCGCACCAGGAGCCCGGCCGCCACGAGTTCGTCCACGGCCGCTCGCAGGGTCGGGCGGGAGACCTCGAGCGTGGCGCACAGGGACCGTTCGGAGGGGATGGCGTCTCCGGGGTGCAGTGACTCGATGAGCTGAAGGATGTGGTCCCGGACCCGCTCCCGCTTGAGCACCGACCCCGACTCGCCAGCGTTCATGCCGCCCGCTCCCGCCCCGCCGCTACGCGAATGTTGCTCGACCAGTTGTGTGGACTGTTTACCACTGATCGCCCGCTGGTCAAGCGCGGGGTTCGCCCGTCTGTCATTCGGCGTGGGGACGCGGTGGCCAAAACTGAGGCTACCGCGGGGGATTGACGCCTCAAATGGTCTATGCCATTTTCATCGACCAACGAGAGGTCACCTGTCCAGTGACTCAACTGGTCAGGTTCCTTGGCGCCTTCCCTCCAGAGGTGAACTGTGAAGCTCCGCATGCTTGCAGGCCTGTCCGCACTGGTGATCGTCTCAGGCGTCAGCGCCTGCGGCGACGGCTCCGGATCGTCCGGTGACTCCGCCGACGGCGCCACGACGATCGACGTCTGGCTCATGCGCGACAGCATCTCTGCGCAGTTCCAGAAGGAGTTCGTCGCAGGCTTCGAGGCCGCCCACCCGGACATCGACGTGAAGGTCCAGATCCAGGAGTGGGACGGCATCGGAGAGAAGGTCACGGCCGCCCTCGCCAGCAACGACGCTCCGGACGTCATCGAGACGGGCAACACCCAGGTCGCCCAGTACGCACAGAGCGGCGGCCTGCTCGACCTCAGCGACAGGACCGACGAACTCGGCGGCGGAGACTGGCTCAAGGGCCTGGCCGAGCCCGGAGCGTTCGAGGGCAAGCAGTACGGCATCCCGTACTACGCCGCCAACCGCGTCGTGATCTACCGCACCGATCTGTTCGAGAAGGCCGGCATCGATGCCGCCTCGATCAAGACCCGCGACCAGTGGATCGCCGCCACCGAGAAGCTCGACACCGCTGGCACACAGGGCATCTACCTGCCGGGCCAGATGTGGTACGCCCTGGCCGGGTTCATCTGGGACGAGGGCGGCGACCTCGCCACTCGGTCCGGCGAAACCTGGAAGGGCGCACTGGACACCCCGCAGGCGCTGCGCGGCATGGACTTCTACAAGAAGCTCCAGGCCCTCGGCAAAGGCCCCAAGGACTCCGACGAGGCGGAGCCTCCGCAGGCCGAGGTCATGGCCAAGGGGCAGGTGGCCCAGATCATCTCCACTCCCGGCGGAGCCAACGTGGTCACCGAGAACAACCCCGAACTCAAGGGCAAGCTCGGCTTCTTCCCCATCCCGGGCAAGACCGCCGAACGCCCCGGCTCGGTGTTCATCGGCGGCTCCGACCTCGTCATCCCGGCGGCCTCGGGCAAGCAGGACGCCGCCTTCACCTTCATCAAGGAACTCACCGGTGACGCCTGGCAGCGCAAGCTCGCCGCTGCGATGAGCTATGTGCCGAACAAGACGACCCTGGCCGACGCGGTCGCCTCCGACCCCGGCGCCTCGGCCATGGCGGCGGGCGCCGCCGTCGGCAGGGCGACACCCAACACCCCCGGCTGGGCGGCCGTCGAAGCCAAGAACCCCATCAAGGACTACATGACCGCGGTCCTCACCGGCGCCGACGCACCGACGGAAGCAGCACGGGCCTCCGCGTCGATCACCGCCGCCATGAACGACTCCTGATCCACGACCGGCCGGCATGCCACGCCACCTGGCGCGGCGGACGGCCGCCCACCCCGGTGAGACGACACCCGAGGAGACGACACCGTGTCGGTCATCCGCGAGTCCAGTGCGCCACCCACCCGGCCACGCCCGCCTTCGCGGCCCTCCGCGAAACCGAAGCGCGGCAGCGCACGACGGCCCGGCCACGCAGGCGTATGGCCCTACCTGCTGGCCGCCCCCACGATCCTGGGCATGCTCTACCTCCTGCTGTACCCCCTGGCCCGCGCCGTGCTGATATCCCTCCAGGACTTCCAGCTACGTCAACTCATCCGGGGCGACGCCGATTTCGTGGGACTGCGCAACTACGAGACGCTGTTGACGGACGAGCGCTTCTGGCAGGTCGTACGCCGCACCTTCGCCTTCATGGCCGTGAACGTCGTCCTGATCATGCTGATCGCCACCCTGGTCGCGCTGCTCATCGAGCGGCTGGGCCGCCTGTGGCGAACGGCCGTGCTCAGCGCACTCGTGCTGGCCTGGGCGATGCCCGTCATCGCCGCCACCACCGTCTTCCAGTGGCTGTTCCACTCCGAGTTCGGCATCGTCAACTGGGCTCTCCACCAACTCGGCTTCGCCTCGTTCGACCGCTACCCCTGGTTCGCCCACGGCCCGGCCGCCTTCACCATCCTCGTCCTGCTGATCGTCTGGCAGTCGGTGCCGTTCGCCGCCATCACCCTCTACTCGGCCCTGACCACCGTCCCCGCGGAACTGTACGAGTCGGCCCGCCTCGACGGCGCCTCGGCCGGCCGCATCTTCCGGGCCATCACTCTGCCCATGATCCGGCCGATCTTCATGCTGGTCCTCTCCCTGGAGGTCATCTGGACCTTCAAGGCGTTCGTGCAGATCTGGGTGATGACGAACGGCGGACCAGGAGACGCCACCACCATCCTGCCCGTCTACGCCGTCCAGACCGCCCTGTCGAGCCAGCGCTACGACCTCGGTTCCGCGGCCTCGATGGTCACCGTCCTGCTGATGGCCGGTGTGCTCGTCCTCTACTTCCGCCAGATGTTCCGCCAGGAGGGCGAAGCCCTGTGAGCCCGCGAAACCCTGTGAACCTGCGAAGCCCCATGGGCCTCGGGCGAACGGCGCGTCACCATCCCCGCCGGCGCGTCCTCCTGAACTCGGCCGCCGGTCTGACGATCGCCGTCTGCCTCTTCCCCGTCTACTGGATGATCACCACCGCGTTCAAACCCAACCGGGACATCCAGTCCGACGCCCCTCGACTCCTGCCCCGCACCTGGACACTGGAGCACTTCCGCACCGCGGTCGACGCGGACGGATTCGCCCTGTTCTGGCGCAACAGCATCCTCGTGACCGCGAGCGCCGTCCTGCTCGCCCTGGTCGTCGCGCTCGGTGCGTCGTTCGCCGTGGCCCGCATGCGCTGGCGCGGCAGACGGCAGTTCATGCTGCTGGTGTTCATCGCCCAGATGGCACCGTGGGAAGCGCTGATCATCCCCGTGTACATCATCTCCCGGGACACCGGCATGCTCGACCGCCTGCCCACCCTGACCCTCGTGTACTTCATGATGACGCTGCCGTTCACCATCGTGGTGCTGCGCGGATTCATCGCCGCCATCCCACCCGAGCTGGAGGAGGCGGCACAGGTCGACGGCTGCACGCGCCGGCACGCCTTCCGCCACATCACCTTCCCGCTCCTCGCCCCCGGCCTGATGGCCACCTCCCTGTTCGGCTACATCACCGCCTGGAACGAATTCGCCTACGCCAACTTCCTGATCATCAAGCAGCAGGACAGCCGCACCCTGCCGGTCTGGCTGTCGTCGTTCCAGAACGTCTTCGGCACGGACTGGGGCGCCACCATGGCGGCCTCCACCCTCTTCGCGCTCCCCGCCCTCGCCGTCTTCCTCCTCCTCCAACGCCATGTGACCTCCGGCTTCGCCGCCGGTGCCGTCAAGGGCTGAGCCTTCCGCGCTCCCACTCAGACGCGACCCTTCCGGAGACTGCCGTGCCCTCGTCCCTGCCGCGGACCTCGCTCATCCCCCGCCCCACCAAGGCGCGCATCAAACCCGGTCACTTCACCTTCGACGCCGACACCCGCCTGCGCATCACCGACGGCGCCGAACCCGCCGCCGACCTCCTGCGCACCCTCCTCGCACCCGCCACCGGACTGCCGCTCACCCCCGCCGCCGACGGTCCCGTCGTCCTCGCCCTCGACACCGCCCTGACGGGACTCGGCAACGAGGGGTACGGGCTGACGATCGGGCCGCACTCCCTGCTCCTGCGCGCCCGGGACGTCACCGGACTCCTGCGGGGCGTGCAGACCATCCGCCAACTGCTGCCCGCAGAAGCCCTGGCGGCCTCACCCCAGCCGGGCGTGCGCTGGACCGTGCCCTGCGCCGACATCACCGACATCCCCCGACTGCCCTGGCGCGGGGCCATGCTCGACGTGGCCCGCCACTTCCAGCCCCTGTCCTACCTGCTGCGCTACGTCGACCTGCTCGCCCTGCACAAGATGAACGTCTTTCACCTGCACCTGACCGACGACCAGGGCTGGCGGATGCCCGTCTCGGCCTACCCCAAGCTCACCGAGATCGGAGGCCACCGCCGCCAGTCCTCGATCGGACCGAACGGCGACCGCTACGACGGCACACCGCACAGCGGCGCCTACACACGGGCGGAACTCGCCCGTCTCGTCGATCACGCGGCGGCGCGCGGCATCTCCGTGATGCCCGAGATCGAGATGCCCGGCCATGTCCGGGCCGCACTGGCCGCCTACCCGCACCTGGGCAACCAGCCGGAGCGAACCCTGGACGTCTGGACCAGGTGGGGGGTGTGCGAGACCACCTTCGGGGTGCACGAGGAGGTCTTCGACTTCTGCCGGACCGTGCTGGAGGAGGTCATGGACGTCTTCCCCTCGCCCTACCTCCACATCGGCGGCGACGAATGCCCCACCACCGAATGGGAACAGAGCCCGGCGGCCCGAACCCGAGCCCGGATCGAGGGGCTGAGGAACCCCGCAGCCCTGCACGGATGGTTCCTCGACCGCATCGGCACCTTCCTGACCCGACAAGGACGGCGCCCGGTCGGCTGGGCGGAGACCGGCACCGAACTGCCCGACGGGTTCACCGTGATGGCCTGGCGCGACCCCGCACACGCCCTGAACGCGGCCCGACGAGGTCACGACGTGATCAACTCCTACTACCGCGCCACCTACCTCGACTACCCCCAGAGCGCCGACCCCGACGAGCCGCCCGGGCAGCCGGGCGGGGTCGTAGGCCTGCGGGACGTCCACGGCCACGACCCCTTACCCGAGACAGCGCCTCCTCGGACGGCCGCCCATGTCCTCGGCACCCAAGCCCATCTGTGGACCGAGTACGCCGCGACACCCGCCCGCATCGAGTACCTGACCTACCCCCGCCTGTGCGCCCTGGCCGACGGCGGTTGGAGCGGCCCCAGCACCTGGACCGACTTCAGCTCCCGCATGGAGGGGCACACCGCACGCCTCGACGTTCTGAAGGTCAATCGCCACCCCTGAGTCGCACCACTGCACGGCACAGCCCTGCCTGCCCGGCCCGGGGAAGCAGGACGACCACATCTCATCCGGAAGGAACCAGCATGCACCGGCCCACCGCTCCGCACAGATGGCGCATCGCCGCGGCCGCCGCCGTGGCCATGGCCACCGGAACCACCGGCCTCGCCGCCCTGACCGGCACGGCCAGCGCCGCCGGCGAAGCCGTCACCGTCCAGTACCGCACCAGCGCCGGCTCCGCCACGGCGGACCAGTCCGAACCCTGGCTCAAGGTCAAGAACACCGGCACCGTCCCCGTCCAGCTCTCCGGCGTGAAGGTGCGCTACTACTTCAAGGCCGACTCGGCCGGCGCCGCGTACCGCTTCGCCTGCTCCTGGGCGGTCAAGGGCTGCGCCAACATCACCGGCACCTTCGGCACCCTCGCCCGTCCCACGGCCACCGCCGACCGCTACCTCGACATCGGCTTCACCGCCGGAGCCGGCAGCCTCGCCCCCGGCTCCGACACCGGGGACATGCAACTGCGCTTCCACCGCACGGACTGGCAGCCGCTCAACCAGAGCGACGACTACTCCTTCAGCCCTTCCCGCACCACGTACGCCGACTGGCCGAAGGTCACCGCCCAGGTCTCCGGCAGCACGGTGTGGGGCACCGCCCCCGAGGGCAACGACCCGACCGATCCCCCCACCGACCCGCCCACGGACCCCCCGGCCGGCGGACAGAGCCTCTTCGACGACTTCAACTACACCAGCTCCAGCGACCCGAGGATCTCCGCGAACGGCTGGAGCGTCCGGTCCAACTCCGGTGGCCCCGGGGTGCCCGGCGCCACCTGGGCCCCCGAGAACGTGACCTTCGCCGGCTCCGGCGCCGGCGCCGTGATGAACCTGCGGACCTCGACCGCGGGAACGGCCGCGAGCACCAAGCACACCGAAGTCCTCACCAAGGCGACGAAGTTCAAGAACGGCACGTACGCCGCCCGCGTGAAGTTCTCCGACGCGCCCGTCTCCGGCCCCGACGGCGACCGCCTCGTCCAGACGTTCTTCACCATCAACGACCTCAAGGCGCCCATGGCCGACGACTACGCGGAGTACGACTTCGAGTACCTGCCCAACGGCGGCTGGGGAGAGCCCTCCAACATCCTGTACACGACGTCCTGGGAGACCTACAACCCCGACCCGTGGCAGGCCGTCAACCAGCACACCGAGTCCCGGCAGAGCCACGCGGGCTGGCACGACCTGGTGCTCACCATCGACAACAGCAGCATCAAGTACTACGTCGACGGACAGCTCTTCGGCACCCACGACGCCGCCTACCTGCCCGAGCGTCCCATGTCGATCAACTTCAACCAGTGGCTCATCGACCTCGCGGGCCAGACCAGCACCACCCCGCGCGCCTACGACGAGCAGATCGACTACGTCCTGCACGTCAAGGACCAGGTCCTGACCCCGGCCCAGGTCACCGCGAAGATCAACGCGTACCGCACCGCCGGCACCACCTTCGAGGACACGGTCCCCAACAGCTAGGGCGCCCAGCCGGACACCGCGCGCGACCACGGCTGCCCGCCCCACCGGCGGGCAGCCTTCCCCATCGACGGCTCGCCTCACCCGACCGCACGTCGAGCCGCGGCCGGGCCGCGGAGTACGCCCTGTCCGGATTCCTTGCCTCCGCCCAACCAACTTCGGTCAGGATCGCACCTGTTTGAGCCAAGGAAAGATCAATAACCTGTTGCCCGCACAGGCCCGTCCGACCTGAGGAGTTCCATGTCCACTGCCCAGCAGGTGCCCGACATTCTCTCGCCCGAGTTCGCCGCGGATCCCTACCCCGCCTACGCGGTGATGCGGGAGGGGAACCCCTGATCTGGCACGAGGCCACCCAGAGTCACATCACCTCCCGCTACGATGACGTCGAACGCGTTTTCAAGGACAAGAAGTCCGAGATCAGGCGCCGCGTGGCCTTCGGCCCGGGCTCGACGAGGCGGCCTTCACCTCAGATGCTCGCGCACCACGTCCAGGAAGACCCGTCGACTCGGACGGATGTGCGCCCACACCTTCTCGTCCAGTGGCGCACCCCGGTCGTCGGGGCCTTGCCTGACCACCTCCTGCACAGCGAACGCCAGGGCGCGCGCCGCCTCGTTGACCTCCGCATCGCACAGAAGGTGGATCGTCTTCTGTGTCACCCACACCTTGTCGACAGCCTGCCGCGATCGGGCCTCCCAGTTCTCGTCACAGCTGAGGTGGTACCAGCGGTCGACGGCCACCCGTTCGGCTTCCTGCACCGCCGACAGGAAGTCGATGAGGTGGGTGAGGCGTTCCTTGCGGCGCGCTTCGGCCAGTTCACTGGAACAGCGCCGTGCCTCGGCCCGCGCTGCCGCCCGCCCCGCGGAACGTTGGGCCAGCCACGACAGAATCCCGCCCAGCACGACGCCACAGAGCGGCGCGAGTGTCGAAACCACCATGCGCTTCACTTTGACACCGACATGCGTACCTTTCGCCGCCGTTCGGGAGACTCCGGGGGCGCATGGAGGTGCGGACCCGCGGTAGCGGGCCGCAGTGACTGTGCACGTGCGCCTCCGGAGGCGCACGTGGACGCGAAGATCTGTCAGGCGTTCAACCTGCCCTCCGCTGATTACGGATGATCCGTACGGCCGCGCCTCAGGCATGGCCCGCGCGACCTGCCATGAACGGGCACCGTCGGCCGGTGTCTCCTTTAGAGTCGGCCCTATGACGGAGGCACCGGCCCGGGACCGCGGCGCGCGGTCCCGTGATGCCATTCTCGACACCGCCGGCGATCTGATGGCGCGGCACGGCTACGCCGCCACGTCCATCTCGATGATCTCCGGTGCATGTGGTCTGCCGGTCAGTTCGATCTACTGGCACTTCCGGAGCAAGGACGGAATCTACGTCGCGGTGCTGGAGCGCGCCAGGACCGCACTGCTGGCGGCCCTGCCCCCGGCCGACGTGCCCGGCGCCGATGTCGTGCAGCGTCTGGACACCTTCCTCACGGAGGTGGAGGGCGCGTTCCAGCGCCAGCCGCGAGGGGTGAAGCTGCTGCTGGGGCTGGGCATGGTGCAGCAGGACGCCAGCGCGGCGGCCGTGGCGGAGGTGCGTCACTACCGCGACGCGCTGGTGGACTGGGCCCGTGATGCGGTGAGCTCCGTCTTCGCCCTGCGAGACCGCCCCGAGGTGGCGGACGAGTTGGCGCGCTTCACCCTGAGGATGGCGAGCGGAACGGCGGTGGCCCGCTGGTTCGAGCCGGACACGGTCCTGGAGACCGGACCGCTGCGCGTGGCCTTGCTGGCGCTGGCGAGCCACCACGGCGTTCGGGTGGAGGGCGTGGCGTCCCTGTGATGACGCCCCCTCGTACGGCGTCATGACCAGGGCATGACGACCCGGAACTGCCTCGACGCGTGCGGGCACGGTCCGGTAGAGCTCCCGGTACCACGGGGAGTGGGTACGGGCGACGCCGGCCATCGCGGCCGGCCGTTCCCGCTGCCGCCGCGCCGGGGCGAGCGTCCGGCGCCCGCCCCGGAACGGGGCGAGCGCCGAGGTCATCGCACGGCTCCCTGGAAAGTGGGGGAGGGTTGCCAGAACGGGCAGTGGTGGTCGGCCGCGAAGTCGGTGGTCGGGTGGACCCGGTCCGGTGCCAGCACCTGGATGCGGTCCCCGGCGGCCGTGTAGCGCGGCCAGGGCGGAGTTCCGGGCGCGTTGGGATTGCCGGTGGCTGTGAAATTGGCCCAATAGGCGGTCATCGTGGCGGACAGCCGCCGCTGGGCGGGCGTGAGGGGCGCCAATGCGTCCGTGGGGAAGAGATAGGCCAGCTCGGAAGCGTGGAAGGCCCCCTGAGGCGTGTGTGGTGCCGGGATGAACGGCGGTGCCTGGGCGTCGGCGAACTCGTAGGCGTGGACGGGAGCACGGCTGGTGTACAGCCGGCTGTCGGCCCGTGCCGGGCAGGCGAACCGCTGGTCGGTGCCGATCGCGGAGTAGGCCAGGTTGGGGGAGGGGTACCCCGAGGCGGGGTACGCGTCCAGGACCGCGGCCGCCTGGTTGCCGTACTGGAGCCTGATGAGGGCGGCGTACGAGTCGGGAGTCAGTGGGCCGCCGCCGAGCAGATCCACGTACAGCGCGGTGAAGTAGCGGTGTTCATCACGGGTGCTGCCGATCAGTGCCGGGACCGCGTTCACTCGTCCCTCGGCCCACGCGGTGTGCGGAGGGCGGGGGAGGACCCAGGGACCGGTGTTCGGCGCCCACAGGGATGCGACTCCTGTCCCGGCGACGCGGATGAGCTCGGTGGTGGGCACGGCACGCAGGCAGTTCGCCGCGGTCGCCGGGTCGGTGCAGCCGACCGAGGCCGCGAAGTCGCCCCCCTTGCGTTCGGCCGCGTCGAGTGTGAGAGGCGTCAGACCTCCGCCCCCGGCGCAGGCTCCACTCTGCTGGATCGCCTGGTGGAAGAGGCCTTTCGCGGTCGGCGAGACGATGTGGAGGCAGGTGTCCGCCGATCCGGCGGACTGGCCGCCGAGGGTGACCCGGTTGCGGTCGCCGCCGAAGGCGCCGATGTTGCGCCGTACCCAGTGCAGCGCGGCCTGCTGGTCCATCAGGCCGTAGTCGCCGGAGGCGTGGTCCGCGCTCTCGGCGGACAGGGCGGGGTGGGCGAGGAAACCCAGTGCTCCGAGGCGGTAGTTGACCGTCACCACGACCACACCCCGCGCGGCCAGCGCGGCGCCGTCGTAGTCGCTGCCCGCGCCGTAGGCGTTGGCGCCGCCGTGCAGCCACACCAGCACCGGAAGAGGCCGGCCGCCGCTGCGGGCGGGGGTCCAGACATTGAGGTGGAGGCAGTCCTCCACGGTGCTGCCGGTGCGGTTGGACTCGCCGGGCAGGACGGGGCCGCCGTCGGGGAGCAGCGTCAGCGGTAACTGGGGGCAGGGGTGGGCCGGTGCCGTGGCGTCCCGCGTGCCGGACCACCGCGCCGCCGGTCGCGGCGGACGCCAGCGCAGCTCACCGGTCGGCGGGGCGGCGAACGGGATGCCGTGGAAGACCCGCCCGCCGTCGCGGACGGCCGCGCCCCGCACCCAGCCCCGGTCGGTGCGCACGACCAGGGAGTCGGGGTCGGAAGCGGCGCGGGCCGTGGGCGCGGGGACGGTCAGTGACAGGAGCAGGGCCGACAGGGCGGCTGCGGCGCGGGCCGGAACGGCACGCAGGATCGGGGCTCTCATCTTCGGCTCCAAGTGCCGGTACGAGGGTGCTGTCAGGGCGTTCGCTCGTAGGCGCCGATGTCGCAGGAGGCGCCCTGGGGGCGCGCGACGCCGCGCTGATCGGTGGCCGTGCAGTTCTCGGCCGCGTCCAGGGCGGGGCTGCCGGGAAGCAGTGCGACGGTGTCGGTGGGGCCGCCGTTGTCCGCGAGCGGTCCGATCAGCGGGGCGCGGCTGGGCAGATCGCCGGCCGCGGTGAGTCGGCAGCTGCCGTCGCCGTCGAGGTTGTGGCCCGCGGACGCGATGGTGGCGAATGCCTTCTTGCAGTCGGCTGGCGCGCCGTCGACGGTGTTGCCCGCGATGATGGAGTTGCGCAGCGTGACGCGCCCGAGGGGCAGATCGATGATGTCGGGGATCGGTGAGGGCAGGCTGTCCAGGTAGGCGGGGGCGATGTTGATGCCGCCCCCGCCGTCGCTGGAACGATTCCCGGTGATGGTCGAGTTGAGGATCTCCACGAGGCCCGTCCCGCGGATGTCGATGCCTCCGCCGTAACCGGCGAGGCTGCCGGGGCGGTTGCCGGGGTTGGTCACCCGGTTGTCCGCGATCGTCGAGTTGGTCACGGTGCCGGTGTCGTCGAATCTGATGCCTCCGGCCTCGCCCGCGACGTTCCCGCTCACTGTGCTGTCGATCAGAACGAGGTGGGAGTCGGGGACGTTGAAGATGCCGCCGCCGTAACCAGCTGAGTTCCCGGTCACGGTGACCCGTCGCAGCGTCATGTGACGGCCGTTGGCGATCGCGCCACCACCGGTGTCGGTGATGGGCAGTTCGCGTTGCCTGGTCACTCCTCCGGTGATCGTCAGGTCGGACAGCCGGGTGTCCGCCTGCATGCGGAAGGCCCGGTCCAGGTGGTTGGCGTCGATGACCGTGGTCCGTGCGCCGGCGCCCTTGATCGTGGTGCGGGCGGTGATGTTCAGATCGCCCGTGGTGGGGTCGGGGTTGTCGCCGATGATCAGCCGCGGGTCGGGCGGGATCGTCAGCCGGTAGTGGCCGGGAGGCAGCGTGATCGTACTGCCGGGCCGGGCGTTGGCGGCCATCACCGCGGCACGCAGGGTGCACGCGCCCGAGGCGGTGAGACACCGGCCGTCCGACCCGTCGGCGTCGACAGCGTCGGACGTGGTGTCCACGGTGAACTCCGCAGGTCCGGCGGTCGCGGTAGGGGTGGCACGGGCGACGTGATGCGCGGTGGGATCTGCGGCGTGAGGTGCGGCGGTGGCAAGGAGGACGACGGCGGTTGCGGCCGTGACGGCTGTGGCCTTCATGGGTGAACCCCTCTCGGCGAGGAATCCGGGCGTACCAGGACTCGGCTTCTGCGAGGACTTCGTGCTGGTGCGATGCGCGGCTCGTATACGGGAACGCGTCGGCGCGGCCGGGGGGTGCGCCTCCTGGGTACTGCCCGCGGTCTGGAGCGAGCGTTCCATTCAGACTGTCCCGTGTCCACCGGCGGACGGGGGAATGGCCGAATGGGGGTGCGGCGCATCGGGTGAGAAGAGGAAGCCGACCGGGCAGCCGAACCGTCGACGCGTACCGCCGGCCCGATGGACGAATCGACCGAGGCGGTCCCACCGGTCCGCAATCGAGCGGGTGAGCAGCGCGTCCTGATGATCACCGTGAACCGGGGCATCCAGCGGCTGCTGTCCGTTCGTCCCGAACCCCCGTCGTCCTTCGGCCAACCGCTCCACGCGCACCGGCGAACACTTCGCGGAGTACGGCGGCGGTCGCCGTACTCCGCGAGGCGGTCCGAGGCCGCGTCCAGGCCTCAGGGCATCATCTCGTACGCCCCCGAGAGAGCCTCGACGCGCTGCCAGACGCGCTCCGAACGCGCCCCGTCGACGACCGGGCGCCGGACCGCGCCGAGCGCCCAGAGCTGCTGCTCCTCGGTCGCGGAGTCCTTGCCGTGCAGTTCTACGGCGTGCGCGGAGAAGTCCCGCACGAGGACGGCGAACAGCTCGTCGAGCACGTCCTCGTCGAGGCCCGCCAGGGCTGCCTGCTCCAGGACCAGCTGCCCGTGGACGACGAGCGCGAAGAGCTGCCCGACGGCGAGGAGCAGGTCGAGGTCCCGGCTCTGCTCCTCGTCAGGAGCAGCCGTGCGGACGAACTCGCAGAGGGCGTCGGCCTGCTCGCGGAAACGGGCGACGTTGGACAGGTGGGCGTACGCGTCGAAGGCCGGCCGCCAGTCGTGGAAACGCACCGAGCCGAGGCCACGGGCCGGACCCTGCCGGAAGAGGAAGACGTCGTCGGCCGCGTCGAGGCGGGTCGGGACGGGCTCGTACGCGACCGGGTCGAGAAGGTGGTTGCGCATGAACTTGAGGATCAGCGCCAGGTTGACGTGGACGGTGCCCTCCAGCTTCGGCAGGCCGCGGATCTCGACGGCGGCCTGGGCGAAGTAGTTGTCCTTCTCGAAGCCCTTGGCGGCGATGACGTCCCACATCAGGTCGATGACCTTCTCGCCCTCGGTGGTCACCTTCATCTTCGTCATCGGATTGAACAGGAGGTAGCGGCGGTCGTCGGGGCCCGCGGTGCGGAAGTAGTCGACGGCGCGGTCGCTGAACAGCTTCATGCCGACGAGCCGGACGAATGCGTCGGTCAACTCGCGCCGCACATGCGGGAAGGCGGTGACCGGGCGGCCGTAGAGGATGCGGTTCTGCGCGTGGGTGACGGCCTCGTACATCGCGTGCTCGCAGATGCCGATCGAGGCGGTGCACAGGTTGAACTTGCCGACGTTGACGGTGTTGAGGGCGGCGTCGAAGGCGGCACGGCCGGTGTGCAGGACGTCTTCCGGGGCTACGGGGTAGTCCTCGAGGCGGAACTCGCTGACGTACTTCGACGAGTCGACGACGTTCTTGACCAGGTGGTACGCCGGGTGGCGGCTGTCGGCGGCGAAGAACACGTAGCCGTCGGGGCCCTCGACGTCGGTGCGGCGGCCGAAGACGGAGACGAGCCCGGCGGCGTTGCCGTTGCCGATGTAGTACTTGGAGCCGGTGGCCCGGAAGCCGCCCGTGCCGTCGGGCTCCAGGAGCATGTCGGTGGAGTAGATGTCGGCTCCGTGGGCCTTCTCGGACAGTCCGAAGGCGAACACCTCGCCCTGGGCCAGCAGTTCGGCGGCACGGGCACGGGCGGCTGGGTTGTCGCTCTGCCAGACGGGGCCGAGGCCGAGGATGGTCACCTGCCAGGCGTACCAGTAGTCGAGGCCGTAGAAGCCGAGGATCTCGTTGAGGGCGGCGATGCGGGCGGTGTCCCAGCGCTTGTCGCCCTCGCCCTCCGCGGCGGCGGAGGCGGGCGTGAGGAAGGTCGCGAAGAGCCCTTCCTTGGCGGCGAAGGCGAGGAAGTCACCGAGCCAGGCGCGGGTCCGGTAGTCCTCGATCAGTTGGCGTTTGCCCCGCTCCTCGAACCAGTCGACGGTGGCGCGCAGCAACCTGCGCGTCTCGGGGTCGAAGTGCGCGGGGTCGTACGTCCGCGGGTTGAAGAGCAGCGCGTCGGCCATGGGTGCCGCCTTTCGGCTGGGAGGGTGAGGGTGGGTCCGGGTACGGGTCCCGGGGGGCCTGCTCGGCCGGTCAGCGACCGGCGCCGAAGCCGGCGAGTGTGGCGAGGACGTCGTCGAGCCAGGCGATCATCATGCGCTCGTACGCGATGCCGCCGCGCAGCACGACGTGCTGGAGTTCCCGTTCGGCGTCGAGCGGACCGTCCGCCGGGGGGTCCCCGAAGTCGCGGGCCTCGCCCGCGAGGTAGTGGGCGAGGCGATCCGTGTGCGCCTGCCGGTGCCGCTCGACCTCACTGATCAGGGCGGCCGGATCATCGAAGGCGGCGCCCCGGACCTTCACCGCCAGGTCGTGTCGCACACTCTCGGGCCCGGTCGCTTCGTGGAGCCACGCGGAGAGCGCGTCCCGTCCGGGCCCGGCGACGGAGTACTCCTTCTTGTCCGGACGCCCGTACTGCGGGACGTCCCGGACGTCGACCCAGCCGTCGCTCTCCATCCGCTTGAGCACGCGGTAGATCTGCTGGTGGGTGGCGGTCCAGAAGTACCCGATGGACCGCTCGAACCGCCGGGCCAGCTCGTAGCCGGAGCCCGGCTTCTCCAGCAGGGAGACGAGGATCGCGTGCTCGAGCGCCATGTCCACGATCCTCCTATGCACCTCGTTGCATAGCAACGCTGCCGCTGTGAGACACGGCTCACCCGGTGCGGGTCGCGTAGATCACCGCCGACGGCAGCATGCGCTCTGCCCTCGCTCCAGCGGGATCTGGGAATCTCCGACGGAGACCGGCAGTGGATCATCACCGCGTAGACGCTCGCGTTCGGCAGCCTGCTGCTTCTCGGCGGTCGGACCGCCGACTACACCGGCCGCAAACGGACCTTCCTAGGCGATGCTGGAAGGGTTCGTGACGGCCGGCACCTTGGCCGCGGGGATCCTCCTGGTCGGTACAGTGATCGTCGCGTGCTGATGAACACCCCGCGCCCCGAGCACCAGGACGTCACCGGGGACGCCGCGAGCGAGGGGGGCGCCGAGGACGCCGAGTCGGTGCTCGCTCACCACCGATCCCTCGGGCGGAGGGTCCACTGCGGCAGTGGTCAGCCGCGGGGGCGTCGACGACCGTGGCCCGGACGGGTCGTGAACCTACTGCGGCGCTGACAGGCAAGCCGACCACTTTTCACGGCCTCGGTCGGCTTCGCAGCGGGCCAGGCGCCCCTGCGCAGGGGTAATCTCCCACGGTATTGGACTAGCGTTCGACCGTGAGGAATGATCTCTGTGACGGTTTCCGGTGGTGTTGTCGGCTCCACGGCACTCGCCTGTGCCTCCTCCTGACAGGTCTGCGGTGATGGCACTCAACGCGGGGCGGGATGCCCGCGACCGGGTGGTCGAAGTGCGCTACCAGGCAACGAAAGCGGAGCTTGCCGAGGCCCTGTGCGTCTGGTCGGGCCGCACGATTCCGGGAGCGCGGCGCATTGCGTGTCTGGCTGGCCTGGCCTCGGCGGTAGCTGCGACCGCATGGCTTCCTGGGCCGTGGCACCTGCTCGCATGGCTGGCCTTGGCGCCTTTGGCGGTGCTGCTGCGGCTGCTCTACATCAAGCTGTGGCTGCGCCTTGGAACGCGGCAGATGTACCACTGGACGCTCGATCAGGGATTGTGTGTGATCCGTTTGGGCAATCGCGGTGTGCAGGCGGATACGGCTCATTTCACAGCCACCTATCAGTGGACTGCCTTTCAGAGCTTTCATGAGACGCCGAATCTTTGGGTGCTGTCGGTGAGCGCGAGGCTCGGAGGCATCTGCGTGCTGCCCAAGCGGAGTGTGCGAGAGGCAGCTGACGCAGAGTTCATCAGCGAGTTGTTCGGACGGTATGTGACTGAGTCCTGATCGCGTGCGGGGGAGGAGCGTCCGATCGGGGTGGGGACCAAGCCGGCGAGCACCCCGGGCGGTGCTCGAGCTGGGCCTGGGACAACTTCGGGCCGCGCCCTATGCGTTGAGGCGGCATCCGGCCACGTCGCCTCCGCAGAAACCCGTTGGCGGACCAGGGCGACCGTTGCTAGCCTCCCGGAGGCCGTGCGAGAGAACGAGGAGGTGGTACCCGTGAACGCAGTGTCGACATGGGTGCTCCCCTCCGGGGTCACGGTCGGGCGATAGGTCGTCCGGGAGCGCCGTTCACGAGCCCTCCCGAAAGGCACGACCGTGCGATTCACTTCCGAACAGCGCCTCGACGACGGCGTCCTCGAGCGCGAATTCGCCCTCGGCGAGATCCCCGGCACCCTGTGGACGCCCGGATCCGCACCGGCCCCGCTGGTCCTGATGGCCCACAACAACGGCCTGCCCAAGGCGGAACCCCGGCTGGTTGCCCGGGCCCGGTACACCGCGGCGCGCGGCTACGCGGTGGCCACCATCGACGCCGCCGGGTGCGGTGACCGTCCCCGTTCCGCCGCCGACGAGCAGTCCCGTGCCGACCTCCGGCGGGCGATGCAGGCCGGCGAGCCGATCGACGAGATCTTGGAGTCCTTCATCGGCCCACTGGTCGAAAACGCGGTCCCGGAATGGCAGACCACTCTGGACGCCCTCCTCGAGCTGCCAGAGATCGGCGGCCCGGTCGGGTACTCCGGGGGGTGGGCCGCCCTCGGCATCCGGCTGACGGTGGTCGAGCAGCGCATCGCGGCCGCAGGCTTCTTCGCCGGGGGGTACGTGCCCCGTGCCCAGCGCGAGGAGGCCCGGCAGGTCACCATTCCGCTGCTGTTCCTGCTGCAGTGGGACGACGAAGGGAATCCCCGGCAACGGGCCCTGGACCTGTTCGACGCCTTCGGCAGCAAGGAGAAGACGCTGCACGCCAATCTGGGAGGGCACACCGGCACCCCGTGGTTCGAGCTGGAGGACGGGTGCCGGTTCTTGGACCGACACTTGAAGTGAGGCCGGGCCGTCCGGCGGGCAGCAGACGGTAGGCGGTGTCGGCCAGGATGCCGCCATCGAGGACAGGTCCCAGGTCCCGGCCCTTCTCGATGGCGGTGGCCGGCACATGCACAACCGCCCCCGATCGCGGCGGTACCGGCCATCGCCGGTACCGGCCGGTCGGGGCGGTGCTCGGCCACCAGGGCCGCCTCAGCCGGGACCATGCCATGAGGGACTCGATCCGTACCTTGCGGATCGCCGGGCAGGCGACCGACTCGACCACCAGCGTCCAGAAGCCGTTTGCAGCAGCAGAGGGTGGCGCCGCCTGACCCATCATGGGTTCATATACATGAACGTGATGCACGTGAGTAGACCACTGTCGAATCGTGTGCCACGCTCATGACAACAGTCCCAATCCGCGCGAGATGGGGGTCATCCACGCATGGTCGTATCCCGGCGCACCGTTCTGACCACGGCGGCCGCTGCCGCCACCGCCGCCCAGGTCGCCTCCGCGCCGGGCGCGCGGGCCGCCGGCGCCGAGTCACCGGACGAGGTGAGACGCACGCTGCGGGCGGCCGCGGACTACGCCGTCGAGAAGGTGCGGGCGGTCGCCCCGCAGGTGGGCGGCTTCCCGGTCGGCACGAGGTTCGAGAAGTGGGTCTATTCGCAGAGCGGGGACTGGGTCGGCGGGTTCTGGCCGGGAACGCTGTGGATGGCCCACCTGTACAGCGGAGACGGCGCGTTCCGTGACCTGGCCGTCGACTGGGCCCGCCGCCTCGCTCCCCGCCGCTACGACACCACCACCCATGACCTCGGCTTCCTCTTCTACCCCTCCTGGGTCACTGCCTGGCGGCTGACCGGCGACGAGGCCTGGCGGGAGGGTGCGCTGGAGGCGGCCGGCACGCTGATCCGGCGGTACAACACCCGCGGCCGCTTCCTGCGGGCGTGGGGCCGGCTCGACGAGGCGAACAACGCGGGCCGCGTCATCATCGACACGATGATGAACCTGGACCTGTTGGCTTTCGCGAGCCAGGAGTCGGGTGACAGCCGGTACCTCGACATCGCGGTCGAGCACGCCAGGACCACGCAGCGGCACTTCCTGCGGCCGGACGGCTCCACCCCGCACGTCTTCGACTTCGACCCGGTCACCGGCGCCCCGGTCGGGCCCGGTACCGTCCAGGGCTACAGCCCCGCTTCCTGCTGGTCGCGGGGGCAGGCCTGGGGTATCTACGGCTTCACCACGATCCACCGCCGAACCGGCGAGGCGGAGTTCCTGGACAGCGCGCGCAGCCTCGCCGACTTCGCGATCGGGGCGCTGGGCCCCGACCACGTGCCGGTGTGGGACTACCGCGCGCCGCAGCAGCCGTACGACGTCAAGGACGCCTCGGCCGGTGCGGTGATGGCCTGTGGACTGCTGGACCTGTCGACCGTGACCGGTGAGCGCGCCTACCGCGATGTGGCCCTGCGGCTGCTCACCGCGCTGTCGCGGACCTGCCTGACGCGGACGTCGTCGCGCGCCGACGCGGTCGTCGCGCGCTGCACCCGCAACCGGCCGGCCGAGGACGGGGTCGAGATCTCGGTCCCTTATGCCGACTACTACCTCCTGGAAGGCATCCTGCGCGTGCTGCGGCCGCGGGACGTCGACCGGGCGATCGACCTGTCGAGCCTCTGACACACCGGTTGCGCGGCCACCGGCCCACGAGAGAGCGGGAGACACGCGACATGAAAGGCAACGAGGACGGGTCCGCCTCCGGAATGACCAGGCGCGGCCTGCTGGGCGGCGCCGTGGCCATGGCCGTGGCGGGGACCGTCGCGGAAGGCGGGACCGCTGTCGCCGCTTCCGGCACGGACGCTCACGTCCCCGCGCTTTGGCGCGAGTTCACGCGTGACCCGTACCGGCACCCCCAGATCCCGTACATCGGCCGGGCGGGCTTCGGGGGCGGGGCGGCGTGCCTGCCGCGCCGCCCGGTCGTCGCCGACGTGCGCGACTTCGGCGCCGTCGCGGACGGCCGCACGGACTGTTCGCCCGCCATCAACCGTGCCATCGCCGCCGCCGGAAAGGCCGGCGGTGGCACGGTCACCATCCCGCCCGGCACCTTCCGCATCGACGGACTGATCCGCGTCAGCCACTCGAACGTCGTCCTGCGCGGCGCCGGCAGCGGCCGCACGACGCTGTACGCCACGAAGAACCTCACCGAACTCATCGGCCCGTACGGCTCCCGGTACGGCGGCGACAAGTCCTCCTGGTCCTGGGCGGGCGGCCTGATCTGGCTGGCGCCCGAGGCCCGCTGGGACTCCCTGACCGCGGCGATCAGGGCGCGGGCGTGGCCGTTCGAGGGCTGGACCGGCAACCGGCGCGACGAGTGGCGCACGCTCACCGCGGTCAGCCCCGCCCGCCGCGGCGACTGGACCGTGACGGTCACCGATCCGGCCGGGCTGCGTCCCGGCGCCCTGGTCCTGCTGCGCCTGGCCGACGACGCCGGACACACCCTGCTCAGGCACATGGCGGGAGACGGCCCCGGCCCCGAGGCCTACAGCTGGGCCGACAAGACCAAACTGCTCTCCTACGTCCCCTACGAGTGGCCCGTCCGCGTCACCCGCGTCCACGGACGTGAGGTCACCCTGGAGCGCCCGCTTCCCCTGGACGTGCGCCCCGAGTGGGACCCGCGGTTCACCACGCACGTGCCGGAGCTGACCGGCTCGGGCGTCGAAGGGCTGACCCTGGAGGCCGTGCAGACGCCGCAGCAACCCCACCTCCTCGACCCGGGCCACAACGGTGTGGTGCTCCAGTGCGCGTACGACTGCTGGGTGGACGACGTGACGGTCCGGCACACCGACAACGGCTTCGGCCTGGTCGCCGCCTCCGCCTGTACCCTGCGCCGCACGCGTGTGGCGGGACGAGGCTCCCACCACCCGTACTTCTGCCGCGAGGGCTCGCACGACAATCTGATCGAGGACTTCGTCATCGAGGAGCGCACCACCCCCGCCCCCGCCGGCACCCAGTTGCACGGCATCAACGTCGAGGGACTGTCCTCCCACAACGTCTGGTCGCGCGGCGACATGCGCATGGGCACCTTCGACAGCCACCGCGGCATGCCCTTCGCCAACGTCCGCACCGACATCACCGTGAACAACAACGGCCGCCACGGCGGGGACGCGAGTGCCGGGCCCCTCTTCGGCGCCCGTTTCACCCACTGGAACATCCGCGTCACCAACGGCCGCGCGGGTCTGATGAAGATCGACGGGCTGGCCCCGTACTCCGCGACCGTCGGAATCTCCGAGGTGCGCGAGTTCGACCAGATCGACGTTCCCGACTTCGACGCTGACCTGCACGCCCGACTCGAGTTGTACGGCACGACCGGCGTGGTGCGCCCGCGCAACCTGCATCAGGCCCAGCGCGACCTGATCACGCACGCGAAGGGAGCGGGCCGATGAGGGCGGGGCATCGCCTGGGGGTCCTGCTGGCCGCCCTGGCCGCGTTCGCCGGAGTAGGAACCACCCCGGCTGTCCCGGCGCCGGGGGCGAGCGCCGCGCACGGGATCCCCCGTACCGCCGTACTCGACGGCGCCCGCCTTCACCAGACGAAGATCCGTCTGGCGCACGGCGACGCCCATCTCCGGCGGGCGGCCCGGGCACTGACCGCTCGCGCCGACGCATGGCTCGGCCAAGGCCCCTGGACGGTCGTCGACAAACCCCGTCCGGCCCCCGGAGGCGACGTCCACGACTACCTCAGTCAAGCCCCCTACTGGTGGCCCTCCCAGCCGCCGGGCCCCGGCAACGAGTGGGGCTGCCCGTACGTGCAGCGCGACGGCCAGCGCAATCCGGAGGTCGACACCGGCACGGACCGCCAGGACCTGGAGAAGGTCGTCGACTCCGTCTACGACCTCTCGCTCGCCTGGTACTACACCGACGACCCCCGGTACGCCCGCAAGGCCGGCCAGATCCTGCGCACCTGGTTCCTGGACGCGGCCACCCGCATGAACCCCCATCTGAACCACGCGCAGTTCATCCCCTGCAAGTACGACGGCCGCGCGATCGGCGTCATCGACTTCTCCCAGTCGTACACCAGCGTCCTTGACGCGATCGCCGTCCTGGACACCGGCGCCCCCGGCTGGTCCGCCGTCGATCGCGCCGGCATGACGCGGTGGAACAAGGACTTCCTGAACTGGCTGCGGACAAGCGACTTCGGCCGGCAGGAAGCAGCGGCCGCCAACAACCACGGCACCTTCTACGACATGCAGCTCGCCGCCCTCGCCTACGCGACGGGCGACGAGGAACTGGCGCGCCGTACCGTCCAGCAGGCGGCGAGCGCGCGCATCACGCCCCAGATCGCCGGTGACGGGAGCCAGCCCCAGGAGCTGACCCGCACCCGCAGCTGGCACTACTCCACCTTCACCCTGGTCGCCCACACCCGGCTCGCCGCGATCGGCCGTCACGTCGGCGTCGACCTTTGGGCGTACCGGGGCCCGGACGGACAGAGCCTGTTCAGGGCGGTGGACTACCTGCTCCCCGCCGCCACCGGGACCGCGGCCTGGCCGCATCCGGAACTCGCATTCCACCGGTACGCGGCCACCGACGTCGTCCACGCCGCCGCCGACGCAGGCAGCACCCGGGCGCGCCGGGCCCTTCCCGCCCTGCAGGAGCCTCCCGGAGGCGACCTGTGGCCACTGCGCCCGGCGCCGGAGCAGCTGGACTCCATCGCCGGCTGATCGTCACGGTCACAACCGGACCTCTGTCCCCGGGTGAACGGTCGCCGCCAGGCTCTCCTCAGGAGCAGCCGTTCGTCGGCGGGGACGGCGGATGTCGGGGGACCGTCCGGCATCGGAGCATTGCAGCATCGCAGGCGTCGCCCCAGCCCGGCTTGCGGCAGCACTCGACCACGTCGTGCCGGCGGAAGCCGGGCAGGGTCACGGCCGTATCCGGGATGCCAGTCCCTCGAAGTAGCTGCGGTGCACGGAGGCCAGATCCACCTGTTCGGGGTCCAGCAGCCACAGCAGGTGGGCCCCTTCGATGAACGCGGCCGTCTCCGCGGCGAGGATCGCGGGGTTCAGGTCTGCGCGGGCCGAACCGTCGGCCGCGGCGCGGGTGAACAGGGAGACCAGATGGGCCCGCAGCGCCCGGCCCCGGTCCCGGAACCAGGTGTGGAGCACGGAACCGGGCTCCAGGTTCTCTGCCGTGAGGGTGGTGTGCAGGGCAGCCAGGTCCCGTTCGGTGGCGGCGGTGTGCTCGGCGTCCCGTATGAACCAGTCGAACGCCTCCTCCAGGGTGGGTTCGGCCCCCTGCGTGATGGACAGCCGTTCCAGAGCACGCCGGTCGGCCTCCTCCAGGACGGCCCGTACGAGTCCGTCCTTGCTGCCGAAGTGGTGGATGAGGGCGGACGGGGTGGCGCCGACGCGCTCGGCGATCGCGGCCACTCCGGTGCCGCGAACCCCCTGACGCGCGAACAGCTCGATCGCCGCGTCGACCATGGCGCGGCGGCGCTCCACGCCACGCCGTTGCACCTGTCCCTTGACACCCGCCATGGCATCAGGGTGCCCGGACGGACCCGCGGCGTCCAACTCGGAGGAGAAAACAGGTGCGAAGCCTGCCCCACACCATTATCTTGAATGACCATGCAGGAAAATGAAACGAAGAACGAGTACCTGACGGGCCGCGAGCGGACGGTCCGTGCAGACGGCCTCGAACTGTGGGCAGAGGACTTCGGTGACCCTGACCATCCGGCGGTGCTGCTGGTGATGGGTGCGCAGGCACAGGGCATTCAGTGGAACGACGGCATCGTCCGTCGCCTGGTCGACGGGGGCCGTCGGGTCATCCGTTACGACCACCGCGACACGGGCCGCTCTTCGACGGTCGACTTCGCCGCCCAGCCCTACACCGTCGCCGACATGGCCTGCGACGCGCTCGCCGTCCTGGACGCATTCGGAGTCGCACGAGCCCACCTGGTGGGCGCGTCCCTCGGCGGCATCATCGCTCAGCATCTGGCCGTCACCCACGCGCGCCGGGTGCTGACCCTGACGAGCCTGTCGTCCCAGCCTCTCGGCACGGACACGGCGGCGGCAGTGCAGCGCGTCCTGGAGGGGGCGCCTCCGCTCCCGGGCGAACTGCCTCCGCCCAAGCCCGAGCTGCTGGCCGCGCTCGTCTCGGCCTTCCCCAAGGGGCAGGCGGACCTGGAGGAATACCTGGCCGCCCGGCTGCCGCTATGGCGTGTGCTGCACGGCCCAGCGCTGCCGTTCCACGAGGACGAGTACCGGGCGATGGAGCACCGGGTGTACGAGCGGGCGCGCGACCTGCAGGCCGCGCTCAACCACACGTTCGCCGGGACCGCCCCCATGGGTTCCACGGCGGACCTGGTCTCCGTCACGGCACCGACGCTGGTACTGCACGGCACTGAAGACCCGATGTTCCCACCCGAGCACGCCGAAGCCACCGCTGCCGCCGTCCCCGGCGCCCGCCTGGTCATGGTCCAGGGCATGGGCCACACCCTGCCCCAGGCACTGGACGACCTCTTGGCCGACGAGATACTGCACCACACGGAGCGCGCCTAGAGGCCCCACGCCGGCCGAAGTGGGGCGGGGGCTTCAATCTCGGACGCTTTCTTTCTCCTCGCAGGGCACAAGCAGTGGGCGCTCGTTCGGTCGGCGGATCCAGGTGTTTCAGGAGGGTTCGGGCGCCCCGGACCCACGGGACGACGACGTCAGCGCGGGGTTGCAGGCGGTCGCGGTAGAGACGACGTTGTTGCCGGCGACCCATGGCCCGTGGGTACCCCGACCCTGCTGTGACTGTCGCAGACGCCGGGACGGGCATCTGGCAGGCCCCATGCGCGTGGGCCCCTGGTAGGGCCGGGAGCTACCCGCGGGCATAAGGACGGGAGAGCCGCCCAGGGAGATGAACGCGCTCCCCGCAACCACCCGGCTTGCCCTCGCAGCCGCTACAGCGGCGGTGAACGCGCCACCGAGGGCACCCTCTTGGTTTCAAGACGCCAGTTCTTTGAACTTTTTGAGGACAAAGCATGGACGGCGAGAGCGGAAGTCCTTACCGTCTTGGTCGCAACCACTTTCCGTGTACAGCGCAACCCGCAATCGCTGGACCGCAGATGCCCGCCTTTGCCGTTCGTCCGAGGTCGAAGGCTGGTTCACCCCTGACCAGGCGTCCGCAGTCCGTGCCCCAAGCGCCAGGAGGAAGAGTGAGTCAACGGCCGCACCGCCGGCTTCGCAGACATGCTGCGGGGCTGGCACTCGCCGCAGTCGTCGTCGGAAGCTGGACCCCCGCCGCCGCCCAGCCGGCCGCCCGGGCCGCTGCGGACATCCCACCGCAGGAACCCGGGGTGACGCTGCGCGTCTTCGACGTGCAGGTGCCCTTGAAGAACATCTGCGAACTGAAGGCCGGTCAGACGCCCAACATCGACAAGTTGATGCCCACCGTCGACTGGACGACGGATGCGGACTTCGGCATGGGCAGCAACTTCGTCTCCCACGTCATCGCGAACCTCCAGGTCCCACAGGACGGTACGTATGGCTTCCGTCTGATCAGCGACGACGGCTCACGCCTGCACATCGGTGACCAGGAGGTCATCGACCACGACGGCCTGCACGGCGCCGAACCCAAGGACGGCACCGCCAATCTGACCACCGGTCTGCACCCGCTGCGCATCGAGCACTTCGAGGCGGGCGGCGGCCAGCAGCTCACCCTTCAGTGGAAGCCACCCGGTGCCGCGGACTTCACCCTCGTGCCCAACTCGGCGCTGAGCACCGACGCCGGAGTCGTGCGCGTCACCGCTCCCGGCCGCAAGGAGTGCGTCGGCGGCCAGGACAGCCCGGGCGACGGCCTGCCGCTGGCCGGCGTCCACCCGAACTACACCCTCACCGACCTGCGTCCCGCCGGTTTCGAACCCAAGGTCTCCGGCATGGACTGGCTACCGGACGGCAGACTGGCCGTGGCCACCTGGGGAGAGAGCGAGACCACCAACGGCGAGGTCTATCTCCTGGACAACGTCACCGGGGACACCGGCCCGGAGAAGGTCACGGCCAAGAAGGTCGCCTCGGGGCTCAAGGAGCCCATGGGCATCAAGTACGTCGACGGCAAGCTGTACGTCTCGGAGAAGCACCAGCTGACCGAGCTGAACGACCACGACGGCGACGAAGTCACCGACGAGAAGAAGAAGATCGCCTCTTGGCCCTACGGCGGCAACTTCCATGAGTTCGCCTTCGGCCTTCTCTACGACAAGGGCAGCTTCTACCTGAACCTGTCCGTCTCCATCAACTACGGCGGCGCCACGACCGACCCGCAACCGGCCGAGGGCGGCCGCGGCACGACCATCAAGGTCGACAAGGCGACCGGCAAGGTCTCCTACATCGCCGGAGGCCTGCGCACGCCCAACGGCATCGGCTGGGGCCCGGACAAGGGCATCTTCGTCACCGACAACCAGGGCGGCTGGCTGCCCTCCTCGAAGCTGGTGCACATCAAGCAGGACCGCTTCTTCAACCACTACACCCGGTACCGGGACGGCACGGGCGAGAACGCCCCCTTCCGGCCCGGCCCCTTCGACGACCGTCCGGTGACCAAGCCGGTCCTGTGGCTGCCGCAGAACGAGATCGCCAACTCGCCCAGCACACCGCTCATGCTGAAGAAGGGGCCCTTCGCCGGACAGATGATCTTCGGCGACGTCACCTATGGCGGATTGCAGCGCGCGAGCCTGGAGAAGGTCGACGGTGAGTACCAGGGCGCCGTCTTCCGTCACACCCAAGGCCTGGAGGCGGGCGTCAACCGCATCAGCGTCGGTCCCGACGGCGCGATCTACGCCGGCGGCCTCGGCGCCGACGGCAACTGGGGTCAGGAAGGCAAGCTCCGTTTCGGCCTTCAGAAGCTGACCCCGAACGGCACCAACGCCTTCGACATCCACTCGATGCGTGCCACGAGGAACGGCTTCGTCCTCAAGTACACCCAACCCCTGACCCAGGAGACCGTCGACAAGCTCGCGCAGAGCTACCAGGTCCGCCAGTGGCGCTACTCGCCCACGCCCGAGTACGGCGGCCCGAAGATCGACGAGGAGCCGCTGACGGTGTCCCGCGCCGTCGTCTCGGACGACCGCAAGCAGGTCCGGTTGGACATCCCCGGGCTCAAGACCGACCGCGTGGTGCACATCCGGTCCCCGCGTCCCTTCGCCGCGGAGAACGGCCAGAACCTGTGGAGCACCGAGGCCTGGTACACCCTCAACGCGCAACCCGGCGAGGAAACGCCCGTCACCGCCTACGAGGCGGAGGAGGCCAAGCTCACCGGCGGCGCCGGCGTCAACAAGGATCACGGGGGCTACTCCGGCGGCGGCTTCGTCGACCGCTACGGCACCCTCGGCGCCACCACCACCTTCCGCGTCGACGTCGCCAAGAAGGGCACGTACGACGTGGGTCTGCGGTACGCCAACGGCCCGCACCCCTTCCACGGCAACAAGAAGATCAGCCTTTACGTCAACGGGGACAAGGTTCGTCGGACGGTGCTGCCGCCGACCGCCGACTGGGACACCTGGGCGACGCAGAGCGAGAGGCTGACGTTGCGCAAGGGCGTCAACACCATCGCCTACCGGTACGACGATGACGACGACGGCCATGTCAACCTCGACATGATCCACATCAACCGCCCCGGAGAACGCATCAACCTGTTCGACGGCGGCAGCCTGTCGCAGTGGCAGCACACCGACGGCCGCGCGGTCGAATGGCCCCGGACCGATGGCGGCTCCATCGAGGTGTGCTGCGGAGACATCCGCACCAAGCAGAACTTCGGCGACCACCGGCTGCACGTCGAGTTCCGGGTGCCGAAGCTCCCCGACGACGTCACCGGCCAGGACCGCGGCAACAGCGGCGTCTACCTCCAGAACCGCTACGAGATCCAGATCCTCGACTCCTACGGAGTAACTACCCTCGCCAACAACGAGGCCGCCGCCATCTACAACCAGAAGGCGGCCGACACCAACGCGTCGACGCCGCCCGAGACCTGGCAGTCGTACGACATCGTCTTCCGGGCCGCGCGCTACAACAGCGCCGGTGAGAGAACCGAAAAGGCTCGGGTCACGGTGGTGTGGAACGGCAAGACGGTCCACGACGACGTGACCATCGACGGGCCGACCGGCGGCGGCATCGTCGAAGGCCTGGCCACCGGCCCGATCAAACTCCAGGACCACGGCAACAAGGTCCGCTATCGCAATGTGTGGATCGAACCGCTGAACTGATCGACCGCACGCTGCGCCCCGGTCGCGTATGAGACGGCCACGCCCACCAGGCCGTCTCATGCGCGGAGCGTGCCGGGTCCGTCCCCCTCCGGCGGCTCCCGCCCGCTCGGGGCGGTGCGTACACGAGGCAGGGGCTGCAACCGGCGAATCGAGCCTCCGACCTCCGCTGCTGCGTGGAGGCCAGACCCGCGCGGCACCCGCCGTCCTCTATCCGAGTGTGAGCATCGCCTCGGTGACCTCGCCGACCGCCGTATCGGGGATCGCGGTGGCGGCCTCCTCGAGGACGAGCAGCCGTGCCCCGGGGATCTCGCGCGCGATCGCCTCGCCGTTGCCGACGGGGAAGAACCGGTCGCGGCGGCCGTGGACGACGAGCGTGGGGACCTCGATCTCGGGCAGGCGCTCGCGCCAGCGGGGTGTGCAGTCGAGCCTGGAGAACACCATGCCCATCTGGTTGGCCATCTGGACCGGGGGTGCGACGCCGGGCGTGCGGTCCCAGATGCGCGCAGCGATCGCGCGCGCGGCGACGGGGTCGTCGCCGAGGATCTCCGCGCCGGCGGCGGCGAACTCCGCGACAGCCTCGCGGTCCGTCCAATCGGGCATCGGACGCGTGAACAGTCGGCTCATCGTCGCCCGGTCATGGTCGGGGAGGTCATCGTCGGCCGGACCAGGGGCAACCGCGCGGGTGCCGACCAGTGTGAGCGCCGAGAACGCGCCCGGATGGTCGAGCACGGCCACCTGGGCGACCATCCCGCCGACGCCGATCCCCGCGAGGTGCGCAGGCCCCCCGCCGAGCGCGTCAGCAAGGGCCGCCGCGTCGGCGGCGAGGCCGCGCAGGGTGTAGGCGGGCGCCTCCGGATCCGACGTCGTCGACTCCCCGCTGTCGCGCAGGTCGTAGCGCACCACACGGCGCCCGCCGGCGGCGAGGCGCTCGCACAGCGCGTCGGGCCAGGAGAGCATCGTCGTCCCGCCCGCGAGCAGGACGAGTGGCGCGTCGTCGTCACCGAACGACTCGATGCCCAAGGCGATCTCATTGGCGTTGACAGTGGTCATCGGATCACCGGGAGACGTCGTAGGTCAGGTGCGTCGCGGTCGACGTCGAGATCACGCTCCGCTGCGTCAGCGTGCGCGGCGCTCCGCCGGTGAACAGTGGTGTCCCGGCGCCCAGCACGATGGGTGCGAGGTGCAGCGTCAGCGCGTCGACCAGCCCGGCCTCCAGCGCCGAGCCGATCGTGGCACCGCCGCCCATGAGGATGACGTCGAGGTCCTCGCCGCTGTCCGACGACGCAGCCTCGGCTCGCTCGCGCGCGGCGGTGACGGCGTCGGGCAGACCGGTGGTGACGAACGTCCAGTCGAGGTCGGTTGTCCGCACCGACTCCGGCGGCGAGCTCGTCACGACGACGAACGCGGGCTTGCCGACCTCGCCTGCGCCGTAGCCGGACGTGTCGTCCCAGCCTTTCGGCCCGTCGACGACGTCGAAGAGATGGCGGCCGAGGACGACGGCGCCCGAGCGGGCGGTCCCCTCACGCAGGACCCGGCGGTCGTCGGGGTCGTCGGAGAACGCCCACGTGTGCAGGGCCTCGCCACCGGTGCCCAGACCGTTGTCCGGGCTGGGATCCGGCCCGGTGACGAAGCCGTCGAGAGAGACCGAGATGTCAGCGATGGTTCGAGTCATGCCAGGACAGACCCGAACCACCGCCCGAACTCATCGCGCACGCATGAAGCATGTGGCGGATGGACTCGGCAGCTCGACGCGAGGGGCGGCCGTCGGTGCGGTGCTGGTCAGCCGAGCGGGTTGGTGGTGTCGCGCAGGGTTGCCAGGGCCGGGGCGTACATGCGGGCCTTGATGGTGCCGAGGGTGTCGCCGGCCTTGTTCACCTGCGTCTGGGCGATCTCGATCGCGGTGGAGCGTACGGCGTCCTCGCCGACCGCCTGGTCGACGATGCCGGCGGCCGCGGCGTCGGTGCCGCCGTAGCGGCGGGCGGTGAGCATGGCCTCGTGCGCGGTCTGTGGTGCCAGCCGGGACTGGATCAGGGCGGCCATGCCAGGGGTGAAGGGGATGTTGATGTCGGCTTCGGGCAGGCACCAGTAGCCGCGGTCGGCGCGCATGACGCGGAAGTCGTGGGCGAGGGAGAACATCGCGCCGGCGCGTCGAATTTGATGGAGAGTGGGTCGGCCACTCGCCTGCGGCTCGGGCCGCCCCGGCGCCGCGCCGCTGAAGCCGGTTCTGCGGGACGGGGGTGGCCGGCATCGTCCCCGGCCCGGGCCCCGGCAGCGGAGACGTCACGCACCATGCCTTCCACCCGGACCATCGGCTGCCCGGGTGACCGCCATGGCCGGACCGGTCTTGGCCGGGCGCATGGTCGGGGGCGAGGGGAACCGCCGGCCATGCTGCATCTGACGGCGTTACTCGGCTGCTCAGCCGGTCACCGGGTCAGGCTCGCCCTCCTCCTGGTACTCCGGCCGAGTTCCTGACGCAGGTCCAGGAAGCAGCGCAACCGCACGCCGGGTTCGCCTGCCGGGCGACGCGGAGACTGAGGCGTCCGGTGCCGGGTGACGGGCCGGGCTGGAGGAGCACCCTCGTGCCAAGCCGTATCTCGGCCCGCTTGCGGTACGGGCGCATGACCGCGCCCGGGTCATCCACCGGCCCGCTTCCGCTGTTCGAACACAGCCTTGGCGACAGGCTTCAAGCCGCGTGGCGGGGCACCCTGACATCCACCCTGACAAAGGGACAGGCATGGCACGACCCGCACATGCGATCGGCCCCCAAAACCTCATCAGGTCTCAGGGGCCGCGAATCCGCAAGCGTTTCCCAGGGCGGTCAAGACTGCGTCAGGCCGCGGCCCTGCCCCCCTTGAGCGTTGCCGCTGTGGTGGAGTTCTGCAGCGTCGTGGCGGATCCCTGTACGCAGTACGCGTAGGCCTGCCCGTTCTCGTTCTCGGTGTTCGTCGGAGGATTGTCGAGATCGACTCGCCAGCTGTCACCCGGGGTGACGGTGGTGACCCGCTTGGAGAAGCCGGGTACCGCCCCGACGGTGAAGTTGTGCCCGCCGGAGATCGCCACCTGGCCGGCCGGACAGACGGCAATGCTCGTCGCGGTGCCACCCGGGGCCACGTTGACGGTGTTCCCCACCACCTCCGTGACCTTGATCGCTTTTGTCTTGCACTCGTCCTTGTTGCCCATCAGCCCCTTCGAGCCGGAGCGCACCACGTCGGACCCGGGGTTCGTGCACTCGTCGACCGCGGGGGACTCGTAAGCGTGACCCATCTGCTGCTCGCTGGGACCGACGGCCGCCGCGTTGCCGGCGAGGCCCATCACCACGAGGGCCACCGCTGCCATCGCGCTGCCGGCGAGCTGCTTGCCTCGTTGAGGCAGCGGGCTGAAGAGGGAAGAGGTCCTGTTCACAGGACGCATGTGAATCCTCCTTGTGGAGCCATGCATGATGCGGAAGCTGCTCAGCTTCCTCAGGCATCATTCGGCGACGAGCGAAAAGGCGATTGAGGGACACGCAGGACTATTTTCACTTTGGGCCAAAGGGTTTCGTGAGGCTGACCCTTTAGGGTGGGCGCCCTGACCTCTCCGCGCTGAGGATGCCTCTTCGAAAGAGTGAGCAGTAGGTGGCTCCGAGGGCCCTGCCCACTTCGATGTCAGCACCGCCTGGGATGCTCCTGCGCATGAGGAAGAAGATCACGCCCACTCTCACGCAGATCACCGGGATACATGAGGTAACTCCCGGCCTGAGGCGCCAACTCATCGGCTGCTGGGTCGCGGTCACGAACGCGGGTGGTGCTGCGGGATTCCCTTTCCCTCCGGTCCATGAAGACGACGTCGCGCCGGTCACTGACGAACTCCTCGGCAGTCTCGCCCCGTCGCGCAGCCGCCTCATCATCGCTGAGTTCGGTGAGGCTCTTGTCGGATGGGTCGTCCTCAAACGTGATCCCTTTCGGCTCGTCGCACACTGGGGAACGGTCCACCACCTCCAGACCCACCCCAGCTTCCGCGGCCGTGGTGTCGGCTCCGCCCTCATGCAAGAACTGCGGACGGTGGCCCGTGACGAGCTGGGGCTTGAGCAGCTCCGCCTTACGGCCCGGGGGAGGGAGGGGCTGGAGGACTTCTACGGCCGCCTTGGATGGCGGGAGGTCGGCCGCTGGCCCAGCGCCCTGCGCTTCGCGCCCGGCGACACCCGAGACGAGGTCCTGATGCTCCTCGATCCCCTCTGACCAACAGCCCTGACACGTGTCCCTTTCGATCACACTCGCGAGCCCAGACGAGAATGGCGACCAGGTGGAGGACGCCTGGTAGACGATGGCAAGCTTGTCCGTTCGCCGCACTGTCGCCGAGCGGCTGCGGAAAGTGCCGTACGACCAGCCCGGCCCGCTCGCCATGCTCCTGGCCTCGCGCTTTCACGAGGCGGGCTGTCCGACCGGTTGTCAAGAAGGAGAACAAAGCGCCTCTGACCATCGAGAATCAGGATTGCTGAGGCCGGCTGCGTCGTTGCCGGCAGTACCTGAGTGGCCCTGCTCGGTAGCATGCAACGCATGGCCATCAAACTTGAGAACGTCGGCATCGCTGTTCGCGACCTCGAAGCAACGATCTCCTTTTTCACCGACCTCGGCCTCACGGTCGTCGGCCGTGACACGGTCAGCGGTGAGTGGACCGACACGGCCGTCGGTCTTGATGGCAATCACGCCAACATTGCGATGCTCCAGACACCAGACGGTCACGGTCGCCTCGAGCTCTTCGAATACATCCACCCCGAAGCGATCGAGTCGGAGCCCACTCGTCCCAACGAGATCGGCATGCATCGCGTCGCCTTCTCAGTCGACGACATCGATGAAGCCCTTGAGGTAGCCGCAAAGCACGGATGCCGTCCGCTTCGCGGTGTGGCGACCTACGAGGACGTCTACAAGCTCACGTACGTCCGCGGTCCCAGCGGCATCATTGTGATGCTCGCCGAGGAGCTGAAGAAGAACTGAGGGCCGATCGGGTCAATTAGCCTCGCGCTTACACGAGGCGGGCTGTCCGACTGGTGGTTTCGGAGTTTCCGGCGTCGTTGTCGTCCGGGAAAGCGAGGTGGTCGGCGAGCCGGTAGTCGTCGTCCGGGCGAACGCCGCGCGATAGGCGGTGGGTGTCGTCCGGAGGGTGCGGCGGAAGTGCAGCCGGAGGTTCGAGGGGCTGCCCAGACCGCATCGGTCGGCAATGTGGTCGACGGCGAGTTCGGTGCTCTCCAAGAGCTCCCGGGCGCGGTCGAGCCGGGCGGCGAGCAGCCACCGCAGGGGAGTCGTGCCGGTCTCGGCGACGAACCGCCGGGCGAAGGTCCGCGGTGCCATGTGCGCGTGCGCGGCGAGCCGGGGGACCGTCAACGGTTCGTGCAGGTGGGCCAGGGCCCACGCCCGGGTGGGCGCGAGGGTGACGCCGTGCGTGTCGGGGGCCAGCGGCCGTTTGATGTACTGCGCCTGCCCGCCGTCGCGGTGGGGAGCGGAGACCAGGGAGCGCGCCACCTGGTTCGCCGTCTGCGAGCCGAGGTCGCGTCGCACCAGGTGCAGGCACAGGTCGATGCCGGCGGCGACGCCCGCCGAGGTCAGCACCTGTCCCTCGTCCACGTAGAGCACGCGCGGGTCCACCGACACCCTCGGGTACCGCGCCGCCAGTTCGTCGGCGTACTTCCAGTGGGTGGTGGCCTTGCGGCCGTCCAGGATCCCGGCCGCGGCCAGCGCGAACGCCCCGGTGCAGATGGACACCAGCCGCCTGCCCCGGGCGTGGGCCCCGGCCAGTGCGGCGAGCACGTCCGCCGGGAGCTCCCGCAGGTGCGGTGCGTACCCCGGGACCACCACGGTGTCCGCACCGCGCACCGCTTCCAGCCCGGCCGTCACGGTCACGGCGAACCCCGCTGCGGTCGGGACCGACCCCGCGGTCCGTCCGCACAGGGTCAGTTCATAGGGATCGCCGGGCACGGCGATGAAGACCTGGGCCGGGATACCCAGGTCCAGGGGCAGCACGTCGTCCATGACCAGTACCGCCACTCGGTGCGGTGCGGCGGGGGTGGCAGTTTCCTCTCGCATGGAGGCAAGTCTGCCTCTGTCACGGGTGGTTGACGCAGCCGATCATCGATGTCATGAACGACGTGATGACCGCCGGCGTCCCGCCGCTCCCCGACACCCCCGTCGCCCGCGGCGCGTTGGACCTGGTGCGCGCGACGGAGTCCACCGCGACCGCCAACCACAGCGTCCGCAGCGCGCTGTTCGCCCGCCTCCGCGCCGATCACCAGGGCGCGAAGCCGGGGCACGACTACGATCCGGAGCTGCTGTTCCTCGCCTGCGTCCTGCACGACATCGGCCTTACGCAGGCTGGTGACCGCCACCAGCGGTTCGAGGTGGACGGAGCCGACACGGCCGCGGAGTTCCTCACCGCGCAGGGCCTGCCCACCGCCGACGTCGACGCCGTCTGGGAGGCCGTCGCCCTGCACACGACGCCGGGCATCGCCGAGCGCCGCGGCACCCTGTGCACCCTCGTGCACCAGGGGACCGGTATGGACTTCGGCTGGGACACGGACTGGGTCGACGACGCCACCGGGGCCGCGATCCACGCCGCCTATCCGCGGCTGTCGATGGCCACCACCCTCACCGACGAGATCGTCGCCCAGGCACGGCGCCGTCCGGAGAAGGCCCCGCTCTTCTCCGTCGCGTCCGAACTGCTGCGGGAGCGGTCCGTGCCGCCGCACAGGACCCGGATGGAAACCATGGCCGACGCCGCCCGCTGGGGCAACTGAGCATGACCACATACGGAATCCTGCTGTTCGACTCGGTGCAGGAGCTCGACTTCACCGGTCCGTGGGAGGTGTTCGCCACCTCCTCCGGACTGCGTGACGGCAGGGACGACGTCCTGCTCGTCGCCGAGCGCTCCGCGCCCGTCCGGTGTTCCCAGGGCATGCGGGTGCTGCCGGATCACACACTCGGCGACCACCCGCCTCTGGACGTCGTCCTCGTACCGGGCGGTCACGGCGCCCGGGAGGTCGAGCCGTACAACGAGCGGGTCACCGGCTGGCTCACCGACACCGCCGCGCGCGCGACCTGGGTGGTCGGCGTCTGCACCGGGACCTTCCTGCTGCACGCCGCCGGCCCGGCCCGGGCCCGCCGGGTCGCCACCCACTGGCAGTACGAGGAGGCGCTCGAGGGACGCGGCGACGTCACCGTCGTACGGGACGCCCGCTATGTCGTCGACGGCAACCTGCTCACCAGCCAGGGCGTCTCCGCCGGCATCGACAGCACCCTGTGGCTGGTCGGCCACCTGCACGGGCGCGAACACGCCCGCGCCGTGCGCCGTGCCCTCCAGTACGACCCGGCACCCCCGTACCTGGCGGACGAGCCTCTCCGTTGCCCGTGACCGACCGAGAAGTGGAGTACCGAACGAGATGAACCGCCGTACCCTCCTGCACGCCACGACTGCGCTCGGGGCCGCGACGCTGACCGCCGGCGCCGCCACCCGGGCCGACGCGGCGGCCTCCGCGGCTCCCGGGCGCGACCGTCCGTTACGCGTACACGTCGTCATGTTCGACGGTGTGGAGGAACTCGACTTCACCGCCCCGTACGAGGTGTTCTCCGCCTCCGGCTACTTCGCCGACCGCGAGGTGGAGGTCCGCTACGTCACGCTCGACGGCCCTCGTACCGTCAAGGCCGCCTACGGCACCAGGCTGCGCGTCGACCACGGGTGGGCACCCGAGGAGGCGGACCTCCTCGTCGTCCCCGGCGGCGGGTACGCGCGCCGCGAGGACCCCGGAGTGTGGGCCGAGATCCGGCGGGGCTCCCTGCCACGGGCCCTGGCCGCCGCGACCCGCCCCGGCCTGACCGTCAGCGCGCTGTGCACGGGCGTGATGCTGCTCTCCTCCGCCGGGCTGACCACGGGGCGCCCCTGCACCACCCATCACCGGGCGCGGGCCGACCTGGAACGGCAGGGCGGCGTGCCGAAGGACGCCCGCGTGGTCGACGACGGCGACCTGGTCACCGCCGGCGGGGTGACCTCCGGGCTGGACCTAGCCCTGTGGCTGGTGCGCCGGGAACTCGGCGCGGACGCCGCGGTCGGTCTGGAAACGATGCTCGAGTACGAGGCCCGCGGCACGGTGTGGACAGCGCGAAGCAGCTGGTGAGCGGGTTTCGGCGGCACCCTCCCGACGCCTGGCCGGGGCAGACTCCCGGGTGGGTGTACCTGGAGACGGAGGGCGATCTGGAGGGCGAGGGCCGTCAGTCGCCGCAGGTCGCGCCCGGAGCGTGAACCAGCAGTGACCCCGACGTCTCGGGACGTAACCCGGTCAGTGCCTCGATCCTGCCGACTGCGTCCGCCAAGGTGCGCTGGCGAGACGGCGACGTGGCCGCCCGCCGAACCACGACGTGGTGGTGCGGCTCGTCCGAGATGCCGTCCTCTCGTAGCGGCGTGACTCCGGCGCGAATCCGGCGGTCGGAGCGGCTGTCACGGCCCGGCGCGGTCGTTCCGGCCTCACACCCAGAGAAGTCCCACAGACGCCGCCGCACACCTTCCTGACCGCACAACAGCAGGTCGGAAGGGTGCGGCGGCACCGTCGCGTCAGACGTGTCGACAGTGACATGAGGCGGGCGTTCGGGCAGGCCGACCCGGAGGCTTCACGCACCGCACCTGACGAGCAGGCGAAGGCGCCCTCGCTACCTGGGCCTGCGGGTTGAGGAGGTCCCAGCGAGCCACGCACAGGGCACCTCCTCAACACCGACTACCCGGCCATCGGCAAAAGCGCCGCCACTGCCTCCAGCGTTGGGGTCAGTCAGAGCTGGCCCGAGGCTGCGATGGTGATCTTGGCCGAGGTCGCGCCGCTGCGTGAGCCGAGCGCCTCGATCTTCTTGACGACGGCCATGCTCGCCTCGTCGGCGACCTCGCCGAACACCACGTGCTTGCCGTCCAGCCAGTCGGTCACGACCGTGGTGATGAAGAACTGCGAGCCATTGCTGTGCGGGCCGGCGTTGGCCATGGACAGCAGGCCAGGCCGGTCGTGCTTGAGGGTGAAGTTCTCATCGGCGAACTTCTCCCCGTAGATGCTCTTGCCGCCGGTCCCGTTGCCGCGGGTGAAGTCGCCGCCCTGGAGCATGAAGGCAGGGATGACCCGGTGGAAGGACGAGCCGGCGTAGCCGAAACCCTTCTCGCCGGTGGCCAGCGCACGGAAGTTCTCCGCCGTCTTGGGCACGACATCGTCGAACAGGTTGAAGTTGATACGTCCGGCGGGCTCGTCGTTGATGGTGATATCGAAGTAGACCTTGGTTGTCATGCTCCTATCCTGCACGCTCCTGGGAGTGCTGTCGCACGGCGGGCCCCCTCCCCGCCCTCGCAGCCCCCGCGCCGGGCGCCCGGCCAACGCGCTACGCGGCCGAACCTCTACGCGAAAGCGTCGAGTATTCCGGCGGGCTACGGCCCGTGGCGTCCACCCACGGGTACTGGGGGTTGGGGCAAGCCGGCCGTGGCGTTTCACTGGCTCGCAGGCTGCGAACCACCCGACTCCCGACCCCCAGCTGACGCGAGCGCATAGGGATCCTTGCCGGTGTGGTCGTGGCAGGTGCCGTGTTCGTCGCCGGTATCGGCTTCGCCGGTTCGTACGCGGCGGTCCGCGAGCCGGCGGTCAAGAAGGGCTTCGGAGACGTCTGGCCACCAGCGAGCGCGCGAGACGAAATCCCACGTCGTCGATCCGGAAGGTCGGGTGGCTGCGCCGCCGTACCGAGGCCCGGCAGCTCCAATGCTCGTCGGCCCATCCACCGCCACGAAGCACGCGATAGGTGCCATACACCTCGGAGTCGTAGACGTCCCAGCACCAGTCCCACACATTGCCCAGCATGTCGTACAGACCCCAGGCGTTGGGCTGCTTGCCCCCCACAGGGTGGATCTGTCCGTCTGAGTTGCCCTGGTACCAAGCGATCTCGTCAAGCCCGCCATGCCGAGGGCCGGTGGTGCCCGCGCGGCAGGCGTGCTCCCACTCAGCCTCGGTCGGCAGCCGGTACCCATCGGCAGAGGCGCTCCACTCGACCGCCTCTTCGTCAGCGTGAAGGTGATAGGCAGGCGTCAGCCCCTCACGCCCGGACAACGCGTTGCAGAACCGGACCGCGTCCCACCACGAAACGCCCTCAACGGGCAGGCGGTCACCTTGGGCAGTGCTCGGCCGCTGACCGGTAACCTGTGCGTACAACGACTGAGTGACCGGCACCGCTGCCATCCAGAACGATGCGACCTCGACCGGCCAACTCCTCTGCGTCCGCCGGTCCGACAGCGTCACCCGTCCCGACGGGACCGCAACCATCTTGTTTTCCGCCCCCGCTTCCATCAGGCCACCCTACCGGCGTCATCACCCGCTCTATCGATCTTGCTGAAGGCCCGGCGGTGGTTCTGCCCGGAAGGGACTGCGGCGGTGCCGTACTGTCCCGTGAAACCGTGGCGAGCCGGCGGTGCTGGTGCTCTCGCGCCGGCAGTCAGGATGGCTGGACCTGGTCGAAGAGGGCGAGGGCTTCGGCGGGGTCCGGGCTCACGAGGCGTTCCAGACAGGCCATCGTGATCTTCGCCCATCTGCCGGCCCGTGCCCACATCTGTTCCTCGAAGGCGCGAACGGCCTCGTCCAGATCTTCAGCGCCGGTGGCGATGGACTCGGCGAGTTCGGCGCCTTCCAGCATCGCGAGGTTCGCGCCCGCCCCCAACGGAGGCATCAGATGGGCGGCGTCGCCCAGTAGCGTCACCCCGAAGACGTGGGTCCAAGTGTGGGACACGGGCAGGACGTAGAGGGGGCGGTGGACGAACGCGGTGCCGTGGCGGAGGAGGTCGAGGACGGGAGCGGCCCAGCCGTCGAACAGAGCCAGCAGGCTCGATCGGACGGCCTCGACGTCGGCCAGGTCCAGGTTCGTGTGCCAGTCCAGCGGCGCGCGGAACTGGGCGTACACCTTGACGTGGCCGCCGCTGTTGCGCTGGGCGACGAGAGCTCGGTTCACGCCGTACGCAGCCACTGAACCGTCGCCGATCAACCGGGCGAGCTCAGGGTGGCGTGTGTCGACGTCGTCGAGGGAGGTCTCGACCAAGGTGACGCCGGTGTAGTGGGGCGTCGCCGACGAGACTGCCGGGCGGATCCGGGACCAGGCGCCGTCCGCGCCGACCACGAGGTCGAACGTCTCCTGTCGCCCGTCCGCGAAATGGACCAGTACGCCATCCCGGGTCCCCGGCACCACCTGCGTCACGCTCCGCCCCCACTGAACGTCGAGCGGGCCGAGCAGCAGGTCACGGAGTTGCCCGCGGTCTATCTCGGGATTGGCCCGGTCGCCTGGACGGGGTCGCCAGTCGCGCAGGACGGTTCCGTCCGCGTCCAGGATGCGCATGGCCTGCCCCTCGGGGCGGGACAGCGCCTGGAACTCCGCCAGCAGCCCGGCCTTGTCCAGCGCGAGCTGGCCCAGTCCTTCGTGCAGGTCCAGCGTGCCGCCCGGGGGGCGCGCGTCGGGGGCGGGATCGCGTTCCAGGACGGCGACGGGATAGCCGTGGCGGTGGAGGACACGGGCGAGGGTGAGGCCGCCAGGGCCGCTCCCGACGACGGCGATACGCTGTCTCATGTCGATACACTGTATTTCCCCGATGCGATGCATCGCAACAGAACGGTGTGTGTGGACCATGACTGTGTGGGACCGGCCGGAGCCGCCGGCCCGCCCCGTGCCGCTCGACCGGGAGCGGATCGTCGCCGCCGCCGTCGCGCTGGCCGACGAGGGCGGGCTGGAGGCCGTGTCGTTGCGCAAGGTCGCCGCCCGGCTGAACGCCGGCCCGATGCGACTGTACGGATACATCTCCACCAAGGAGGAACTGCTCGACCTCATGGTGGACGACGTCCAGGCCGAGATTCTCCCCGAGGAACAGCCCGGTGACTGGCGGGAGGCGCTGCGCGTCCTCGCCCACCGCACCAGGCAGGCCGCCCTCCGTCACGAATGGCTGGCCGACCTGCTCGGCGGCCGCCCGACCCTGGGCCCGAACGGCCTCGCCGTGACCGAGTCCACGCTCGCCGCCCTCGACGGCCTCGCAGACATCGACACCGTCATGCGCGCCGTGGAGACTGTCAGCGCCTACTTCACTGGCGCGATCAGGCGCGAGATCGCGAACCTGCGGGCCGAGCGCGCCACGGGCCTGTCCAAGCGCGACTGGCAGCGTGCCTCCGGCCCGCATGTGACGAGGATGTTGGCCACGGGCCGCTTCCCGGCGCTGACCAAGGCCGTGTACGACGGCACGGACGTGGACGCCGAGGAATCCTTTGCAACCGGCCTGGACTGGGTCCTCGATGCCGTGGCCGCCAAACTCACCCGGCCGCCGGTGTGACGCTTTGCCCGTGCCGCGTGTGCGCGAGCCCGAGTCTGTGTCCCGACTGCGGCCGTCCTGGAGGAGGTGTGGGCCGCGGACTGCGAAAACCTCACGTCGCAGCGCTGACGTGCGCGTGGCCGTGGTGGGTGGAGCGGCCGCCCTCATGTCGGGGAAGAGCATGAGGACGGCCACCCCGTCGTGCGACCAGGCCAGCCAGTGAACACCCTGACCGCAGGGTGCTCTTCATTGGGACAACGGGGCGGGGGGCCTGGCGGGTTCACGCTCGTCGCTACTATTCGAACTCCGCGGCGTCCTCGGCCCTGCTTGCTTCCGTTCGCCCTCTCCTGAACACACGCCTCGGAATGCCGAGTGCCGAGCGCCGAGTGCCGGATGTCGAACGACCTGACGGGGATACCGCCCATGCCCGGGGCCGCACCGACCGAACCTGCCGCGTCTTCCGCGAATCCCGCGCTGCCGCTCGGCGCGAATCCGGTGGCCGCGCTGTTCACCCTTCGCTGGACCGGAGGGACGCGGCGACAGCACTCAGCGCGGTGGAGGGAGCTCAGCTCGCTGCGGCAGGCCGTCACGGCAGCCGCTTCGGAGGCGGACGGGATACTGCGCGCCGGCGGGGAAGCGCGGGCCGACGAAGTGCTGCTCAGCCGGGGACGGGCCGCCGCGGCGACCGGCCGTGCGCTCGCCGGATAGGTCGTGCCACGGCTTGCCGGGTGCGCTGAGGGGCTGCAAACCGAGGGCAGCCGCATTCTCGATGTGGGCACCGGCGTCGGCGCTCCGGCCCTGGCGCTGGCCGAGGGTCTTCCTCAGGCACGGGTGGAGGGCTCGGACGTACTGCACAGCGGGCGCTGGACCTGGCGCGGGTGAGCTGCGGCCGCAGACCCGGCGTCGGCTGCCCGGGTGCCTGCGCCGGCAGAACGCGACAGCGTCTATGACGGCGCCCCCTGCTCGGCCCCGCCCAGCCACGGACGCTCGGAGACCGAGGCCTACCAGCTGATCTGGTTGCCGGTGCCCTCCCTGCCGGACGAGGCCCTGCGGGCTGCTCTGCCCCGGCTTGTCGAGACCCTGGTGCCGGGACACGGCTGGTGGCAGGGACCAACCCCGCCGCCGACGACGCGCTGCTACGCCCTGTCGGGCACTGGACCGCGGTGCGCGGCGGCGGCAACTCCTTCGACCCGGCGCGTATGCGGGCGGAAGTCGAAGCACTCGGGGCTGGAGGAGACGAGGACTTCCCCGCGGTTCCGGACGGCCCGGTCCTGGTCGCGGGCGGCCAGGCGACCCGACTGCTGAGTCCCTCGCCTCGAAGGGCTGCTCCGGTCCCGCCCGTGCGGCCGTCGGCGCCCGCAACCGCCTGTCAGCAGCCCCTGAGCAGATCCGCGGTGGCGGCCTCCCAGTCGATCTCCGCGAGCTCGCGGCCCGCGGGAACGAGTTCGTAGGTGTACTCCAGCCCCTCCTCCAGCGGAGGCACGGGCAGTTCGAACAGAGCGGCCATGTCCCTGGAAGCCAGCTGAAGCCATACGGTGCCCCCCTCCTCGGGGCGCGCCGGCCACATCTGGATGTCACCGAGACCGCTCGCCGAACAGAGCCCCTGCTGCAGGAGATCGCGGCCGATCCGCCACAGGACACGCGGGCCGTCCTTGATGACGAGTTCCAGAGACACCACCAGGGGAGACCCCGGGTCGAACCGGAACTCCGCCCTGATCGTCTGCCGGGCGGCGACGTCCAGCACGCGCTCGATGTCCACGATCAACTCGGGACAGGCGTACGACGCCGGTCGGGCCTGTACACCGGGTTGGTTGCTGCTCATTGCGGATGGGTTGACCGTCCACTTCGCCGAGGTGACTGATACTTCAGCAGGTGCGGTAGGCGACGGAGCTTCTGCTGCGCCACGACGGAACCTGCCCCCCAGGAAGGCTGAACCACGGTGACGACCGCCGCATATCAGGGTGAACCCGGATCCAACTCGGCGACCGCCGCGCGCGCCCTCTTCCCCGAGGCCGGCGAAGTGCCCTGCACGAGCTTCGAGCAGGCTCTGGACGCCGTGACGCTCGGCGCCGCCGACGTCGCCGTGATCCCGGTCGACAACTCCGCGGCCGGACGCGTCGCCGACGTGCACCATCTGCTGCCGGAGTCGGGCCTGTTCATCGTCGCCGAGTACTTCCTCGCGATCCGCTTCGACCTGATGGGCGTGCCCGGCGCGACCCTCGACCAGGTGGAGTGTGTACGCAGTCATGCGCACGCGCTGGGGCAGTGCCGCAAGGTCCTGCGGGAGGGCGACTGGCGCACGCTCGTCAGTGACGACACGGCCGGGTCAGCACGCGAGGTGGCCGAACTCGGCGACCCGCGGCACGCCGCGCTCGCCCCGCCCGCCGCGGCCGAGCTGTACGGTCTTCAGGTGCTGCGCGCCGAGGTCGAGGACGACCCGGACAACACCACCCGGTTCGTCGTCCTCTCCCGCGACGCCGCCCAGGCCCCGCACACCGGCGAACCGACGATGACGAGCCTGTTCTTCAGCGTCCGCAACATCCCCAGCGCCCTGTACAAGGCGCACGGGGGGTTCGCCAGCAGCGGCGTGAACCTCACCAAGATCGAGAGCTACCAGATGGGCGCCGGGCTCAACGCCAGCCGCTTCTACGTCGAGATCGAGGGACACCCCGACGACGAGCGCGTCGCCCTCGCCCTGCACGAGCTGCGCTTCTTCTCCACCGAGGTACGCATCCTCGGGGTGTACCCCGCGCATCCGCACCGGCTGGAGAACTGAGCGCACACCTGCGGCAGCCGGTGTGCGGCCCCGCGCCGACGTGGCACGTCAGGCCCGCCGTGCCCGTCGCGCGGGGCCGCCTTCTCTCCGGGACCTGAGACAAGGAAGACGTCCGGAGCGGCCTGAAACGCTTTCCGCCGCCGTCCGTGGCGGCGGGAAACCCGTCATCGGGACAACGTGGACACCTGCACCGGGGGTTCACACACAACGGTCGCCACCGGTATCCGCGTAGGCATGTGTGCCTGAGTGGCGAGGTACCTGTTTAAGTGTGGGCATGACCCAGCACCGCAAGGGTCTCGTCCTCGACTTCGGTGGTGTGCCGACCCCCCCTCTGCTGCCCGCCGCGCTCGCCTTCGAGCACCGCGAGGGACTCCCCGAGGGAACCCTGCTCACCGGCCTCTACCTCGACCCCGAGGGCATCCGGCTCACCGAGGAACTGGAGCGCGGCACGCTCACCCAGACCGAGTGGAACGAAGCGGCCGCCGGGCTGCTCGGCATCCGGCCGGACAACCTGATGGGCCGTGTCTTCGCCGATCTGCGCCCGCAGCCCTCGGTGATCGCCGCGGCCGCCGCCCGCCGGGCCGGCGTCAGGGTCGGCATCCTCTCCAACTCCGTCGGTCCGACGCCCTGGAACCTCTACGACGGCTACGAGCTGGAGGTGGTCTGTGGCTGCCGCCGATCATGCTGGCCCGCGCGCTGACCATCGCGGCGTTCACTCCCGGCGGGCTGCGCCGCATCGGCCGGCGGCTCGACGGCTGGCTGCCCGTGGCGATACCGATCGCCCACCTGACGGACATGTGGGACGTGATCCGGAAGGAGGCGGTGCAGGCCGCGACCCCTCCGCCTTGCGGACGGCGCTCCGCGTCAACCCAGCCTGACCGACACGACGACCGCCCCGGACCGGATGCCCCGGGCGGGCACCCTCGCCCAGTACGTCGACTACGCGCGGGCCGCCGCCGAGGTCGGCGTGCACGAGCTGTTCGTGGACTTCGGGCAGACCCCTGGCTCTGTCACCGAACGCGTCGACCTCGCCGGCCGCTTCATCGAGGGCGTCCGCCGCGGCTGAACCGGTGCGCGACCGATGGTGCGGGCGCCGCGGTCGGTTGTCCCGGAACACCCGAACACAGGTGTTCCCGAGGGACGTCGGTGTGTCAGGACGTCCCGATGCCGTTGAGGAGGGTGTCGACGACGACGTCCGCCGCCTGACCCGCGCTCAGCTCGGGCAGCTGCCGGGAGACCAGGTGCATCAACTGGGGCAGCAGCACGCTCGCCCAGCCCTGCGGGAGACCGGAGCGCAGGAGTCCTTCGTCGGTGGCGCGCTGCAGGAAGGCGCCGACCTCCTGGATGGCCGCGTCGCGGCGGGCGTGGACGCTGTCGTCGGCGAGCATGCGGGCGAGGTCGACGGGCCAGGTGCGGTTGACGGTGATGATGTTCTCGACGTAGCGGTGCAGGGCGATGGCGACGGGTGCCTCGCGGAGTCGGGCGTCGTCGATGGCGTGCTCGATGGCGGTGAGGCGGGCTTCGTAGATGGCGGCGAGGAGGTCCTCGCGGGAGGCGAAGCGGCGGTAGACGGTGCGCCGGTCGACTCCTGCCTCGGCGGCGATGCTCGCGATGCTCGCGCCGGGGTCGGCGGCGAGCATGCGTGCGCCGGTGGTCAGGACGGCTTCCAGGTTGCGCGCGGCGTCGGCTCTCACCGCACCGAGTCTAGTGGCGGAATGTGATGCCTGAGGCACCTAACGCCTCTCGGGAGTAGAACCCTTCCCTCTAAGCGCTACGGTACAGTGACAGATAGATCTAGTAGTGCCAGATCAGTGAGTCCTCTAGAAAGGCATCCGCCGATGTCGAAGGCAGACAAGTCCTCCTCACTCAAGGCGGGTGGTGTCGCCGCAGCGATGAGCGCTCTGGTCCTGGCGGTCCTCCTCGCCGCCCTGGACCAGACGATCGTCTCGACCGCGTTGCCACGGATAGCCGAGGACCTGAACGGGTTCGACGACATCGCGTGGGTCAGCGCCGCCTACCTGCTCGCCTCGACAGCGGTCACCCCGCTGTGGGGCAAGCTCGGCGACATGTTCGGCCGCAAGCGGCTGTACCTGGCCTCGACGTCGGTCTTCCTGATCGCCTCCGTGGCCTGCGGCCTGGCGCAGAACCTGCCCGAACTGATCGGGGCCCGCATCCTGCAGGGCGTGGGCGGCGGCGGCATGATCGTGCTGACCTTCGCCCTCGTCGGCGACATCGTCGCCCCGAGCGAACGCGGCCGCTATCAGGGCATGTTCGGCTCGGTCTACGGCGTCGCCAGCATCGTCGGCCCCCTGCTGGGCGGTGTCTTCACCGATCAGTTGTCCTGGCGGTGGGCCTTCCTGGTCAACCTGCCGGTCGGCATCGTCGCCCTGACCATCGCCGCGCGGGCGCTGCCCGCCGCCACCCGGGGCACCCGGGCCCGTATCGACTACCTCGGCGCCACCGTGCTGGCCGCCATCGCCACCGGCCTGGTCCTCGTCACGTCCTTCGGCGAGCGCTGGGGCTGGGGCTCGCCGGCCATCGTCGGCCTGATCGCCGCCACCGTCGTACTGGCCGTCGTGCTGGTGCCGGTCGAGCGCCGCGCCGCCGCCCCGGTCCTGCCGCCGGCCATGTTCGCCTCCCGGACCGTGGTCTTCTCCTCCCTCATCGGGTTCTTCGCCAACGCCGCGATGTTCTCCGTGCTGGTCTACCTGCCGACCTACCTCCAGATCGTCCACGGAGTCTCGGCCACCCTCTCCGGCATCTACATGCTGCCGCTCGTCGCCGGGCTGGTCGTCAGCCAGTCCCTGGCCGGACGCTGGGCCGCACACGCCGGCCGGCTGCGAGTGATCCTCCTGGCGGGCCTGGTCGCCAACCTCGCCGGGCTGCTCCTCCTGGGCACCATCGGGGCGGCCACCGACACCCTCGTACTGAGCGTCTACTTCCTCATCACCGGTGTCGGCATCGGCATGGTGCCCATGGTCGTGCTCACCACCGTCCAGAACAGCGTGCCCACCGCCGACCTCGGCGCCGCCAGCGCCGTCGTCACCTTCGCCCGCTCCATCGGCGCGGCCTTCGGAGTCGCCGTCTTCGGCACCCTCCTCAACACCGGCTTCGCCGACCGCACCCACGCCCTGCCGACCGCCGGCGGCTTCGACGCCACCCGCCCCGACACCATCGGCGAGCTGCCCGGCGCCCTGCGCGACACCGCACTGGACGCGTTCGCCCACGCCACGGCCACCGGCTATCTCTGGATCGCGCCCACCCTGGCCGTCGGCATTCTCCTCGCCCTGTTCCTGAAGCCGGCGCGGAAGACCGGTGAGACCACTTCCGCCTCCGGCCGCTTTGACCCCGCGACCGCCGAGGAATCCGTCCCCGCCGCCTGACCCAGCAGGACGGCGGCGCGTAGCCGGCGCCGTGGGGTGGCCGGAGCACGCCGCCGGCCGGCGCCCGGTGGGCGTCGGCCGGTCGAGGGCGTGGGATCCGGTGTACCCCGCAGTCAGATGACGGATGTGGTCCGGCGTCCGCTCCCGGGAGACTTCGAGAGACCATGACGAGGTACGACAGGTGTGGCCGACCGTGCGGTGACGGTGACCTCTTGTCGGCCGCGCCGGCCGAGGCCGACCGCGCAGGCCGCCCCGTTCTCACCCTGGTACGGGGCGCCGGCCCCGGCGTGACGCCCGTCGAGCTGTCCACGCTGACACGGGCGCCCATGCCGACGGACGTGCGGGGTGCGATCGTGACGCCGGTGCACGGCAGGCTCATGGCCACCTGGAGGTCCCGGAGCGAGCCGTCCCGCATCCGCAGGGCCGCGTCCTGCTGTCCTGGAGACCCGCGGGCGAGGACCGCACGGACGTCACGGCCCATCTGGGCCTCGCCGGCGCCCAGGTCCTGCTGGCGCTCTGGCCGGGCCTGCGCGGCGACTGGTCCGCCGTCGTCCGCCCCACTGTCGCGGAGGTGACGGAACTGCACGCAGCGCTCCGTCTCGCCACCGTGGTCCTGGAGCATCTGACGGACTGAACGTGGTGAGGCTACGCCGAGAACCCTGCACTCCCGCCGCGCCGGGCGAACCCGCAGAAGGGGAACAGGCCCCGGACCCGGCGGGGATGGCGGGCGGCGACCGCGACCGCGACGGCCGCGCCCAGCGAGGTTCCGGCGATCACGAATCCCGTCAGTCCGGCCCGGTCCGGCGCGGGCCGGTGCAGGATCAGCGGGTCGATCTGCTCGACGCCGAATGTGCCGAGGACGCCGCGCCTCCGGGAGAGGCGGTGGCTCCGACGGCAGTGGTCAACGCTTTTCGCGTCGGCTGCGGATGCTCAGGGCGATGACGGAGACAAGGAACCAGAAGGCGCCGAAGGCTGAGTATCCGGCGACGGTGGACAGGCTGCTCGTCGCCGAGGCGGACATGGCAGCGAAGGAGGCACCGGCGAGGACGGACAGTCCGCCGCTGATGATCATGGGCCATTGGGCGCCGACGGTGTGTCGGCGCCGGATCGCCACGACGAGCTGGATCGCTCCGGAAAGGACGGCCCAGATGCCGAACACGAGCAGGGCCGTGCCGATGGTGGCGAAGACGGCGATGATCATCCCGGCGGTGGTGGCAAGGCCGAGAGCCATGTTCGTGGTACCCACGCGGTCCGTGGAGCCGGTGCCGGCCATGCGACGCTCGAGGAGCGTGGCGATGACGTCCCACAAGGGGTAGATGACGAGCAGCGCGGCCGCGATCACTGTGGGCTTGTCCGTCGACACGAGCGAGGCGGAGGTCGTGACGATGAGTGCCACCCAGATCAGGGAGAAGGCGACTCGAATCAGGTAGAGCGATCGGAGCCCGGAGGGCGTCGTCGTGGTCGTGGTCGTGCTCGAAGTCACGGTGGTCTGAGTCATCGGGTGTCCCGATCTGTGATCGTGATGGTGTGAGACGGTCGCCTCGATGAGGAGTCTCAGCGGCCTCGGGAGGCGCCGTGTACTTCGAACGAAGTAGGTTTGCCATCCACTTCGAATCGAATGAGTTCTGCCGTCCCCATCGCACGGACCGGGCTCGCCGTCTACATCATTCGAAGTACACGGCCGCAGCACACATCGACGAGAATCAGGCCATGGTCAAGGCGCAGAGCAATCAGGACGGGCCCGTGGCACCCCTGTGGGTCCGCCGCCCCGAGGTGCTGCACCTCGTCGCCTATTCGGTGGCCGCGCTGGTGTTCACCGGCCAGATCGTGGCAGTGATCCTGCGAGGGGCGGATTGGCCGACGGCCCTCTCCGTGCTCCTCGCCGGTGGCGGTGCCGCCCTCTCATGGTGGAGGCCGTGGGCAGGACTGGTCGTGACGAGCGCGGCGTCCTTCGCCGTCACAGCGGTGGGCCACGACCCCCTGTCGGTGTGGATGATGGCGGTGCTCGTGCTGTTCTCGGTCACCCTCAGGGGGAAGCAGCCGCTGGCCGGAACCGGCATCGTGGCGGCGTTCTTCCTGGGCGCGTTCATGACGCTGGGAGGATTCCGTGGCGGCGCGATCGTGGGAGCCGCCGCACTCTTCTCAGCCATAGCAGGAGGTGCGACAGGGGCCGCGCTGCGCATCCATCGAGAGCACTGGCGCACCCTGGAGGGACGGGCCGAAAGCGCCATCGCCACCCGCGAGATCGAAGCCACCCGACGGGTGACCGAGGAACGACTCCGCATCGCCCGGGACCTCCACGACGTCATCGGCCACCAGGTCGCGATGCTGAGCCTGCATCTCGGTGCCGCGGAGATCGGGCTGCCCGAAGACGCCGAATCTTCCCGGCAGGCCCTCGTCTCAGCCAGGTCCAGCGCCCGCACGGTCGTCGTCGAAACGCAACGGATCCTCGCCCTTCTCCGCCTCGGAGACGACGTCTGCGACGACGAGGCGCTCCGGCCGACCCCGGCGCTCAGCGGGCTGGAAGGCCTTATCGCCTCTTTCGAGAGCATCGGCCTCGACGTCCATCCCTCCATCGACATTCCCGCCGGTTTCGTGGAGCCCAGTGTCGGCGTGACGGTCTACCGGGTCGTTCAGGAAGCACTCACGAATGCCTACCGGCATGGAGAGGGGGCGGCAACTGTGGATGTGCGCGAGCGCGACGGCAGGATCTGCGTCACCGTGGAGAACCGCGTCGGTCGCTCACTGCGGGGCTCCGGCTCCGGCTCGGGCAGCGGACTCGGACTCGTGGGGATGCGCGAACGCGTCGAGTCCTCCAACGGGCGGCTGACGATCGACAGTGACGACGGGCGATTCCGGGTCCATGCGGAGTTCAGCCCCCTGGGAGCCGTCGTCCGATGACGCGGATCCTGATCGTCGACGACCAGGACGAGATAAGGGTCGGCATCAAAGCGATGCTCCGGCTCGACCCAGGTCTCGTTGTTGCGGGTGATCTCTCCGATGGACTGCAGGTCGTCCCCTTCCTCCGGGACCACCCCGTCGACCTGGTCCTGATGGACATCCGGATGCCCGGCATCGACGGTGTCGAAGCCACCCGCCGGATCCGCAAAGAGCACCCACCCGAAAAGATCCGGGTGATCGTGCTGACCACTTTTGACCGGGACGACATCGTTCTCGCCGCCCTTCGCGCGGGCGCCAACGGTTTCCTGAGCAAGACCGTGAGCCCCGCTGAACTCGTCGCCGGAATCACCGAGGTCGTCGGCGGTGGCGGTGCGCTGTCGGCCGCCGCGACGGCCGCGCTCATCGGTCACATGACCGACAGTCCGCCCCCGGTGATCGACCAGGAGCTGCTGCGACGCTTCGACTCTCTGACACCCAGGGAGCGGGACGTGGTCGTTCTCGTCGCGAGCGGTCTCGGCAACGACGAGATCGCGGCCCAGATGTCCGTGTCGCCGTTCACCGTGAAGACGCATGCGGTGCGGGCCATGACGAAGGTCGGCGCACGTGATCGAGCGCAACTCGTCTCGTTCACCTTCCGGGCCGGCCTGTACCCCTGAGCCACGTACCTGGAAACCTCGCCGTCGCGCTGCGCGAGCGGCGTGCCTGGACCTGTACCTGCGGAGCAGGGCTTGCGCCACGGCAAGGCGACGAGCTCGGAGTCGGTCAGCAGCGGCGGCCGTCCCCTCCACCGGGTCCCTCCCCTCTCGTCGATCTTCAGGTACAGCGCGGTCAAGGGGGGTTCAGGTCTTGCGCCACAACATGATCTTGAGCGTCCTCTCCTCGAGCTCGCGCACCGGCCCCGACATCGGACTCGTTCGTCCAGGAGACACGGGCGTGCGGGTTCACTCGCCCGGGACGCTATCGGGTCGTGTCCTTCGCCGTGTCGGGCTCCGTCCGCTGCGCGGTCCAGGAGGCGAGGATGCGCAGGGCGTCGTGGGACGGGCTGCCGGGTTCGGCGGTCAGGACCATCAGGCGCTGTCCGGAGCCGTCGGCGCCGGACCAGGTGTCGCAGTCCAGGGTGAGGTCACCGACCAGGGGGTGGCGGTAGTGCTTGGTGCCGTAGGTCGCGCTGTTGACGCGGTGTTCGGCCCACCAGGTGCCGAAGTCGGCGTCCCGGATGGTCAGGTCGCCGACCAGACGGGCCAGGTCCGGGTCGTCGGGATCGGTGCCCGCCTCCATCCGCAGGGCGGCCACCGCATCGCGGGCGTCATGCGACCACTCCTGGTGCAGCCCCCGCATCACGGGGTCGGTGAACAGCAGGCGCAGATAATTGCGGCGGTCGGCCGGTACGGCGGCGAAGTCGGTGTAGAGGGCGGTGGCGGCGGGGTTCCAGGCGAGGATGTCGAGGCGTTTGCCGAGGACGAGGGCGGGGGTGTGGGTGAGTTGGTCGAGCAGGCGACGCATGGCGGGGCGTAGGCGTTGGGTGGTGCGGCGGCGGCGTGGGCGGTCGTCGGTGCGGCCGGCGAGTTCGTAGAGGTAGGTCTGCTGGTCGTCGTCGAGGCGCAGGGCGCGGGCCAGGGTGGCCAGGACGGGGGTGGAGGCGCGGACGCGGCCCTGTTCGAGGCGGGTGTAGTAGTCCACGCTGATCGCGGCGAGCCGGGCGACCTCCTCGCGGCGCAGTCCGGCGCCCCGGCGCGCGGATTCCGTATCCGGCAGACCGTACGCGAGCGGGTCCAGCTGCGCTCGACGGGCCCGGAGAAAGGCACCGAGGGCATGCGGGTCGTGATGTGAGCTCATGACGTCGATTCTCCTGCGGAGCGCACACATGTGCGGTGTGCCGGTGGGTGCCGTGATGTCGCCCGAGGGCGGGGGAACACTTTGGTCCCGCCGCCCTCCGAGGTGTGTCAGCGGACGGTGGCGCGGGCTGCGCGCTCGATGACGTCGGCCACCAGGTGCGGGTGGGAGACGGCGACCGAGTGGGAGGCGGCGACCTCGGTGGTGTGGGCGTGGGCACGCTTGGCCATGAAGCGCTGCACGGCGACGGGGATGTTGAGGTCCTCGGTGGTGACGATGTCCCAGCCGGGCTTGGTCTTCCAGGCCGCGCTGGTGGCCTTCTCCTCCAGGGCGGCCTGGGCGATGGGACGCTGCCCGGCGGCCATCAGGGCGGCCTGCCGGGCGGGCACGTCCGCGGCGAACTGGTGATGGAACTTGTCCTGCTGGATGTACAGATCGGTGGCGGTTGAGCCGTCGGCCTGCTGGTAGGTGACCGGGTCGAGGGTGCCGGGGAGCGTGGAGCCCGGGTACTTGTTGGTGAGCTCCAGGGCGCTCTCGCCGGGGGCCGGCAGGAAGGCGGCGACGTAGACCAGGGCCTTGACCTCGGGGTCGTTGGTGGCGGCCTGGCTGATGACGTTGCCGCCGTAGGAGTGGCCGACGACGATCTTCGGGCCCTCGACGTGGTCGAGGACCGTGCGCAGGGCGGCGGCGTCGGAGGCCGGGCCGCGCAGCGGATTGGCGGCGGCGATGACCGGGTAGCCACCGGCGCGCAGGTCGGCGATGACGCCGTTCCAACTGGAGCCGTCGGCGAAGGCGCCGTGCTCCAGGATGATGGTCAGCGGCACCGCCAACGGCGCGACCGAGACGGCCGGCGCCGCCAGTCTGACGGTGATGACGTTCTCGACGTAGCGGTGCAGGGCGATGGCGACGGGTGCCTCGCGGAGTCGGGCGTCGTCGATGGCGTGCTCGATGGCGGTGAGGCGGGCTTCGTAGATGCGGCGAGGAGGTCCTCGCGGGAGGCGAAGCGGCGGTAGACGGTGCGCCGGTCGACTCCCGCCTCGGCGGCGATGCTCGCGCCGGGGTCGGCGGCGAGCATGCGTGCGCCGGTGGTCAGGACGGCTACCAGGTTGCGCGCTGCATCGGCTCTCACGCCTCAAGAGTACCCCCGATGTAGAGAATGGACGCTTTATTGTCACAGTGTGAGAACTTAACTGATAGAAGTGCTACATTGAAGTGGCAGTTAGAAGGGGTGCCCTGTAGACCGCACCGAAAGCACCCGGAAGAGAGAAAGCACATGATCACCTACGGTCGGCTTTTCATCGGAGGCACCTGGGTCGAGCCGAGCAACCCGGAGCTGCTCGACATCGCCTCACCGCACGACCGGTCGGTGGTCGGCCGCGCCGCACAGGCGCAGCCGGCGGACGTCGACCGCGCGGTCGCCGCGGCACGGGCCTCCTTCGAGGCGGGCGAGTGGCGTCTTACCCCGCCCGCGGAGCGCATCGCCGCCCTGCGGCGGTTCAACACGCTCCGCGAGGAGAACGCGGAGAAGATCGCCCACCTGATCTCGCAGGAGAACGGCTCGGCAGGCTGGTTCACCCGGGCCGGGCAGCCCGGTCTGACCCGGCAGGCGAACGCCTACCTGAAGGCGGCCGAGGAGTTCGCCTGGGAGGAGACGCTCGTCCCCTCCGACCCGGCGTCCCCGGTACGCAGCGTGGTGCGCCGCGAGGCGGTCGGCGTCGTCGCCGCCGTCATCCCCTGGAACTCACCCTTCTCCTCGGCCACTTCGAAGATCATCCCGGCTCTGGTGGCCGGCAACTCCGTGGTCCTGAAGGTGTCCCCGGAGAACTCGCTGAGCATGGGATTCCTGGCCGAACTGCTGGAACAGGTGGGCCTGCCCGAGGGTGTGATCAGCGTCGTGCCCGCGGACCGGGAGACCAGCGAGTACCTGGTGTCGCACAAGGACGTCGACAAGATCGCCTTCACCGGCTCCACGCGGGCCGGCCGCCGCATCGCCGCGATCGCCGGCGAGCAGCTCAAGCGGGTCAGCCTGGAACTGGGCGGAAAGTCTGCCGCGATCATCCTGCCCGACGCCGACATCGACAAGGCCGTCGAGGGCGTGAAGTTCGGCTCCCTGCTCAACAACGGCGAGTCGTGCATCGCACAGACCCGGATCCTCGCCCCGCGCAGCCGCTACGAGGAGGTCGTGGCGGGACTGAAGGACCTGGTGGAGTCGCTCAAGGTCGGCGACCCCAACGACCCCGACACCTTCATCGGCCCGATGATCCGCCCCGACCAGCAGGAGCGGGTGCGCAACTACATCCGGCTCGGCATCGAGGAGGGTGCCCGTCTGGTCACCGGCGGCCCCCAGATCCCCGAGGGCCTGGAGAAGGGCAACTACGTCACGCCCACCGTCTTCGCCGACGTCGACAAGTCCATGCGCATCGCGCAGGAGGAGATCTTCGGCCCGGTCCTGGTGGTCATCGCCTACGACGACGAGGACGAGGCCGTCCGCATCGCCAACGACTCCGAGTACGGTCTGTCCGGCGGCGTCTGGTCCGCCGACGAGGAGCACGCCCTCGCGGTCGCCCGCCGCGTGCGCACCGGCACCATCACGATCAACGGTGCCTCCGTCGCCTTCGACGGCCCGTTCGGCGGCTTCAAGGCCAGCGGCATCGGACGCGAATACGGCGCGGTCGGCCTCGGCACCTACACCGAGTACAAGACCATCACCGTCTGACCCCGAACCGTACGCACCGCCCAGCACACGACGAACGCCGACGGCGGCAGGTGGCCCGATCCATCTGCCGCCGGCGCGTTGTTCCCGCTCAGAGCACCGCGTTGTCCGCGTCCCCCGGGAAGTCCGTACTGAACGCCGGCTCCCGGCCCGCCTCGAACTCGGCCCGCAGCTGGTCGAGGTTGACGCCGGTACCGATACGCCGCTGGGCGTGGTCACTGCCCAGCACGAGCCTGTGGGCCGTCGCCTGGGCGCTGACGGCCTGGAGGATCGCCTCGGCGGCACCCTCCCGATCCCCGGGGAACAACTCCGGCGCGTGAGGCTGCTCCGCATGGCGCGGAAGGCCCCGGCCGTGGCGGCGTAGTCCTGTGCCGCTCCCGAAGCGCGCCTCCGCGGCACGCACGGCCTCGATGCGGTCCCGGTGTCGGTGACGTCGAGCCTGACCGCCGGCGCGGTCTCCGGGTAGCGCGCGGCCAGTTCGGTGGTGGCCTGCGTCGATCCGGCCGTCGCCACCACCTGGTCGCCGTGGGCCAGGACGTGTTCGGCGAGACGGCATACCAGCCTTCATGTCTGAACACGTTGTATGGTTACTCTCGCGCGGCGTTTGGCGCACGCGACACAGGACGTATGCCGCCGACCGCGCGAAACCATCCCCTTCTGAAGGCATGGCACCAGTTATGACGCTGACAACAACTCCCTTCGGCATGCGCACCACCGCTGCGGAGGTGCTCGACGGAGTAGATCTCAGCGGGCGCCGCATGATCGTCACCGGTGGGGCCTCCGGCCTCGGTGCCGAGACGGTGCGCGCGCTCGCCGGCGCGGGCGCGCAGGTGACCATCGCCACCCGGAACCCCGCTGCCGCCGAACCGCTGGTCGAGGCGCTGCCGGGAACGCGGGCCGTCGCACTCGACCTCGCCGATCTAGATTCCGTCCGCGCCTTCTGCGACGACTGGAGCGGGCCGGTCGACGCCCTCGTCGCCAACGCGGGCGTGATGATGCTCCCGACCCGGCAGGTCAACGCCCAGGGGTGGGAGATGCAGCTCGCCATCAACTACCTCGGCCACTTCGCCCTGGCCGTCGGCCTGCGCCCCGCTCTGCAGGCGGCCGGCGAGTCCCGCGTCGTCCTGGTGAGCTCGGGCGCCCAGCTGCGGGCCGGCTTCGACTTCGACGATCCGCAGTTCGAGCGACGCCCCTACGACCCCTTCGCCGCCTACGCCCAGTCCAAGACCGCCGACGTGATGCTCGCCGTCGCAATGAGCCGCCGCTGGGCCGAACACGGCATCACCGCGAACGCCTGCGCACCGGGATTCATCCACACCAACCTGCAACGCCACCTCGACAAGGCGACCATGCAGGCTTTCGGCGCCATGGACGAGGACGGCGACCTCCTCACCCCCGACTACTACAAGACCCCGGCCCAGGGCGCCGCCACCACGGTTCTGCTGGCGGCCTCCCCCCTCCTCGACGGCGTGACCGGACGGTACTTCGAGGACAACCAGGAAGCGGAGGTCGTAGAGGGCGGCCCCGACGTGATGGCGGGCGTCGCCAGGTGGTCGGTCGACCCGGTCGGCGCGGACCGCCTGTGGGACTACGCACTCCCTGTGGTGAGCTGACCTTCCCGCGCCCCTGTTCACCTCGCCGGGAACGACCGGGACGGCCGCTCGGACGATGCGAAGGAACGAGATGAACGACCGTACCGGACATGGCCGAAGAGGCCGCGGCCGCTCCGTCCGATGCGGCCCACTCACCCGGGTGGGACGGCGGACCGTCCCCAACAGCCAGGTGATCCCGCAAAGCGACGTCTCCCTCACCGGGGCGCTCGCCGAGACCCCGGCCGAGCGCGCCGACACAGTGTGCTGGGCCCGGGTCACCATGCGCCCTTCTCCTCTCACGCCCGCGAGTACGTGCAAGCCTCGTGGCGATCGCGGATCACCCCGGAAGCACGGGACCGGCCCGCGCCTTCCGGACCGTTCGCGAAGCGCGCGGGTCGGGCACCTACCGTGGTGTGGGGGAACGCCCCCTCAGTGCGACAACCGGAAGGTGCTTCATGAGACCCGTGACCCGCCGTCAGGCGGACCACCATGCCGCGCGGACGGCCGCGACCAGGGCCCAGCTGTTGGCCACCCTGCAACGGTTGCTCGATTCCGGCGAGCCCTTCTCCGAGATCAGCGTCCAGCGGATCATCGAGGAGGCCGGTGTCTCCCGGGCCACCTTCTACGCCCACTTCCACGGCAAGTCGGACATCCTGGTGCGGCTCACCGACGAACTGCGCGAGTCACTTCTGGAGCTGGCGCGGCAGTGGGCCCCGGGTCCCGAGGAGGGCGGCGCCGACCGGTTCGCCCGGTTCTTCACGGAAGTGATCACCATCCACCGCGCCCACCAGGGGGTGATCACAGCGGTTCGCGAGGCGGCCTCCTACGACCCCGCGGTGAGCGACTTCTACACCGCCGACCTCGAAGGGTTCGACGAGGCCGTACTGCGGACCCTGCGGTCCGAACAGGCCGCCGGCTCGACACCGGCCGACCTCGACGCCGTCGCGGCGAGCCGGATCATCGTCTGGGGAGGTGCCCAGGCGATCGCCCACCACATCGCCGTGGACGACGGCAGCGGCGACGCCGCCTTCGCCCGCGAACTCGGGCGGATCTGGTGGTACGGCGCCTACCGCCGTCCCGCCGGCTGACACCCCATCCGGGCCACCTCCCGCACGGGAACCGACAGGTCCGAAAGCCCGCCCACCAGGCCGCCGCCAGGCCGCACCGCCGTGGCCGGCGGCGGCCCGGCCAGTGGGGGCGAGTGTGGCAGCCGTCGGCCGGCGCCGACGCCCGTGAGGCACTGATCGGACGGCACAGAGACGCAGTCCGCGGTGAACCCCGAGACATGCCCGGCCCGGGCCGGAGGCCGTGGGTGGTCTCCGCCGACCTCACGTCCGCCGCGACCTTCGCCGGTCCTCAGCCGGAGAGGCTCCTGACCGCCCAGTACGCCCTGGGCCGCCTGGACGAGCCGGATGACGTCGCCGAGGCCGTCCTCCTCCTCGCCTCCCCGGCCAGGGCGTCGGCGGCTTCACGATCGGAGACCGGGTGGCCTGGCCCTACGTCCAAGGCAGTTACGCCGAGAGGATCGCCGTCCCCGCCGCCGGGGTCGTCCCCGTCCCGGACGGCATCCCCAGCGACGTCGCCGCCGCGACCATGATGCAGGGACTCACCGCGCACCACTTCGTCACCGAGTCCGCAGCCCTGGCCGAGGGCGAGACCGCGCTCGTGCACTCGGCCGCGGGAGGGGTCGGGCGCCTCGTCACCCAGCTGCTCAAGCTGCGCGGCGCGCGCGTGATCGGCCTCGTCTCCCGCGAGGAGAAGGTCCAGGCCGCGAAGGCGGCCGGTGCGGACGACGTCCTCGTCTCCTCGGGCGGCGACTTCGTGGACCGGGTCATGGAGCTGACCGGTGGCGAGGGAGTGCACGCGGTCTTCGACGGCGGCGGCGCCGCCACGTTCTGGTCCTCGGCCGCGGTCCTGCGACGGGTCGGCACCCTGGTCTACGACGGCCCTCTGATCGGTGACCTCCCCACGGTCCGGCTGTTCGACCTGCCCAAGGGCGTCAAACTCACCTACGCCGTGTTCGCGGACCACATCCACAACCGCGCGCTGCTGCTCCAGCACGCCGGAGACCTCTTCGACAAGATCCGCGAGGGCAGGTTGCGGATCGAGATCAGCGAGCGCTATCCGCTGGGCGCCGCCGCGCAGGCCCACGCCGACATCGAGTCGCGCCGCACCTCCGGCAAGCTCCTGCTCGACCCGAGCCGCTGAGCCGCACCACCACGTACGACAGTCCGCCGCGGCTCAGATTTCAAAAGAGCGCAGTTGCTCGGCGACGGCGTGGACCCTGAGCCGGGTGTCGCGGATCTTGCCACAACCGCCACGAGCGCGGAGCCGTCCGAGACCGTCATGTCCTCCGGCCCTACCTAGCTGGTACCTGCCTGGCGACGAGTTCCCTGGGCGGCTGCCGTTCCGGCCGTCGGAGGATCAGCCGGCGAGCAGGTGGGCGCGGCCGAACAGGGACGCGGCGGACCGCACCGCCGGCGCACGGAGCCCTGAGACGTGTGACAAGTGCGACAGGAGACATGTGAACCCACGCAATCGTTCATCACCGGCTTGACGGGTGACGTAGTGGCTGCCATGATTGCGTCACCGCCTCAACCGGTGACGCGCAAAGTGTCCAGGTCAGCAGGCATCCCAAGACCTTCGACCCAGATGGGGAGCACCAGTCATGGCAGTCAGCTACACCGCCGTTGTCGACGTCGACGGAGAGGGCCGGAACGGCGGCCACGTCCGCTCCTCCGACGGTCTGCTGGAGACCAGCCTCGCCCTCCCCAAGGAGCTCGGCGGCGCCGGCACCGCTACCAACCCCGAGCAGCTCCTGGCCGCCGGTTGGGCCGCCTGCTTCCTCGGCGCCCTGCGCCGCGCGGCCACCACCCGCAAGATCCGGGTCACCAGCACCACCATCACCGCCGAGATAACGCTCACCCACGGCGACGACGGCGAGTTCTCACTCTCCGCCGTCCTCAACCCCGTCCTCGGCGGTGTCGACCAGGCCACCGCTCAGGAGCTCGCGCAGGCCGCCCACCAGATCTGCCCGTACTCCAAGGCCACGCGCGACAACATCCCGGTCGTCATCAACGCCAGCGCCGCCGCCTGATCCGTCCCTCCGAGCCGCGGGTCCCGTGCCCCTTCCCCCGGCACGGGACCCGCCACCCCCAGCCGCACCCCGACCGCCGAGCTAGGGCAGGACACGGTCTCCATGACGCACACCCACGTACGGATCGCCTCGAGGGCCCGCTCCGACCGCGATGGTGTCACCGCGAGCGGAAGCCCCGAGCGGAGGCGAACAACCCCGAGAACCGGGACCGGCCGACCGACACGCAGGTGTGGAACTGGGCGGAGAGCGCGGCCCTCTCGGGATACGGCCCGTCCGCCTTCCACTTCCTGTGACCGGCGGATGACCCGTCCGGCACCGGATCGTCCCGGACCGGTCACCTGCTGACGTCCGTCAGTCTCGCGGACCGTGAACGCGCCACCAACGAAAGCTGGTTCCGGTCGGAACGCTGACAGGTCCCGTCGACCTGGGTGGGCACGGGCGGCGCCGAGGCGTACGAGTCGTCGACGGTGACGTAGTCCACCTCTGCCGGCCCTCCGTGGTCGTACTCGCCACAGCCGTTCCGACCGGGGCGAGGGTGGCTCCGGCGGAGAGCAGCGCGACACCCACCGTCAGCGCGCGGCCGGCGCGGGAGGCGGGGACGGGTCCTCCCAAGATCTGTCCTTCCGCGATCAGTCGAGAGGTCTCCGCACACCTGGCCGGTGGCAGAGCCTTAATCCTTCACACGTATCCAAGCGCCCTAAGGTGCTCCGGCTCCGGTGACGACATGGCTCAAGGGCCCGGGAACGGGGTCCGGACGAAACACACCGTCAGGTGACTGAGGCCGTGCACGTATGTCGGCCGACACTGAGCGCACGGCACCCGCCGGCGTATGAGAACGAAGCATCCGACAGGTGACTGAGGCCGTGCACGTATGTCGGCCGACACTGAGCGCACGGCACCCGCCGGCGTATGAGAACGAAGCATCCGAAAGCGAGATCACAGACATGGACATGAAGCTCGAAGTCGTCATCCTGCCCGTCGCCGACGTCGACCGGGCCAAGGGCTTCTACGTGGAGCAGCTCGGCTGGCGCCTCGACGCCGACTTCCCGATCAACGACGGCTACCGGATCGTGCAGGTGACCCCGCCCGGTTCCGAGTGCTCGATCATCTTCGGGGAGGGCCTCACCCAGCAGGAGGCGGGCACGCTCCACGGCCTTCAGCTGACCGTCACGGACATCCTCAAGGCACAGAAGGAGCTGACCTCCCGCGGTGTGGAGGTATCCGGCCCGTTCCGCGACGAGACCGGCGCCTTCCACCATGCCGGTGACACGCACCGGGTGCCCGGCGTGCACCCCGAGCGGGCCAGCTACGGCACCTTCGCGGCCTTCAAGGACGTCGACGGCAACGAGTGGTTCCTGCAGGAGGTCACCGAGCGCGCCCCCGGTCGCTGAGCCCCGCTCCACCCCCAGCCATCCCACCGGCAACCGGTCACCGGAGGACTCATGCCGACCGAGAACACCCGTAGTTACGACGTCATAGTGATCGGCGCAGGCCCGGTCGGCGAGAACGTCGCGGACCGCACCACCGCCGCCGGGTTGAGCACTGTCATCGTGGAGAGCGAACTGGCCGGCGGCGAGTGCTCGTACTGGGCCTGCGAACCCAGCAAAGCCCTGCTGCGCCCCGTCCTGCTGCGCGCCGATGCCGCGCACGTCCCGGGCCTGGACCCCGCCGTCAAGGGACCGCTGGACGTCGAGGCCGTCCTGGCGCACCGCAACCGCATGTCGGCCGACTGGAAGGACGACGGCCAGGTCGAGTGGATCAAGTCGGCTGGCATCGACCTGGTGCGCGGTCACGGCCGGCTGACGGGGGAGCGGGAGGTGTCCGTGACGACCCCCGCGGGCGACACCGTCCGGCTGCGGGCCCGGCACGCGGTCGCCGTCTGCACCGGCAGCAGCGCCGCCCTGCCCGCGCTGCCCGGGATCGAGAAGCTGCGGCCCTGGACCAGCCGGGAGGCGACCAGTGCCCAGCGGCCGCCGCAGCGCCTGGTGATCGTGGGCGCCGGTGTGGTGGGGGTCGAGATGGCCACCGCCTGGCAGGCCCTGGGCAGCCGGGTGACCCTGCTCGCCCGGGGCGACGGACTGCTGCCGCGGACGGAGCCCTTCGCGGGCGAGATGGTCACCGAACGGCTGCGGGAGGCCGGCGCGGACGTGCGGTTCAACGTCTCCGTCGTCGGCGCGGAGCGGGTGGGCGAAGGCGGGAACGAGGTCCGGGTGACCCTGTCGGACGGTGGTGTGATCACCGCCGACGAGATCCTCTTCGCCACCGGCCGCGCCCCGCGCTCGCAGGACATCGGCCTGGACACCGTCGGACTGAACCCGGGGGACCGGCTCACCACCGACGACAGCCTCACCGTCACCGCCGTTCCCGGCAACTGGCTGTACGCCGTCGGCGACGTCAACCGGCGGGCCCTCTTCACCCACCAGGGCAAGTACCAGGCCCGTGTCGCCGGCGCCGTGATCGCCGCCCGTGCCCGGGGCGAGCGGCTGGACATCGGCCGCTGGGCCCCGCACAGCAGCACGGCCGACGTAGAGGCCGTCCCCGGCGTCGTCTTCACCGACCCCGAGATCGCCTCCGTGGGCCTGACCGTCCGCGAGGCCGAGCGCACCGGGCGGGACGTCGAGGTCGTCGACTACGAGATCGGGCACCTCGCGGGCGCCGTCCAGTACCGCCCCGACTACCGGGGCAGGGCGCGGATCCTCATCGACCGGGACCGTCAGGTCGTCGTCGGCGCCACCTTCGTCGGACCGGGCGTCGCCGAACTGCTGTACTCGGCCACCGTCGCCATCACCGGGGAGGTGCCGGTCGAGCGTCTGTGGCACGCCGTGCCCGCCTTCCCCACCATCAGCGAGGTGTGGCTGCGCCTGCTGGAGACGAGGAGGGACTCATGACCACCGCACGCGACCTCACCCTGGTCGCCCTGGCTCTGCCGGCCGAGCGGTCCGTGGCACAGGGAGACCTGTCCCTGGCGCTCGCGGGCGCCGAGGCGATCGACCTCCTGAAGAGCGGGGCACTGCGCCTGGACGGCGACCGCATGGTGCCCGGCCCGCCGGTGGCGACCGGTGACCGTCTGCTGGACCAGGCGGCCGCCTCGCTCATTCGCCGGGAGCCGTACGACACGGTTGCCGAGTGGCTGTGGCGGCGCGGCGGCGAACTCGCCGCGGCCTATGTCGACGACCTGGAGCGGGCCGGGCTGGTCATCCACCCACGGGGTCACCTCGGGTTCAGGTCCACCCGCACGGTCCTGGCCGAATCGCAGGCCCGCCACGGGGCGGAGGAGCGCAGGGCGACAGGTGAGCCCGTCCTCGCCGCGCTGCTGGCCGCCGCGGGCATCGAGGAGGAGTCGGACGAGGCCGCCGAGAGTCTCGACGGGGACGCGGTCACGACCGTGCTGGCCGCCGTGGGCGACGCGGTGACGCAACTGGAGGCCGTGCGGCTGCGGCGGGACGTCGAGCAGGCGGCGTTCGACAACGTATGGCGGGCGTAGGCGCGCTGCAGGGGCGCGCCCGCAGGCGTACGCGACGCGAGTGAGGTTGCACACCCGTCTCCTGCACATGTGTGCCGGGTGCCCTCGGACGCCGCCGTCCTGGTCGGGCCTTCAGGGCACCCGTCGGCCGACCGACCGTCGTCGGTGTCAGTCGGTGTCCGTCCCGTCCTGCTCGACCAGGGTGTACATGACGGAGCGCTGCTGCTTGTGGCGCCGGATACGGCCCTTGGCGACCAGGGACTCGAGGGTGTTGCGCACCACCTGCGGGGTGGGGTTGCGGTCCGGGTGCTTCTCCAGGAGTTCGTCCCGTAGCTCCTTCGCCAGACGCGGCTCGTCGTACTGGCCGAGCAGTTCCGCCAACAGGTCACCGAGCAGAGGCTGGCGCGACTTCCCCTTCGCACCAACCTTCGCCGTCTGGGTGGCCGTGGCGGACTTGGCCGACGCGGGGCGTCGTGCGGCGGCTTTGGCCGGAGCCTGCTTCGTCTTCGCGACGCTCGGCTCGTCCTGCAACTGCTCGGGCAGACGGGTGGCGTCCGCGAAACCCTCGTACCGCTCGGCGAGGGTGAGGATGTCCGCGAGGAGGGCCTCCTCCTGCTTCAAGACGCTCATCCTCTCCGCCAGCTCCTGCTGTCGCCGGCGGTTCTCCTCCAGGTCCGATGCGGCTTGTGCTACGTACCGCGATCGGAGCGTGGCGGCTGATTGGCTGGTCACAACCGTTCACTCCCTCGATATGAATGACGTTGCGCATGGTACCCACGCCCGAGGGTCCCGTGCGGAAAAGTGTCAGCGCAGGATGATTCGTCCGGCATGCCCACTCTTCACGGTAGGCGCTGATGTGCCTGTGCATGTCGGAAGTGTGGACCCTTTTTGGCCTCCTTGAGGTGCGACGACATCACTCGTACGAGGTGCCCTTCGTAGGTACTGCCCGGTAAGTGTGTCGTAGAACCACCGCAGTGACGAACCTTGGCGATCGTTGTATGTGTGGGGGCTGTGCTGCGCCGTCCGGGGGATGGGGGGAGACGTCCGGGGGCCTTCGGTGCTGGCGGAGGTGGACCGCCAGCCGCAGATGGTGGCATAGCGCGCACGGGCGGTCCGGAGAACCGGCGGCGGGGAGGGGAAGTGAGTCGTACGTGGGATCCGGCGGAGGCCGGCCCGTTCCTCTAGGTGGCGTCTTCGTCCACCGGAGCAACGTGTGAGCAGACGAACATGGGTGTCTTCGTGACGGCCTCGCGCAGCTCCGGCGGCAGAGGAGTGCGCGGCGCGGAGGTGCGGCCCCACAGCGGTCCCTGCGGCCGCGACCGTGCCGGCTCGCTCCCGGGCCCGGGTTGTGCGGGCAGCGCGGGCAGGAGGTCGGCGGCCGCCATCACGGCCGCAGCACGGGCCGCGACCTCGGCCCGGGCCGTCGTCAGCGCCTCCAGGACGCTGTCGCGAAGCTGCGGGGCAGCCATCCCACGGAACCGCTGGTCGACGAACCGGACCCGCACCGGCCGGCCGTGGGCACCGACAGTGACCTCGACGACGCCGTTCCGGGAACGCGTCGTCACCGTCAGCGCCCTCGGCTGTTCCCGGGCCCTGGACAGAGTGGCGTACCGCTCGGCGAAGTCGGCAAGGACGTTTTCCAGACGGCCTGTCCGTGACGTCTCCATCGTCCTCCCTCGCCGGTGAAGCCACCCGCGGGCGGCGCGCACATCCTCTCCGCACGTCCCCGGAAGGGGAAGAGGGAGGGTGTGCCGGGAGACGACCCGGGCTCAGGACCTTCCGGCACATGATGGACACGTTAGGAGCGCGCATCTGGTTCACATGTGCGCCGGATATGCTCCTGCTGAGCGCACACTTCCACCTGGAGGACCCTTGTTCAGCATCACCGTGCGCGACCACATGATGGTCGCCCACAGCTTCCGCGGCGCGGTCTTCGGTCCGGCCCAGCGGCTGCACGGGGCGACGTTCGTCGTGGACGCGACGTTCCGGCGCCCGGAGCTGGACGACGACAACATCGTCGTCGACATCGGCCTGGCCACCGCTGAACTCGGCAAAGGATCGGCGAGTTCAACTACCGCAACCTCGACGACGAGGAGCGGTTCCACCAGGTCAACACCTCGACGGAGTACCTCGCCAAAGTGATCGCGGACCGCCTGGTCGAGGCGATCCACGGCGGAGCGCTGGGGGAGGGGGCCCGGGGGATCCGCGAGGTGGTCGTGACACTGCACGAGTCGCACATCGCGTGGGCCAGCTACGAACGCAGCGTCTGACGGCCCCCGGACCCCTCCTCGCGCTCAGCCGCGCACCGTGACCGGGGACGTGTTGTACCCCTCGGCCCGCAGCTTCGGCCGGCCCGAGGGCAGGGCGGAGGCGGGCCACGACAGGGTCACCGTGCGGGTCTCAGCGGGCAGCAGCCACAGGTAATTGTCGTCGTAGAGCGTCGGCAGGACCCGGTTGCCGTCCTCGTCCAGCAGGGAGAGCCGGACCATCGCGGCGACCACGGAGCCGCGGTTGCGGACCGTGGCGGTCGCCGTACGCCGGTCTCCGTCGCGTGACACCTGTGTGAGAGAGGCGGACAGTCCGGCCTGCCGGACCTGGTTCAGTGTCCGCAATGCCTCCGGGGTGCGGTGGCGCCAGTAGGTGTTGCGGGACTGCACCCGGCCCCGTTCGTCCGTGAGCGTCAGCCGCAGCAGGTGCAGGTCCGGCAGGTCGTCCCCGAAAGCGGCCGTGAACGCCGTCGCCGAAGTCGCGGGGTCCACGTCCACGTGCGCCCGTCGGACAGCGGCGATCCGGCGGCCGGACAGGTCGTACGTCTCCGCTGTCACCGTCGCGCGCTTGAGCGCCGTGCGCGTGTGGTTGACCGCGATGACCTGCCACTTCACCGGGTCGGCCTGCACATGCAGGGGTTCGCAGGCGCTCCGGCAACCGAAGTAGGCGCCGTTGACGTCGAAGTCGTAGTCGTAGGTCTGCCAGACCGTGCTGTGCCAGGCCGGGTGGGACATCCACAGCATCAATCCACTGGCGTTGTCCCACAGGTTGGCGTTCCAGGCCTCGAACATGGCGCGGAAGTTCTCGTAGTTGACGAACTGTGCCTTGCGCGTGAAGTCGTCCAGGTCGCGGGCCGTGCCGAGGCGGGTCTCGACGGCGGCCTTGTAGTTGTGCGGTGCCTGGTTGCCGCGCTCGCTCCAGTCGTGGTGGTACCAGGCACCGCCGATCGGCCACTCCGGGCCGTCGTCGCCCACCATGGCGCGGGTGCTGGCGGCGGTGGAGACGACGGGCATGCCGATCTCGGTGTGGAAGCCGAAGTCCTTGCTGCCGTACGTCGACGGATCGAAGTAGCGTTCCGGCTCGACCCAGCCGTAGGGCCCGCCGCCGGTGACGATGCCGCCGGCCGAGTTGTTCTGGTAGAGGACGCCCGGCACCTGGCTCTCGACCGCCTTGCGCATGCCCTCGTCGACCGCGGCCGGCGGGTTGCCCTCGTTCGCGCCGCACCACACCGCGACGCACGGGTGGATGCGGTAGCGCCGCACGGTGTCGCGGGCCACGGACAGGAACGCCTCGTGGTCCGGCGGGTCCATGCTCCAGGCGTTGGGGAAGTCGTTCCACACCAGGATGCCGTGGGCGTCGCAGGCGGCGTAGAACTCCTCGCGGTTGCTGCTGCCGACCCAGTTGCGGATCATCGTGAAGTTCATGGCCCGGTGCATCCGCACCGCCGCGTCCATCCGCTCGGCGGGCATCCGGCGCAGCAGCTCGTCCCAGCCCCAGTTGCCGCCGCGCACCAGCACCCGCACGCCGTTGACGCTGATCTTCAGTGGGTCGGGGGTGTTGGTGACGGTCGTGACATCGGTCCAGGTGTCGCCGTCGTCGGAGACCTGAATGGTGTACGTCTTCGGGTACGCCTGCTCCCACAGGACCGCCACCCGGTCGAAGCGCCGGGCGGAGCCGAGATCGACCTGGATCCACTGGTGGTCCTCGTAGGCGGAGGACCAGCGGGTGCCGGCGTCACCGTCGGTGGCGTGCGCGGCCGGGTGGCCGTCCTCCTCGCTGGAGGCGGTCACCTGCCGGCGCAGGGCCAGGTCGGTGCCCGGCTCGGTGCTGTCGATGACGGCCAGGGACCACAGGGAGTTGCCCCAGCTGGTGTTGCGCAGACCGCAGGACAGCCGGACGTGACGGGCCGTGCGGGCCTCGAAGTCGGTGACCCGGAGGCTGGCGTCACCGCTGTTGAAGGGCAGCGGGACGGCCGTGTTGTCCACGGACGCGGCATCCGTCCACTGCTCGCCGTCCTCGGAGACCTGGACGACGAAGGTCCGCGCATAGGCCTGCTCCCAGACCAGGTCGACCCGGTCGAAGGACTGCACCGAGCCGAGGTCGACGCGGATCCACTGGTCGTCCTCGAAGGCGGAGGACCAGCGGGTGTTCGGGTCACCGTCGGTGACGTTGGCCGCCGCGTGGGCGTCCTCGTCGGTGGTGGAGGCCTCCGCCGGGGCGTGCAGGGCGAGGTCGGTTCCGGGGCGGGCGCTGTCGAAGACCGACAGGGCCCACAGGGAACTGCCCCAGCTGGTGGCCCGGGTGAGGCAGCGGACACGGACGTGGCGGGCCCGGCGGACACCCACCTGGACGGTCTGGGTGTAGGCGTCGGAGGAGGGGGTGAACTTCAGAGGGGTGTCGTACTCGTAGCCGAACTGGCGTATGCCGAAGCGGGTGGTACGCCGGTCGCTCTCGGTGCCGTCGGTGCGGGCGACCAGGGTGAGGTCGTGCAGGGTGGGCTCGCCCAGACCGTTGGGCCACCACAGGTCGGGGTTCTTCACCCGCAGGGCGCCGAACGCGTCGGGGGCGAAGATGACATCGATGTCTTCCCCTGCCGGGACGGTGACCGTGCGTGAGACGCGGACGTCGCCGAACGCGGCGGAGACGGTGGTCTCGTGGTCGGCGGAGTCGGCGTTGCGCACCGGGACGGTCAGGGTGAGCTCGGCGACCGATGTGTCCGGAAGCGCGGGCAGCACGGTGTCCACACGCGGGTCGCCGATCACGACATGGCCGGTCGATCTCAGCCGTACGTGGTTCCAGATGCCGGCCGCGCGGTCGCGGACCGCCGGCATCCAGTCCCAGCCCGAAGAGGCGAGGTACGTCGGCGAGTTGCGGTTCATCGTGTTGGCGCCGGCATCCACCCAGGCCTCGCCCTCCGGGCCCTTGTCGCCGGGACTGCCGGGCACCGGCATGGGGGAGATCCGCACGGCGAGCGCGTTGCCGCCCTCGGCGGCCAGGAGGTCGGTGATGTCGTGGGCGGAGCGGGCGAAGGGGAACGTCACCTCGCCCGCGCCGTGTCCGTTGAGCCAGATCTCGGCCTTGTGGTTGACCCCGTCGAACTCCAACCAGATGTGGCGTCCCCGTCCCGTGCGGAGGCCTCGGGGCAGTTCGAAGTCCCGCTTGTACCACCACGAGTGCCGTGACAGTGCCTCCGGGATGCGCAGGTTGTTCAGGCCCGCGACCGGGTCGGGCAGCTTGCCCTGGTCCACGAGGGAGCCGAGGACGGTACCGGGCACGGTTGCGGGCAGCCAGCGGCTCGTGTCCACGCCGGTCCGCGACAGGGCCGCGCCGTCACCGTCCGCCCAGTCGTCCAGGGTGAGCGCCCAGCCCGACTCCAGTGGCACTGTGCCGTCGGCGGCGACCGTGAGCCGCGGGGCGACGCCGCGGTGGGTCCCCCAGGCGGTCCAGCCGGTGGTCTTCGGGCGGTGCCCCGGAGCGGTGCCGTACACCTCGAAGCCGTTGAGGCCCAGGGGGTTGTGGCTGGAGCGTCGGTGGGCCGTCATCCGTACCCAGCGCGCCGTGACGGGCTTCGCCAGCGGGATGTCCGCCACGCCGCCGGTCCCGGCGGTGGTGCGGTACGCGCTGGTCCAGGAGTCGTGGTCGCGGGAGGTCTCGACGACGAACTCCGTGGCGTAGCTGGAGAGGATCTCCTTGCCGGTGGTGCCCTGGCGCGGGTTGCCGCTGGTCGGCGGAGTGAACACCGGGTCGCCGGTTTCGGCCTCGAAGGTGAGCCGGACGCGGTCGACGCGGCAGTCCGCCTGCAGGTCGACCTCGATCCACTGCGGGTCACCGGCCTCGGCGCGCCAGCCGGTGCCGCGTACTCCCTGAGCCGGCAGCGCGTCCACCACGAACTCGGCGGGAGCGGGGGCGTAGGCCTGCGAGGAGACCCGGACCGGGCGGTAGGCGGCGAGTTCGCCGGGCGCGGCGGGGGCGGCGGTGCCGGACGCACCCGCGGTTCGGCCGGCGGCTTCGGCGGCAGGTGCGAAGACGGTGCCGAGGCCGAACCCGGCCAGCAACGTCGAGCCGGTCGCGACGAGGGTGCGCCGGGAGGGGTGTCGCGAGGGACGCGACTGTTCGGCCATGTGTAGTCGTCCAATCACAGCGGGTGAGAAGGGGTGGCGCGGTGTGCCGGTGCGGGGCGGCCCCCCGCGCTCTGACAACGTTGCCAGGCTGTTGTGCAGGACACTTGCCTGTCAAGACCCGTGACGATGTGCGTGTCCGACGCAGTGGGAGGAGGAGCGTGAGGCCGCGATGGCCGTACCAGCAGGCGCCGTTCGGGCTGCTGGCGAGCAGCAGTCCGGCAAACGCGGGGACAGTGGGCCGCCCGAACGGAATCATCGGCGCGATGCCGTCCATCAGGGGATGTCATCACCGTTCGGCCATACCTTTCGGATGTTCCTCGCGGTGGCATCGATCTGGAGATACGTGTTTGTGGTCGGATCGTCGGGGGATCGGTTACCGGGGCTGTCACCCCAGGTGACAAGGGTTCTCTCGACACATGTGTCGGTCGGCTGCGGAGCACGGCACTACGGCGACACACATGCGGCACGTCGGTGGCACTCGCCCCTGCCTAGAGTGCGGGCGCGGGGTTACATCCGGCCCCCGGTCACTGCACGACAGAGAACCAGGATGGTTCAGAACGCCATGGCCACGCCCCTCACGGCTATGTCCCGATCAGACCTGCTCGGCACCATCATGAGGGAACACCGGGACAGCCTCGTCTCGTACGCCGAGAAGATGCTGGGTGACCACGGACTCGCCGAGGACATCGTCCAGGAGACCATCATCCGGGCCTGGCGGAACATCGACCGGCTGCTCGGGACGGAGGTCCTGGACGGCGTCTCCCTGACCGCCTCCCCCGGCTGGGGCACGGGGAACCGTCCAACGTGATCGGTGTTCGGCCCGCGGGGCGCGGTGCCTCGGACGCGGGCCACGTCAACGCCGGCGGTTCACACCGCGGGGGCTCCCGTCTCCTTGAGCAATCCGTCGGCCAGTCCCAGCCAGCGGTTCACACCGATCTCGGCGAGGAACCGCTCGTCGTGGCTGACCACCATGAAGGCGCCCTGGTAGGAGTTGAGCGCGCTCTCCAGCTGGCCCGCGCTGACCAGGTCGAGGTTGTTCGTCGGCTCGTCGAGCAGCAACAGATGGGGGGCCGGTTCGGCGCACAGCACGCAGGCCAGGGTGGCGCGCAGCCGTTCGCCGCCGGAGAGCACCCCGACCGGCAGGTGTGCCCGGGGGCCCCGGAAGAGGAAGCGGGCGAGCAGGTTCATCCGCTCGGCCTCGGGCCGCTCGGGGGCGAACGCGGCGAAGTTCTCCGCGACCGTGCGGCCCAGGTCCAGCAGGTCCAGGCGCTGGGAGAGGTAGGCGATCCGGCCGTCGTTGCGCTTGATCTCCCCGCCGTCCGGTGTGAGGTCGCCGGTGATCAGCCGCATCAGGGTGGTCTTGCCGGCCCCGTTGGGCCCGGTCAGCGCGATGCGTTCGGGGCCGCGGACGGTGAGATCGATCCCGCCGGGGGCGAACACCTCCCTGTCCCCGAGGCGGACCTGCATGCCCTCGCCGAGGAAGAGGTTGCGCCCGGCGGGTACCTGGGTGTCGGGCAGTTCCAGGGTGAGGCGCTGCTCGTTGCGCAGGGCGCGTCCGGCCTCGTCCAGGCGGGCCTTGGCCTCGCTGACCCGGGAGGCGTGCATCGTGCCGGACTTGCCCGCGGCCTCCTGCGCGCCGCGCTTCATGTTGCCGGCGAAGATCTTGGGCAGACCCGCGTTCTTGAGATTCTTGGAGGCGTTGCTCATCCGGCGTTCGGCGCGTTCGCGGGCCTGCTGCATCTCCCGCTTCTCCCGCTTGAGTTCCTGCTCGGCGTTGCGGACGTTCTTCTCAGCGACCTCCTGCTCGGCCCGCACGGCCTCCTCGTAGGCGGTGAAGTTGTCACCGTAGAGGCGTAGTTCGTCGATGCCGAGTTCGGCGATGCATTCCATGCGGTCCAGGAGCGCGCGGTCGTGGCTGACGAGCAGCAGGCAGCCGGTGAAGTCCGACAGCACGTCGTAGAGCTTGTGCCGGGCCTCGACGTCGAGGTTGTTGGTCGGCTCGTCGAGCAGCAGGACGTCGGGGCGCTTGAGCAACTGGGCGGCGAGGCCGAGGGAGACGACCTGGCCGCCGCTGAGCGTGCTCAGGCTGCGGTCCAGGGTGAGGTCGGCCAGGCCCAGGCGGTCGAGCTGGGCGCGGGTGCGCTCCTCGATGTCCCAGTCGTCGCCGATGGTGGTGAAGTGCTCCTCGCTGACGTCGCCGGACTCCACGGCGTCCAGGGCGCGGATCACCGCGGCGACGCCGAGCACCTCGGCGACCGTGAGGTTGCCGGTCAGAGGGAGGCTCTGCGGGAGGTAACCGAGAGTGCCGGCGACGGACAACGAGCCTGTGGCGGGCTTCAGTTCGCCGGCGATCAGCTTGAGCAGGGTGCTCTTGCCGGAGCCGTTGGGGGCGACCAGGCCGGTGCGGCCGCTGGTCACGGTGAAGGACAGGTCGTGGAAGACCGGGGTGTCGTCGGGCCAGGCGAAGGAGAGGTTGGAGCAGACGATCGCGGCGTCGGACATGGAGGCGACCTCGAAGGGACTGAGGGCAGAGCTTGGACCTCTGCCCTGGGCAGACGTGGGAAAAGGGGTACGACGAAACGGACCACCTCGGCAGCGCTCCTGAGCGCCGGCCGGTGGCCGTCAGATCCGGATCTCACCCGGAGATGTCGTCTTCACCCACCACGTCTGTGACTCCTCGATCAACGGTCAACGTCCCCCCGATGCTAACAGCCGCCTTCCCGTTCCGGTCGGCGGTGTGGCTCCGGGCGAGTTCATACGTGTGCATGAACGGTCCGTTGTTGACAGCCTTGGGCCCACATGACAGCACCGTCACTGGTTAAACGGGCGACGATGCCGCGCGTGCTCGGCAAGGTCACATGTGTCGGAAGGCGCGCGCCATGGCGGAAAAGCCGAAGCCGCAGCCCAGGGCCGGGGGCCACCGGTCGGGCGGCGTTTCCTGGACGATGTCCTCGGCGAGTCCGTGGTCACCCAGCATCTTCTCGGCGCACGAGACGAGGCTGTCCCGGTGTTCCCTCATGATGGTGCCGAGCAGGTCTGATCGGGACATAGCCGTGAGGGGCGTAGCCATGGCGTTCTGAACCATCCTGGTTCTCTTCAGAACGAGCGGGTAGATGCCCGACGCCAGTTCCCGCAGCTCGTTGATGGCCGCGCGTCAACCAGGGGGCGGCCCGCACGACCAAAGAGACGTCCGCCGGGCCGCGACCCCGCACCGACCCAGCGAACCGTCTACCGCGTGCTGTCGCGGCACGGGCACCGGTCGAGCGCGGCGTCGCACGACTGAAGTCCTGGCGGACCTTCCGTAGGGCCGGTGCAGCCCTATTCGAATGTCGTCAGTCGCCGGAGCCGTCCTCACCCCGGAGCGGCAGCGCTGAAAAGGATCACTGTAAAGGTTGAAGCGGTCACTTACAGTGCCTTGTACGAGTGCGCCCACCGCTCGCTCGGCAGGGTTTCCTTTCCCAGGGGTATCGCGGCCGTCCCTCGTCGGGGTCCAATGAAGAGAGTCAAGCCCTTCGCACCCGAACCGGTCAGAAGAGGCACGTAATGGATCTATGGCTGATCTGGTTGATCATCGCAGCCGTGTTGGCTGTGGCGGAGATCTTCACCTTTACTGCTGCGCTCGGAATGCTGAGTGCGGCCGCGCTGGTCACGGCGGGATCCGCCGCTGTCGGGTTGCCGCTGCCCTTCCAGTTCCTGGTGTTCACGATCGTCGCCATCATCACGTTGCTGTTCGTGCGTCCCATTGCGCTGCGCCACGTGCTCCAGCCCCAAGCGGCGCGCTTCGGCACAGATGCACTGGTGGGCAGGGCCGCCCATGTCGTCTCGGAGGTGACGGGCCAGGACGGCAGGGTCCGCATCGATGGCGAGGAGTGGACGGCCCGGGCCTACGACGAGACGCTGGTGATTCCTGCTGGAAGGACCGTCGACGTCATAGAGATCAGCGGTGCTACCGCGATCGTCTACCCCCGGGACTGAAACCATGGATACCTCGGCGTATTTGATTGCCGGCCTGATCGTCGCGTTGATCGCGGTTTTCACCGTGGTGCGGGCGGTCCGTATCGTGCCCCAGGCGCGCGCTCGTAATGTCGAGCGGCTCGGCCGCTACCACCGGACTCTGAATCCCGGCCTCAATCTGGTGATCCCGTATATCGACCGGGTTCATCCGGTGATCGACCTGCGGGAGCAGGTCGTCTCCTTCAAGCCGCAGCCGGTCATCACCGAGGACAATCTGGTCGTCGAGATCGACACCGTGCTGTACTTCCAGGTCACCGACCCGCGAGCGGCTTTCTACGAGATCGCCAATTTCCTTCAGGCGGTCGAGCAGCTCACCGTCACCACCTTGCGCAATGTCGTGGGGTCCATGGATCTGGAGAAGACGCTCACCTCGCGGGACACCATCAACAGCCAGCTCCGTGGCGTGCTGGACGAGGCCACCGGCAAATGGGGGCTGAGGGTCAACCGGGTGGAGATCAAGGCCATCGACCCGCCGCAGTCCATCAAGGACGCGATGCAGAAGCAGATGCGAGCCGAGCGGGACAAGCGGGCCGCGATTCTCGGGGCCGAGGGGCAGCGCCAATCGCAGATTCTCACGGCCGAAGGCGACAAGCAGGCCGCTGTCCTGCGTGCGGAAGGCAACCGTACCGCTGCGATCCTCCAGGCCGAGGGGCAGTCCCGGGCCATCGACGAGGTCTTCCAGGCCGTGCATCGCAACGACCCCGACCCCAAGCTGCTCGCCTACCAGTACCTCCAGATGTTGCCCCAACTCGCACAAGGCCCGGGCAGCACCTTCTGGGTGATCCCCAGCGAGATGACCTCTGCGCTCCAGGGCGTGTCCCGTGCCTTCAGCGAGGTGCTGCCGCAGTCGCCGGCCACCCGGGAGAAGCTCTCGGACGACATGGCTGCCCAGGCCGCCCAGGCTGCCAGTGACACGGCTCAGGCCGCAGAAGCCGCCGCCGCGGCCCTCGCCGACGCAGCCAAGGTCGACCGTGTCGCCTCCGACGCTTCCCCGCCCTACCCCCCTCGCTGAGAGGGGCGACGATCGGCCGAGCAGCCATAGCGGCTGATCTCGAAGTCGTGGGCAAGGACCTGCCGGCCCCTGGGTCCGCTGAAGCCGGCTCGCCCGCCGGTTCAGCGGGCCGGTCCGCCCTGCAGGTGGGACCGGCTTCTACGCGGCCAAGGCGAGGGACGGTCCGAGCGCGGGCCGGCCAACGGTGATGAGATCGTCACCCACGTCGGCTCTCCAGCAGGCGAAGGGGCGCTTCGTCTTCGATCACGTGCACCTCATGGATGTCCCGGGCGGTAGCCGCTGCGTGCCAAGCCTGTCCTGACCTGTGCGGCGTCGTCGTCCAGGTCGGCTCGGGACCGCTCCAGCCACCTGACCTCCAGACGGAACCGGTCGTCCGCAGTACGGGGGAAAACGTGCACGTGAAGATGGAAGACCGTCTGGTCGGCTGCCTCGCCATCGGCGAGAAACACGTTCACTCCCTCACATGGCAGCCCCGAGCGCCGGAGTCCCCGCGCCAGCAGGTGGACGACCTGGAACAGGTGAGCCGTCAGCGTCTGGTCGATGTCCTCCAGAGCTGCCGCGTGCGCCTTGGGAATGACGAGGAGATCACCAGGCGCGGCCGGGTGGATGTCCATGAAGGAGAGGACCTGCGCGTCTTCGTACACCCGGCTGGCGCGCACACGGCCGGAGACGATGCCGCAGAAGGTGCAGGTCGGATCCCGGGCGAACGACCCCATAGGGCCAGCATGCGGCATCGGCTCCTCCTCCGCCGCAGGGAGCCTCTTCACACCGCCTTCACCATGGCCGGGCCACCCGGCGTCTGTGATGGCGCGGGTCGCGCTTTGGCGCGGCGCCGGGGCGACCCGGCTCGTGCAGAAGTGGCTCGCCGATGTGCGGTTCGTAGAGCGGTTTCTTCATCACCTGCACTGCTAGGAGTGCGCCGACGCGAGTTCGATCACTCTCTTCTTTGCGCACCAGGCGCTCGCGGGAGAAGTTCGCCGTACCACGACATGCGGAGCTGACAGTGGTCTTCAGTGCCTGTCCTACGCGAGGTCGATGGCGGGTAAGGCGGTGCCCCGTACCGGCACTCAGTACAGGGGGACGCACGCCAGAAAACCGCTCCGCCCGACACGCGGTCGCGCCGTCCGGCGCCTGGTCGTGCCGGAGAGCGTCATGGCGGTCACGACGGGTCAGTCCTCGGCCCGCTGCGTTACCAGTGCGTCCGTTCGGTCGCCCGGGAACTCGTACCAGAGACGCTGCAGGCAGACGAACTGCACATCGGCCCGAACCAGTTGAATGAACCCGGAGATGATTTCGGCGAGCCGCTCCTGCGACCCGGGCTGAGCGAGCCGGCCGTCCTGGGTGAAGCCCTCGTGCGCACGGGGCAGGCTGAACATGTCGGGGTAGACCCGCGTTCCCAGATGCTCAAGGGGCACCCGCAACGCCCACAGGCCGCGGTTGCCGCCGACCAGCGACGGCGAGGATGACAGCAGCAGCGCGTGCTTGGTCTTGAACGGCTGCGGCCGCACTCGTGACACCCAGTCGATGGCGTTCTTCAGCAGTCCCGGAACGGAGGCGTTGTACTCGGGCGACGAGATCACGAACGCATCGCAGCGCTTGATCCGCTCACACAGCGCCAGGGCACCGGCGGGCAGACCCTCGTCGGCCTCCACGTCGCCGTCGTACAGCGGCATGTCGAAATCCCGCATCCTGGCCAGGTCGACCTCGGCACCGGCCTCCACGAGCAGGGTCGATGCCAGCGAGGCCAGCCGCGCGTTGGTGGAATCAGCGCGCAGGGCCGCACCGAACACCAGCATCCGAACGGGACCCGGGTCGACATCCTTGGTCATCTGGCTGTCCCTTCTGCCTGGCGGTGTCCCCGGCCGCCAGTCTTCCCCGGGGCCCGGTCTGCGTACGAGACGACACGCCTGCGGCTCCGGGAGTGCCGTAGGGGATCCGAGGCCGTACGCCTTGCCGGTCATCTCATGTGGCTTGCTAGCCAACCTGGTCCTCGACGAGCTCGGCGCGGGCCCCGCCGCGTCGAGCGCGTGCGTCGGCTCGGAACACACGCGCGTTTCGTGCAGCGCGACGCGCTCATCGTGCAGGACGACGTGCCGCCCTCCTCCGCACACTCGGTCATCCAAGCGCTCGACGCACACCGGATGACAGGCGGAGGCAGAACTCAATGCGCACGTTCGTCTACACATCCCCTTCCTCGCGGGTCGTCTTCGGACCCGGCACGGTGGGCCGGCTCCGCGAGGAGGTGGAGCGGCTCGGTTGCTCCCGTGTCCTGCTGCTGTCCAGCCGGCCCCTGGCCCGGACCGCCACGCGGGTCCGCGAGGCCCTCGCAGACCTCGTTGTGGCGGAGTTCGACGGCGCCGCCATGCACACCCCGGTCGAGGTGACCGAACGGGCGCTCGACGTGCTCACCGACGCCTCGGCCGACGCGATCGTGGCCGTCGGCGGCGGCTCGACGACCGGCCTGTCCAAGGCGCTGGCCCTGCGTACGGACCTCCCGCAGGTGATCCTGCCGACCACCTACGCCGGTTCCGAGATGACCCCGGTGCTCGGGGAAACCCGGGACGGGCGCAAGGTCATCCAGTCCTCTACGGCGATCCTGCCCGAGACAGTCGTTTACGACGTCGACTTCACCCTCACGCTGCCGCTGCCCATGACGGTGACGAGCGGCGTCAACGCCCTCGCGCACGCCGTCGAGGCCCTCTACTCGGCCGACGCCAATCCGGTGACGGACCGGCAGGCACTCGACGCGATCTCGGGCATCGCACGGGCGCTGCCGCGGCTGGCCGCCGACCCGGCCGACCCGGAGGCCCGGGCCGACCTGCTGCACGGCGCTTGGCTCGCCGGGACCTGCCTGGCCACGGTCGGCATGGGTCTGCACCACAAGCTGTGCCACACCCTCGGCGGCAGCTTCGGCCTGCCGCACGCCGAGACCCACACCGTCGTGCTGTCGCACGCGATGGCCTACAACGCACCCGCCGTCCCCGAGGTCATGCGCCGGATCGCCGACGCCCTGGGCGTGCCCGACGCCCCGAGCGGCGTGCACGACCTGATCGTCTCCCTGGGCGGCCCCACCTCGCTGGGCGACCTCGGCATGGCGGAGTCCGACCTGGCACGCGCGGCTGAGCTGGCCACCTCGACGCCGTACCCCAATCCGCGCGAGCTGACCACCGAGGGCATCGGCGAGCTGCTGGCCGGCGCCTGGCAGGGACGCCGCCCGCAAGGCCCGCCCTCGACGGAGGCGAAGCTGGCCCGGCTCACCCAGGAGGTGGTGGCCAGCTTCGCGCACGCCCCCGACCCCCGCGTCCGTACGCTGATGACCGACCTCGTCAGGCACCTGCACGCCTTCGTCGCGGCCAACGACGTCACCGACGCCGAATGGCAGTACGCCATCGACTTCCTCACCCGCACGGGACAGCTCTGCGGCCCGACCCGCCAGGAGTTCGTGCTGCTGTCCGACACGCTCGGTGTCTCCAGCGCCGTGGACCTGCTGACCAACTCGCGCACGCCCGCGACCACTCCATCCGCGGTGCTCGGTCCCTTCTACGTGGAGGGCCCGCCCGAGACCGCGCTCGGCAGCGACATCTCCGGCGGCCTGCGGGGCACCCCGCTGTGGGTGGACGTACGGGTCACGGACAGCGACGGCGAACCGGTCAGGGACGCAGTGGTGGACGTGTGGCAGTCCAACGAGGACGGCTTCTACGACGTACAGCTCCCCGATCTGGAGGGACCGGTGCTGCGGGCCCGGCTGCGCAGCGACGCCCAGGGGCGGGTCACCTTCTGGTCCATCCTGCCCTCGCACTACCCGATCCCCGCGGACGGACCGGTCGGGCAGCTGCTCGACGCGGTCGGACGCCACCCCTACCGGGCGCCCCACCTCCACTTCATGTTCGACGCGCCCGGCCACCGCCGGCTCGTCACGCAGCTGTTCGTGGCCGGCGGAGCGTACCTGGACAGCGACACCGTCTTCGGCGTCAAGGACGAACTCGTCGTCGACTTCACACCGCTGTCCGCCCCCACCCCCGACGGCCGCCCGGTCGACGGCGAGTGGTGCCGGCTCGACTACACCTTCCGTCTCGCCCCGCTGGCCGGATGACCGAGGAGCGCCCATCCATGACGACCACCGACCCGCTCGACGTGTACGACACCGACGTCCTCGTCGTCGGCAGCGGCCCCGCAGGCGGCTCGGCCGCCCTGCTGCTGGCCACCTATGGCATCCGGACTCTGCTGGTGACGAAGTACGGGTGGCTCGCCAACACCCCGCGCGCGCACATCACCAACCAGCGCACCATGGAGGTCCTGCGCGACCTCGGCGTCGAGTCGGAGGCGCTGGCCCTCGGCAGCCCTTCCCACCTGATGGGGGACACCGTGCTGTGTACGGCGCTCACGGGCGACGAGATCGGCCGTATCCGCAGTTGGGGCACCGGCCCCGCGACGGCCACCGAGTACTCCGCCAAAAGCCCCTGCGAGATGATCGACCTGCCGCAGACCTATCTGGAGCCGATCCTGGTCGACAACGCGGCGGCCCGCGGCGCCAAGGTCCGCTTCGACACCGAGTTCGTCAGCTTCGAACAGGACGAGGACGGGGTCACCGCCCTGCTGCGCGACCGGGTCCGTGGTGACGAGTTCACGGTGCGGGCGCGCTACCTGATCGGCGCCGACGGCGGGCGCAGCGCGGTCGCCGAGCAGCTCGGCCTGCCCTTCGCCGGTCGCATGGCCAAGGCCGGCAGCATGAACATCGTCTTCAAGGCCGACCTCACCCGGTACTGCGCCCACCGTCCCAGCGTCCTGTACTGGGTGCTGCAGCCCGGCGCGGACACCGGGGGCATCGGCATGGGCCTGGTCCGCATGGTCCGCCCGTGGAACGAGTGGCTGCTGGTGTGGGGTTACGACATAGATCAGCCGCCGCCGCGGGTCGACGAGGAGGCCGCCCGCACGATCGTGCGCGACCTCGTCGGTGATCCGGACCTGCCGGTGGAGATCACGTCGACCTCGCTGTGGACCGTCAACCACACCTACGCCGAGGAGTACGCGATCGGCAGGGTCTTCTGCGCCGGCGACGCCGTGCACCGCCATCCGCCGTCCAACGGACTGGGCTCCAACACCTCCGTCCAGGACGCGTACAACCTCGCATGGAAACTCGCGATGGTGATCCGCGGTGAGGCGGGGCCCGCCCTGCTCGACAGCTACACGGCCGAACGCGCCCCCGTGGGGCGGCAGATCGTCGAGCGGGCCAACCTCAGCCGCGACCAGTTCGGGCCGATCTTCGACGTGCTCGGCGTCGGCAGCGACGCGGACACCATTGCCGCGGGGATCGCGGCGATACGGGCACGGACACCCGAGGGCGCCAAGAAGAGACGGCAGCTCGAAGAGGCGATCCAGCTGAAGAACTACGAGTTCAACGCGCACGGCGTGGAGATGAACCAGCGGTATGTCTCCACCGCGGTTCTCCACGACGACAGCCCGGCCGAAGCGTGGGCCGGCGACCGCGAGTTGGTGCACCAGCCGACGACTCGGCCGGGCGCCAAACTGCCGCACGCCTGGCTGGTCGACGCACAGGGCGAGCGCGTCTCCACGCTGGACGTCGTCGGCCAGGGTGTCTTCACCGTACTGACCGGCCTGTCCGGCGGTGTCTGGGAGACCGCCGCGCGCGCCTGCGGCGACGCCCTCGGCGTACCGCTGCGCGTGGTGCGCGTCGGTGACGACAACTGCCGTGACTCCTACGGCGAATGGAACCGCGTCAGCGAGATCGCCGAGGAAGGTGTGCTGCTGGTGCGCCCGGACGGACACGTCGCCTGGCGCCGGGCCACCGCCGCCGAGACCGATGAGGCGGCGCGGGAGGAACTCCTCGGCGCGCTCCGCCACGTCCTGGCGCGTTAGGGGAGGACATGGACAAGCTCGTTGCCACGGCCGGTGAGGCCCTGGCAGACGTGACGGACGGACAGTCGTTCGCCGTCGGAGGCTTCGGACTGAGCGGTGTCCCGGAGATCCTCATCGACGCCCTCTACGCGACCGGGACGACCGGCCTCGCGGTCGTGTCGAACAACTGCGGGGTCGACGGGCGGGGCCTCGGTGTCCTGCTCGCGGCGGGCCGCATCAGCCGGGTCACGGGTTCGTACATCGGTGACAACAAGGAGTTCGCACGTCAGTACCTCGCCGGTGAACTCGAGGTCGAACTCACCCCTCAGGGCACCCTCGCCGAGCGGCTGCGGGCGGGCGGCAGCGGAATCCCCGCCTTCTACACGCCGGCCGGCGTCGGCACGCAGGTCGCCGAGGGCGGGCTGCCGTGGCGGTACGCCCCGGACGGATCGGTCGCCGTGGCCTCGCCGCCCAAGGAGGTGCGCGGCTTCCACGGCGTCGACCACGTCCTGGAGCAGGCCATCACCACCGACTACGCGCTGGTCCGGGCCGCCCGCGGCGACCGGCACGGCAACCTCGTGTTCCACCGCGCGGCACGCAACTTCAACCCGCTGGCGGCGATGGCCGGCCGGATCACGGTGGCCGAGGTTGAGGAACTGGTCGAGCCGGGGCGGCTCGACCCCGACGAGGTGCACCTGCCGGGGGTCTTCGTGCAGCGCGTCGTGGCGCTGACGCCGCAGCAGGCGGCCGACAAGGGAATCGAGAAGAGAACGGTGCGCGAACGATGAGCTGGACCAGGGACGAGATGGCCGCCCGCGCCGCCGGCGAACTGCGGGACGGCGACTACGTCAACCTCGGCATCGGACTGCCCACGCGCGTCGCCGACTTCCTGCCCCCGGACGTCGACGTCGTCCTTCACTCGGAGAACGGGCTGCTCGGCGTCGGTCCCTATCCCGCGCCCCACGAGGTCGACGCCGACCTCATCAACGCGGGCAAGGAGACCGTCACCGTGCTCCCGGGCGCGTCGTTCTTCGACTCCTCGCTCTCCTTCGGCATGATCCGCGGCGGCCACATCGACACCGCCGTCCTGGGAGCACTCCAGGTCTCCGTCCGCGGCGACCTGGCGAACTGGGCGGTGCCGGGAAAGATGATCAAGGGTATGGGCGGTGCGATGGACCTGGTCCACGGGGTCCGCCGGATCGTCGTACTGATGGAGCACACGGCGAAGGACGGCACCTCCAAGATCGTGGAGGAGTGCACCCTGCCGCTGACGGGCCGCGGCTGCGTGGACCGGATCATCACGAACCTGTGCGTGCTCGACGTCACCCCGCACGGACTGGCCCTCGTGGAAACGGCACCCGGCGTGACGGCCGACGAGGTCGCCGCCCTGACGCCCCTGACCGTGCCCCCACCTGAGGCGCCCTGAGGTCCCTGACCGTGCCCCCACCTGAGGCCCCCTGACGCCCTTGACCGTGCCCCCACCTCAGGCGCCCTGACGCCCCTGACCGTGCCCACCACAGCCGCCCTGACGCCCCTTGACCGCCCCCCTTGTCCAGCCGGGAGCCCTCCATGATCGAGCGACCACGTGACGTGTACGTCGTCGACGCCGTCCGAACCCCCTTCGGTCGCTACGGCGGCGCGCTGTCGGGCATCCGCCCCGACGACCTGGCCGCCGGTGTGCTACGCGCCCTTCTGGACCGCAGCCCCGACCTGGACCCGGCGCGCATCGACGACGTACTGCTCGGCAACGCCAACGGCGCGGGCGAGGAGAACCGCGACGTGGCCCGCATGGCCGTGCTGCTTGCCGGGCTCCCCGTCAGCGTGCCCGGCGCCACCGTCAACCGGCTGTGCGGATCCGGCATGGAAGCCGTCGTCCAGGCGGCCCGCGCCGTCGCACTCGGTGACGCCTCCGTCGTCGTGGCGGGCGGCGTCGAGTCCATGAGCCGCGCACCCTGGGTGCTGCCCAAGCCGGACCGGGGGTTCCCCGCGAAGGACCAGCAGCTGTACTCGACCACGCTCGGCTGGCGGCTGGTCAACCCGAGGATGCCGCGGGAGTGGACCATTCCGCTGGGCGAGAGCGCCGAGCTGGTCGGCGCCAAGTACGCCATCACCCGCGAGGCCCAGGACGCGTTCGCGCTCGCCAGCCACCGCAACGCCGCGCGCGCATGGCGCGAGGGCCTCTACGACGGGGAGGTCGTCCCGGTCGAGGACGTCAGCCTGCCGCGCGACGAGAACATCCGCGACGACACTTCACTGGAGGCCCTCGCCAGGCTGAAGCCGGCGTTCCGCACGGACGGCACCATCACCGCCGGCAACGCCTCGCCGCTCAACGACGGGGCGGCCGCGCTGCTGCTCGCCGACGAGGAGGGGCTCGCGGCGATCGGACGCGAACCGCTGGCGCGGGTGCGGGCGGCGGCGGTGACGGGTATCGAGCCGCAGTACTTCGGGCTCGGTCCGGTCGACGCGATCCGCAAGGTGCTCGCCAAGGCGGACCTCGCCGCCGCCGATCTGCACACCGTCGAGCTCAACGAGGCCTACGCGGCCCAGGCACTGGCTTGCCTCGCCGCCCTGCCCGAGCTCGACCCGGCCGTCGTCAACCCGCGCGGCGGCGCGATCGCCGTCGGCCATCCGCTGGGCGCGTCGGGAGCCCGCATCACGGGAGCGGTCGCGCACCAGCTGGCCGCGGCGGGCACGGGCACGGGGCTGGCGGCGCTCTGCATCGGGGTGGGCCAGGCATTGGCGCTGGTGCTGGAACGCTGAACGGGGCGGCCGCCGCGTTCAGCCCGAGCGGCGCAGCGCGGCGGGAGTGGTGCCGAGCCGGGCGCGCATCACCCGGGTGAGGTGCTCCTGGTGGGAGAATCCGCAGGCCACGGCCACCGCAGCGATCGGGTGGGTGCCGGTGCGCAGCAGCCGGCACGCCCGCTCCAGACGCAGCGCGAGCAGGAACTGGTGCGGCGACTGTCCCGTGCTCGCCCGGAACTGCCGGGTGAACTGGCTGCGGCTCAGTGCGGCTGCGTCGGCGAGGTCCGCGATCGGTAGCGGTTCGGCCAGCCGCTCCTCCATGAGCGCACGGACGGCGGCCAGCCGACGTGCGGAGAGTCCGGACCGGCCCTCCGCCGGCACGGCGTCGCGGACGCCGTGCCGGCGGGCGAGCTGTGCGGCGAGCATCCCGGTCAGGTGGTCGGTGTAGGTACGGGCCGACGGCTCCCACGAGCGCACCGCGCCCGCCAGCGCAAGCAGGACCTGCTCGGCCAGGGGATCGGTGATGCCGAATTCCTCGGACAGCTCCACGGCCCGTCCGTCGTTCGCCTCGCACAGCGCGTCGTCGGTGAGGTAGGCGTGGACCGTGTCGAGCGTGCCGCCGAGTTCGACGGCGAGGGTACGGCCGGCGGGCTGCAGGAAGAGCCCACCGGCCGGGATCGTGCGCGACCGGGTGCCCGCCCCGTGTCCCCGCCGCACGGTGACGGGTCCGCTCAAGTGCAGGATCAGCAGATGCGTGGGCGCAGGATCGAAGGCGGCACGATAGGGCTGTTCCACCTGGGTGGATACGTACAGCCGCTCCCATCCGAGCCCGGCGCTGCTGTGCCGCGTCCGTACGCCGGGTTGCCGCAGGATGCCGACCGTGTCGGCCAGACCGAGCTCCGCCATGGTGCGACCTCCTCGTGGCACCGAATGTGGTTGAACTGTAAACCATGAGTGCGGGAAGGGAAGGCGACGCACCCTGATTTCCCAGGCGTGTCCCGTCACGAGATGGTGCGTGATACGGCGGCCGCCGTCGGTGCCGGCCCGCAGGGGCCGGTGAGACGCTTGATGAGGAGGCGACCGGCTGCCCGGGCAGCGACGGACCGGGGCGACGGCAGGCCGCCGACTCCGACCGTCCGGCTGCCCGCTCACTGGGCGTCCGCCCCCTCGGCGGTTCCGGGAGACGCTCGCCGCCGCGCCCTCGATGCCGGCGCAGTCGTACGTCGCATGCCCCACCCCGGAACACCGGACACCGGACACCGGGCACGCGCGCGGCGCGGCAGGCGGCCCGGGCGCCACCGTGGTCCGCTTCCGCGGTCAGGCGACCGATGCTCCGCCCCACCGGCCTCAGCGCACGGGCATCGATGGTTCGCACCGCCTGTCCGAGGACCCGCAGGTCCGGCCGCCCTCCCGGCCAGTGGCTGCCGTCCCACGGCCCACGACCCGGAGGTGACCACGCTCGCAACGAGATCATCGCGCCTTGGGCGGGCGGCCCCGGGGATGTTCGGAAGGGGCGCCCACACGATGGTCAACCTTGGGCTGGCGCATGGCCTGTCGGGATGAACAAGCCTGCCGCGCCCCCGCGGGCGGCGCGGTGGGCACGTGGGACGGTCGTGCGTGCGGACGACGGGCGCCCGCGCGCTCAGGCGTCGCTCGTGGCGGCGTCGGCCCGCTGTGCCTCCGGGTCGGCCTGGGGGGCGTCGCGGGCAGCGGCGATGGCGAGCCACGCAGCCGGCGGCTGCGGGCGGTCGGCTCCGGCAGCAGAAGGTGGAACCCGCCCCGGGGTGTGCAGTTCGCGTCCGGCGTGGAGCGCGCCGCTGATGGGAGACCGTCACCCGGGAGATCGGTGCCCGTATGGCCCTGTCGGGCGAGCACTTCGGCGGTGCGCCGGCACCCCCGCTCGCCCCTGAACCGCGGTCCGAGGCGGGCGAGGGTTCGATGGGCCCGGTGCTACTTGGTGAGTGGCGCCAGCTTGGGGTCGTTCGCGTAGGCCTCGGCCGCGTTCTGCTTCGTCACGATGACGGGCGGGAGGAGGTACGACGGGACGACCTTGACGCCGTTGTCGTAGGACTTGGTGTCGTTGATGGTGGGCTTGTCACCCTTCTGGAGAGCCTTGACCATGTTCACGGTCTCCGCGACGAGCTTGCGGGTGTCCTTGTTGATGGTCGAGTACTGCTGGTCCGCCATGATCGACTTGACCGACTCCACCTCGGAGTCCTGGCCGGTGACGACCGGGAGCGGCTTGCCGGCGCCCTGCACCGAGGTGAGGATCGCGCGGGCGAGGGTGTCGTTCGGGGAGAGGACACCGTCGAGGGTCTTCTTGCCGCTGTAGGCCGAGGTCAGCAGCGAGTCCATGCGCTGCTGGGCGTTCTCCGCCTTCCAGCCCTGGGTCGCGGTCTGCTTGATGTCGGTCTGGCCCGAGCCGACAACGATGTCGCCCTTGTCGATGAGGGGCTTGAGGACCTGCATCGCGCCGTCGAAGAAGACCTTGGAGTTGTTGTCGTCCGGCGAGCCGGAGAACAGCTCGATCGTCCAGGGGCCCTTGGCCTTCTTCGCCTTCATGCCGTCGACGAGGGCCTGGCCCTGGAGCTGGCCGACCTTGAAGTTGTCGAAGGCGATGTAGTAGTCGACGTCCTTGGTGTTGGTGATCAGACGGTCGTAGGCGATGACGGTGGCGCCCGCCTCCTTGGCCTGCGAGACCTGGGTGGCGAGCTGGGAGGCGTCGGTCGCGCCGATGACGATGACCTTCGCGCCCTTGGTGACCATGGAGGAGATCTGCGCCTGCTGGTCGGCGACTGTGGTGGAGGCCCCCGCGTACTGGACGTCGGCCTTGAAGCCCGCGTCCTTCAGGCCGGCGGTGAACAGGTCGCCCGCGAGCACCCAGTTCTCCGAGGTCTTGGCCGGCAGGGCGACGCCGATCAGGGCGTCCTTGGCGAAGCCTTTGGCGTCGGCGCTGTCGCTGCCGGTGGAGCCCTCGCGCTCGTTGGAGCAGGCGGTGCCCAGGGCGAGCAGGGCGGCGGCGCCGACGGCGGCGATGCCTCTGGTGACGAGTCTGCGCATGGTGGCGTTGGACCTTTCGTGCGGTGCTGGTTGCGGGTGGGTGTGCCGTCGAGCGCGGCGGTGGAGGCGGTGCGGTTCGACCGCCGGATCGTGGGCGGGGTCCACGTGCGGGGGTGGGGGGTGACCGGGCATCCGGTCGTCAGGGGTGCCCCCGATCGTCGGGGGCGGCCGGCCGGAGGGTCCTGTCACCGGTCGGTGGGCGGACACCGGGTCAGCCCGCGACCTTCGCCTTGCCGGGATCGGCGTCGGCGTCGGTGCCGCCGCCCGGTGCGGGGGCCACCGGGGTGGCCGGGTCGTCCCGTTTGAAGGGGCGCATGAGCGCGCCGATGATCGAGAAGCGGCCCTGCTTCTTGTTGTAGACGTCGAAGGCGACGGCCAGCAGCAGGACCAGGCCCTTGATGATCTGCACCATGTCGGAGCCCACGCCCTCCAGTTGGAGACCGTTGTTGAGCAGCGCCATGACGAGACCGCCGACGATCGAGCCGCTGACGGTGCCGAGGCCGCCGGAGACCGCCGCGCCGCCGATGAACACGGCCGCGATGGCGTCCAGTTCCCAGCTGAGACCGTCCTGGGGTCCCGAGGCCGCAGAGCGGGCCACGAAGATCATGCCAGCGAGCGCGGCGAGAACGGACATGTTCATCATGACGAGGAAGTTGACCCGCTTGAGCTTCACGCCGGACAGCTCGGCGGCGCGCGCGTTGCCGCCGACGGCGTAGATGTGCCGGCCGCCGATCGTGTTGCGGGTGTAGTGCGAGTAGAGCAGGACCAGGACGATCAGGATGATGCCCGAGATCGGCAGGCTGGTGCCGATCCGGCCGCCGGCGAAGCGGAGCGTGGCGAAGACGATGACACCGATCATGACGGCCAGACGGATGCCGGTGACCCACAGTGGTGCCGCATCGGCCTGCATCTCGCGGCGGGTCTGCCGCGCCTTCCACTCGCGCCACACGACACCGGCGCAGGCGACCGCGCCGAGCAGCAGGGTCAGGTTGTTGTAGCCGGTGTCGGGGCCCACCTCGGGCAGGAAGCCCGCGCCGATCTCGCGGAAGCCCTCGGGCACGGGGACCGTGTCGGCGTTGCCGATGTACTGGTTGCCGCCGCGGAACAGCAGCATGCCCGCGAGGGTCACGATGAAGGCCGGTACGCCGATGTAGGCGACCCAGAAGCCCTGCCAGGCGCCGATCGCCGCGCCGACCAGCAGGCCCAGCACGATGCCGAGCGGCCACGGGAGGTCGTACTCCTGCATCGCCTTGGCGACGACGATGCCGGTGAACGCGGCCACCGAGCCGACCGACAGGTCGATGTGCCCGGCGACGATCACCATCAGCATGCCGATCGCCAGGATCAGGATGTACGAGTACTGGCTGACGACCGCGATGAGGTTGCCGGAGGTGAGCGTCAGTCCGTCGGTCCAGATCTGGAACAGCACGACGATCGCCACCAGGGTGGAGATCATGCCGAACTGGCGGGCGTTGGAGGTGGTGCCCCCGAAGAGGTTCTTTTGCAGGTCAGTCATACGGCTCATGGAGTGGGGCTCTTCTTCGTCGCGGTCATCTGCTTCATCAGGAGTTCCGGGTCGGCGTCCTCGCGCGCCACGTCGCCGGTGATGGCACCTTCGAACACCGTGTAGATGCGGTCGCACAGGCCGATCAGCTCGGGCAGCTCGGAGGAGATGACGATGACCCCCTTGCCCTGGGCGACGAGCCGCTGGATGATCCCGTAGATCTCGAACTTGGCGCCCACGTCGATGCCCCGGGTGGGCTCGTCGAGGATCAGCAGGTCGGGGTCGGTGAACATCCACTTCGCCAGGACGACCTTCTGCTGGTTGCCGCCGGAGAGCTTGACGACCCCCTCGTCGACGCTGGGCGTCTTGATGCGCAGGCTCCGGCGGTACTCCTCGGCGACCCGGTGCTCGCGCACGGGGTCGATGACGCTGCGCCGGGCGATTTTCGACAGCTTGGCGGCCACCATCGAGGTCTTGATGTCGTCGAGGAGGTTGAGCCCGATCGACTTGCGGTCCTCGCTGACGTAGGCCAGTCCGTGCCCGATGGCGTCCGACACCGTCTTCAGCTGGATCTCCCGGCCGTCCTTGAAGACCCGGCCGGACAGCCAGGTGCCGTAGGAGCGGCCGAAGAGGCTCATCGCGAGTTCGGTGCGGCCCGCCCCCATGAGTCCCGCGAAGCCGACGATCTCACCGCGGCGCACCTGGAACGACGACCCCTTGCACACCAGCCGTTCGTCCGAGCTTGGGTGTCGTACCGTCCAGTCGCGGACCTCGAAGAAGACCTCGCCGATGTCGGGCGTGCGGTCGGGGAACCGGCTGCTGAGCTCCCGTCCCACCATGCCTCGCACGATGCGGTCCTCGTTGACGCCGTCGGCCTTCACGTCGAGGCTCTCGATGGTGCGGCCGTCACGGAGGATCGTGATGGTGTCGGCGACCGCCTCGATCTCGTTCAGCTTGTGCGAGATGATGATCGAGGTGATGCCCCGCTCGCGGAAGCCGCGCAGCAGGTCGAGCAGGTGCCGGGAGTCGTCCTCGTTGAGGGCCGCGGTGGGCTCGTCGAGGATCAGCAGCTTGACGTCCTTGGCGAACGCCTTGGCTATCTCGACGAGTTGCTGCTTGCCGACGCCGATGTCCTTGATCAGGGTGTCGGGGTTCTCACGGAGCCCGACCTGCTCCATCAGTTCCAGGGCGCGGCGCTGGGCCGTCTTCCAGTCGATGGAGCCGCGGCGGCGCGGCTCGTTGCCGAGGAAGAGGTTCTCGGTGATCGACATACCGGGCACCAGGGCCAGCTCCTGGTGGATGATCACGATGCCGGCGTGCTCGCTGGCCCGGATGTCGTTGAACCGGACCTGCTCGCCCCGGTAGACGATCTCTCCGGTGTAACTGCCGTGCGGGTGGACCCCGCTCAGCACCTTCATCAGGGTCGATTTGCCGGCGCCGTTCTCGCCGCAGATCGCGTGGATCTCGCCCTCGCGCACCACGAGGTTCACGTCGGCGAGCGCGGTGACGCCGGGGAAGGTCTTGGTGATCGACCGCATTTCCAGCAGGGGCGTGGCGGTGGGTGTCATGAGCCGGGCTCCCCACCGCCGGGAACGCGCCAGAGCGCCTCCCGGCCTTCGGGCCTGCGGCATTCCGTGGACATCAACTTGCCTCCGATGGCACTGCCCTGTGCCTTCGTGTCCGGGGTGTTCCGTCTGAGGCCCGGACACTAAATCCATTTGTTTTACTAAGTCAATGGGCGCGGGGAGATATGTTGTTGGTGGGTTACAAGAGAGGACCGTGCGTGCGGCAGGCAGGAACGAACCTTCCCAAGGTCGGGCGATACAACCGGGCCGTCGTCCTGGACCAGATCCAGCTCGCCGACGGCATCAGCCGGGTCGAGATCGCCCAGCACACGGGACTCACCCCCCAGACGGTCTCGGGCATCGTCCGCCGGCTGCTCGACGAGGGGATCGTGCGTGAGGACGGTGCGAGCAAGGGCTCCAGCGGCGGGAAGCCGCGCACCACCCTTCGGCTGAACGCCGACGCGGGCAGCGCGGTGGGTCTCCACTTCGACCCCGTGGAGCTCAGCTGCACCGTGGTCGACCTGCTCGGCCGCCCGCTGGTCGTGAGGAGGCGCCCGACGCACCCGAGCAACGACCCGGTCGAGGTCGTGAAGGTCATGGCCGAGCTGGTTGCCGACGCGCTCGCCGAGGCTGGTGTCGACCGCGGCAAGGTACTCGGACTGGGCCTGGCCACCCCCGGACCGATCGACGCCGCGCAGGGCGCGATCGTCGGCGCGCCACAGCTCGCCCGCTGGACCAGGGTTCCAGTCCAGCACATGCTCAGCGAGGCCACTGGTCTGCCCGTTACCCTGGACAACGACGCCACGGCCGCCGCCGTCGGTGAACGCTGGTCGGGCGCGGGCCGGGGCGTGGCGGACTTCGCCTACTTCTTCTTCGGAACCGGCATCGGCGGCGGGCTCATCCTCAACCACCAGGTGTACCGCGGTGGTTCACTCAACGCGGGCGAGTTCGGCCACTCCTGCGTGCTGGCCGACGGACCGGAGTGTTACTGCGGCAACCGGGGTTGCCTGGAGCGGCTTGCCAACCCTGAGGCGATCGTCGCTGAAGTGCATCGCAGACTAGCCACCGGACCGCATGCGGACAGCGCGCTGGCACGCGCCTTCGCCGAGGACCCCGACGCGGTCGACCACGGCGCCGTCCAAAGGGCCGCCGCGGCCGGCGACCCGGTCGCCACGGCGGTCATCGACGAGGTGGCGGAATACGTCGCCTCGGTCGCGGTCAACATCGCCAACTTCATCGATGTGGATCTGATCGTCCTCGGCGGACACGGCATTCAGCACGTCGAGTCGCGTTACGTCGACGTGGTCGCCGCGGCGCTGGCGACCCGCCCCCTGTCCCGTCACGTCCGGGTCGTCCGGGCCGAGGCGTCCCCGCTTGGCGCGGACGCCGCGGTGGTGGGCAGCGCGGCGCTCGTCCTGCACGCCACGTACTCCCCCCAGTTGTCGGCGCTGTTGGCGGATTGAGGGACGTGTGCCGGGTCGGCATGCCGGGCGACCGGCTCAGCGGGCCGCCGGATCGCGGATCGGCGGATCGGCGGACCCCCGTCGGGGGAGCGCCGACACCCGCCAGGTTCGCGGAGTTGCGGAACGGCGGGACTGCCGCGCCCTGTGGAAACGTGCGGTTGACCATGTCGTTGGCCCTGCTGACCACCGCCGTTCTGGACGTGGTCGGTGACGTCGTTGTTGAAGTAGCCGAGACTCGGCCCGCGGGCTCACGCGACCGGTGGCTGCCCTCACAGCCGGGCGGCAGGATCTACCTCCCACAATGTCGAGGTGGGTTGGTGTGGTCTTCGCTCCAGCGGTCGTCCAGGCGGGGCTTGTACTCCTCGGTGCCCGTCCGCGTGGTCGGTGACGAGTCCCGCATCGACGAGGGGTCGAAGGGCGTGGCCGAAGGGTGGTGCGGCTGACGCCGAAGCACGCTCTGGGTGCATGTTCCCCGGAGAGTCGGCTGCCGTCGGCATGCCCCGGGCTGGAGCCGGCGGCAACGCGATACCCCAAGATCCGGACATGGAAACCGCGCCGCGCCGTCCCTAGAGTTGACTCAGTCAAAACTAGGGGGCTATGTTCGATGTGTGCCGAGGGGCGAGTAGCGCTCGCGGGCACATGGCCATCCCTGCTCGAAACGTCGTCTTTCTGCCTGAGTGTGCGCAGTGCGGCGTGGGCGGGATGCGGACATCACGCACCCCACTGCACGTGGCAAGTGGGCCAGTTTTCACTCGGGAAGCACCATGCACTGTTACGACTGTTCCCAGGAAGGGCACAACGAGGCCACCGGTATCGGCTGCTGCACGCGTTGTGGACTGTTCACCTGCGCCAATCACTCACTGATCATGCGGTCGCCTGTCCAGCGGCCCATCGGAGTGATTCCCATGACGAGTGCCCTTCCGGCTCGGCGTCTGGTGTGTGGCGCCTGCCGGACGGCGGAAGCTGCCTAAAGCCGTCCTCGTAGCCGCCATCAACGAGTGGTCGTGACGTACTGGTCCGACGACAACTCGAACACCCGTACTCGCCGACCGCAGGTGGGATTGACGGTCTCACGGAGCGGACGCATCCCCGGTTTGGTCATGATCCGTTCGGAGGCGCCGTTGCCCGTCCTCACCAGGCGCTTTCTTTACACGCCCTAGAGCTGACTGAGTCAACTCTGGGTTGTATCGTGGGCTGCACGCTTGGCGCCGTGGTGTCGAAGGGCGGCACGGTTTCCCTGTGCTCTGCCTGCCGGGCGGCCGTGGTGAGGTGCCGGGCCGGGATGTCGCCGAGGGCTGCCGCCGTTCGTGCGGCTGAGTGGTCGGCACTCGGTATCGCGTAGGAGAGCGAAATGGCCATGGAGGAGCTCGCGGGTGACCTGCTCAAGCGCAAGGGGCTGCGCAGCACGGCCCAGCGCAGGGCGGTGCTGACCGCTCTGCAGGGCCATCCGCACTCCACGGCGGCAGATCTCGAGACGCGTATCGGTACGGACGCGGGCGCGGCCGGAGGTCTGTCCAGGCAGGGTCTGTACAACGTGCTGGAGGATCTGACGAAGGCCCAGCTCGTTCGCTGCATCGAGCCCGCCGGTTCGCCCGCCCGGTACGAGTTGCGGGTCGGCGACAACCACCATCATCTGGTCTGCCGCCGGTGTGGTCTGATCGAGGACGTCGACTGCAGCGTAGGCGCGGCACCGTGCCTCAGCCCCGGCGAGGACAAGGGCTTTGCTGTCGACGAAGCCGAAATCACCTGGTGGGGACTGTGTTCGGACTGTCAGGAGGCCGCCCCGCAGCGGTGAGAGCACGTATGGTCGCCGTTGATGTTCATGCACTGACAGACGTTCAGCTCCTCCTCGGTCACGACGTCCGCCGACGCCTTGGCGGCCACCAGCATCATCTCGGTCGAGCCCCGGCCCGGGGGCTGGGGGATCGGCATGGGTGGTCCGCTCGGGCTCGGCTGTGGTCTCCGGCTGGCGGTCGTGTGCATCTCTGCCGGCGGCACCATGACGCACGACGCGAGTGACCCGGCAGTTGCACCTTTGCCATGCAGCAAGACGCCCTCCGGGAGTCTCCCGAAGACGGCATGCGCAGCAGCCGATGAAAGCATCGGCCGTAGCAGGTGAGCTCGCCAACAGTTGCGGCTCGAAGGATCGGGCCCGGGCCGCCGCAGAGCGTGTCTCTTTGGCGCGTTGGTCAGTTGATCGGATATGTCTGTCCGATTAGTAATAACTGATGCGATGTGGGACCGGATCGAGCCGCTGATGCCAGCCAATCCGGTCCGCGGGCGGCGGTGGGCCGACCACCGCCCCCCTTGAGGCCATCGCGTGGAAGTACCGCACCAACTCGCCCTGACGGGCCCTGCCTGCCGGGCTCGGCGCGTTCCAGACCGCTCACAAACGGCTGATCAGGTTGGGCAGTCGACGGCACCTGGGAGACGATCCTCGGCGCCGTCCTGGCGGCGGCGGACGCCGATTGACGACATCGACTGGACGGTATCGGTGGACTCCACAGTCGTCCGAGCACAGCCGCACACAGCCGGAGCGCGTACAAGGGGGATATCCGCTCCGGCGAGCCCACCGATGACGCACTCGGACGCTCCCGCGGCGGGCTGAGCACGAAAGTACACCTGGCCGCGGACGGTTGTGCACGACCGCTCGCCCTCAGCATCACCGCAGGCCAGGCAGGTGATCTGCCGGAGGACTTCTTGCACGCCGTACGCGGCGACGCCCTGCTGGCGCCCGCCATCACCCGCAAGCTCCTCGACCTGGTACGTCACTCAGCCGCCGCCCGCCCGCACTGGCAGCGGGCTGCAGGGAGCTGACCGGCCGCGAGCGCGAGGCGGGTCGCTCTGGCCGCACAGGGCCTGTCCAACGACGAGATCGCCGATCGCCTGGTCATCAGCCCATTGACCGCCAAGACCCCCATCAACCGGGCGATGGCCAAGCTCCACGCCCGCGACCGCGCCCAGCTCGTCGTCCTTGCCTACGCCGGCGGCATACCGCTTGCCAGCAGTTCTGCCGTTACCCGTTCAGGCAGGGCAGCGAGCGCGGCCGCGGCATGCCGCGGCTCGGTGTGCTCCAGGAGCAGGCCGAGCGTGCGGTGGACACTGCGAGGCGCGGGCGGACGGAGCGTGTCGTCGGACACCGCAGGCATCGGCGGCGCGGCGAGCAGTTCGGGCAGAGTGCCACGGTGCCCGGTCAGCGCGTCGTGCAGCCCGCACCAGCGGGCCGCGTCCCCACCGAGGTGGCGCCTGTCAACTCCCTGAGATACGCGGCGGTGTCCGGCGGTGTCGTCGCCGACTCCACCCGCAGCGGCGACCTTGGCCGCCACCGAGCGTGCGGGCCGCGCCCGCTCCACCGTCCGCAGCGCGGCACCACTGCCCAGGCCCGCGCCCTCCGCGTCCTGACCGGGCCGGACCATCTCGCGCAGCAGCCACTCGGCCGCCCCCACCCGCGTCGTCGTCATGGGCGCCGTGCTGACACGGCCTTGACCATCCCGGTCGGCCACCACCGGCCTCCTCCGCCCCGCCGGGCGCGAGCGCATAAACCTGCTGAAGAAGCGCAGCCCGGCCGGGGGCGGTCTTCCGGCGTTTCGGCCGCCGGCACCACCAGACGCTCCTGGAGGCGATCGGCAACCCGCGCCGCGAAGCGCATGACGCCCCCTTCGGCCGCCCAGGTGGCAGCCAGCGGCCAGCGGGCCGAGTACAAAGCCTGGGAGCGCCCGTACAAGGGGCGGCTGCGCCGCACGGCCCACTGACGTATTACCCCTGCTGGTGAAGCCCGTTCATCAGTGTTGTCGTCCGGCCGCTACGGCCCGGCCCACCGGCTCGGATAGTCCGCCTGGCGACGCAGCCACCAGGCGTGATCACGAGCCAGTCACTACCGGCGCGATCACGAGCCAGTCACTACCGGGGACAAACGTGACTGAGCACTTCAGCTTCCACCCTGAGCATCGAAGTCGGTCACCCGAGCCAAAAGGTGAAGGGTTCATCGGTCGCTGGGAGTAGGTCCTGCGCCTCAGGCGCGCTTCGCGCCTGCTGGCTAGGGTCGGTCCTCATGGAGACCACGGGGATCGTTCGTCGCCAGACGGCGGAGCGTATGCGCCACGCTCTGGAGCGGCTCGTCACAGAGCGGGATGTATGGGTGTCGACGGCTCACCCTGACCACGGGCCGCACCAGGTGCCTCTGTGGTTCTTGTGGGATGGGCGAGCGGTGTGGATGTGTACCAGCGCCACCTCCGTGACGGCGCGGAACGTCCGCGAAGAGCCTCGCGTGCGTCTGGCGCTACCGGACACCTTCGACGTGGTACTTCTCCAGGGTGAGGCGGAGTGCTTTCCGGACCAGGAGGCGCCCGGAGCCGCAGCGGATGCGTTCGCCGACAAGTTCGGATGGGATCCGCGCGTGGAGGAGGGTTCCTTTCTGTATGTACGCGTGGTCCCGAGGACTGTGCGCGCTTGGCGCGGCGAGCCGGAACTGCGCGGGAGAGTCATCATGCGCGACGGAATGTGGCTGGAATAACGGCCGCCCTCGCCGACGGGCCTCCCTCGGCTCACGATCTATGTGAGTATCAAGCGCGGACATGGTTGCCGCGCGGGAGGCACTCGAGCAGGCGAGGGGCGCCCCTTCGGCCCCCGGGTCGGGCCGCGAGTCACCGGCCGGTCCCCGGGCTGGGGGACCGGCCGGTGGCACCCATACCGACGGCACCGGCGTATCGCGGTTCACCGGCCCACTGCGTCCCGGTACGCGCACGCCGGTGGAGGCCGCGTAGCAGCAGGTCATTCTTGGGGGCCTGTGTTCGCTGGGCTTAGCGTCAAGGATCGTGGGTGCAGACATCGATGGTGTGATCGAGCTTCGCTCGGCCGGTGGGCACTGGGAGATGCAGGTCGACCTTCTGGATCTCCAGTCGGGGCGGGACGGCGAGGCGTGGGGGGTGTCTTTTCGGCTTCGGCGGGACGGAGGGTTTGGAGCGTCCCCTCTTTGCCGATCGCGGGCTCCCGGGCGATGCCTCGGATGCGGTGTGGGAGGCCGCAGTCGGCGACTACCAGCACAGTCACACCTATGCCACCTGGGCCGAAGTTGCCGCGGTCGACTGGGACGCCCCGCTCGACGGCAAGCCTTCTTGGTACTGGGTGGGCTTGTGGCGGCCTGGTGAGGACGGCGAGTTCGCCCAGGACGGCATCGTCTGGGCCTCAGCGACGCCCGGCCCGGGGGAGGCGGCGGCCGATGCGTTCGGCGGGGATCTGGACAGCCCATCGCAATGGCCGCAGGGCGGCGAGGTTCAGCTGGAGGGTGCCGTGTACCGACCCGTGATCCTCACCGCGGGAATGCTCGCTCCTGCGGACCGATCGCCTTGGCTCGGGGCCTGGCAGGCGATGCGGCGCCTGGCCGCCGAGTACGGAGACGAGAATGTTCGGCCGGTCGTCTGGTTCGGGCGACGCCCATGAAGTCACGGCAGTTGGCGAAAGGCGGCTCGTGAGGTGGCGCAATCGCCGACCACCGAGCTTTCTCCAACCCCCCTAGACGTCGTCCGCGCGGAGGGGCACTGGCACATCGTGGTGGCGGCGGTTTCTACTGACCCGGTCAACCCGTAACCGAGCAGTCCAGGATCCGCCCGTCCACCGTCCCCACGACCAGCCGCTGTTGCTCCGCCCGGTACGCGGCGGACACCGGCGTGACCGGGTGGCCGTGCGCGCGCAGGATGTGCCGGGCTCGCACCTCGCCCGTGGCCGTGTCCAGGGTCTCGACCTCGCCGGTGAGATATACGACGTACACCCTCCGCTCGTCGCCGTCGAGATCGGCGAGCGGCTTGTCGGTGCCGTACACCCAGCGTGCCTCTCCGTCCGGCAGACGGCGGCTCACGACGTACGTGCCCTCGCGGGCTTCCAGGTAGGTGGCGCCCTGTTCGTACGACCGGCCCGCGAGGACGAGGGTGTGTGTCAGCTCGATGGCGGGGCCGTACCAGGGCTGGAGCGCGGACGCCGGGTCCCAGCGCAAGGGGAAGAGGGCGCGCGGCGTGGCGGGGCCGTGGGCGCCCGGAGGATCGATCGCGTGGATCCACGGCGCGTCGTCGTCCGGGCCGGGGCCGTCCACATACAGCAGACGGGCGCTGTGTCTGACGCGCAGCGCCGGGGAGTTGGAGCGGCTGGGGGCGAGGCCGAGACGTGCCGCCTCCTGGTGCGTGGGGGCGAGCAGCAGCGCGGCGTGTGCGTCGCGCCCTTGCGGGCGTAGGGCGAGCCAGCCTTCGCCCGCGGCGCACAGCGCGGGGTCCGACGGCACGTCCACGCAGTTCAACGGGCCGCCGTCCGCCGTCGCTATCCGCCGAACAGTGGTCGCGCGGTCGACCAGGCGGCCCGTCACCTCGTCGCGCCGGTAGCCCCGGTACGTCACCCACGCCGACTCCTCGTCAGGGGCCGCCTCGACCCGGACGCTCCCCTCGCCGTCCGCAGGCAGAGCCCACCGCAGCGCGCCCGACGGATCCCAGCATTCGAGGTCCGTGTGCCGGCCGGTGGCGAGCACCCGGCCGTCGGCCAGAACCGCCAGGTCCCGCATCTCCGCTCGCCGCCGCCACCGGCCCTCCGTCAGCTGCGCGAGGGTGTCCTCCACACGCGGGTCGTAAAGGAGCCCGCTCTCGACCATCGGATGGCGTGTGTGGTCGGGGTCGACCAGACCGGCCGGAGCGGACAGCCAGTCGTCCACCGCGACGGCCAGCTCGAAGCCCTTGCGGAAGCCGCCGTCCTTGTCCTCGGGGGCGAGCAGCATCGCGAGCCTGCCGTCCTCGAGCCAGCGCAGGTGGCGCACTTGGCGGCTCTTGCTCAGCAGGTCCGTCACGCGCCCGGTCTCCAGGTTCAGCAGGAGCAGCTGTCCCTGAAAGTCCCACGAGCCGTCGTAGCGGCCCGTGCCGACGGCGACGAGCGGCAGCTCGGGGTGAGGCTCGATGGCGCATACGGAGTAGCGGGAGGGGACGACGTGCCGCGGACGGAGGGTGCCGGCCTCGTACACGCCGATCCGGTGGCCGAGCCAGCGGCCCGTACCGCGCCACATGACGTGCCCGAGGTCACCGGCCGCGATGACGCAGCCGTGACGCGCGTCGTTCACCGCCCATACGGGCCGGCCGATCTCGGCGAACGGCTGGTCCCCGAGTATCCGGCGGACGGTCAGCTCGTCCGGCACGACAATCTCCCCCCAGGTGGCGCACAGTCTGCCAGGCCCGGCGCTTTCCTGCGGTCTTCCGAGGCGATCGACTCATCCGTGTACGTGATCGGTCACGGATCCACGAGACTCCTGGCCGGCCGCGGCGGCGAGGACGTCGTGCTGTGAGGTGGCGTCCCCGGCCACCGGCGTGACCTGCTCACGCAGGTCGCCCAGAGCCTCCGGGTTGCGGACGAGGGTCGTGACGGAGTCGCCGGAGCGCAACGCCAGGTCGGTCGGGATGCGGCCTGTGGGACCGGTCGCGCCCCGGGTGAGCAGATGCATGGCAGAGAATCTTCGAGGTGCGGGGGCGAGGTGGGGGAGTACCGCTCGCAGCCTGTGGCGTCGATGTCGGCTGCGTGCCGGCCGGCCCGGCCGGGATCGTGAACTTGTGCTCCCGTGCATGGCGGGTTCAGCGCGGGCGGCGTTCATGGCAGGGGGTGTCCGCGATGCTCGCGCCGGAGAGGTCATCGGTCATCGGTTTTGATCGACGGGTAGCTCCAGGCACAGCTCGTAGCCGCCGTCGCCGGAGGGACCGTTGACGAGGGTGCCACCGAGGAGTTCGGCCCGTTGCCGCAGGCCGGTGAGGCCGTGGTGGGCGCTGGGCAAGGGGATCGGGGGACGGGTGGGTGCGGTGTTGGTGATGGTGGTGCGGATGACGCCACCCGTGCGGTGGACACGGACGGTGGCTGTGGCACCGGGGGCGTGCTTGCGGACGTTGGTGAGGGCTTCCTGGACTGTGCGGTAGACGGCGCGCTGAACGGTGGGCGCAAGGTCTTCGGGCAGATCGGTATCCAGTTTCACTGCGAGGCCGCTGCCCTCGACCAGCCGTTGCAGGTCTGCGAGGGAGGGCTGGGGGGTGAGGTCCGTAGGGCGACTGCCGGACGCACGCAGCACGCTGACCATGTGCCGCAGCTCGTCAAGGGTCTGCACGCTGAGCTGCCGGATCGTGGCCGCGGCCGTTTTGGTCTCCGCGTCCCGACTGCCCACCTGAAGCGCTCCGGCCTGTACGGCGATGAGGCTGACCTGGTGGGAGACCACGTCGTGCATCTCCCGGGCGAGCTGTGCGCGCTCCTTGGCCAGGACGCTTTGGGCGGTCAGCAGCCGCTCGTGCTCGCGCGCCTCGGTGATTTCGGTGAGCCGGAGCGACAACTCACGGCGTGCTTGAACGAGCTGGCCCAGGAAAACGGGGGCGGCTGCCGTGGCCACGGCGTAAATGAGGTGGACGAGGCTGTGGGTTCCGGCGAGTTCAGAGGCTCTCAAGGTCGACCACGGCCACGGCAGGAGGTCGCTGATGGCGTAGGCGAGGGCACAGCCGGCCAAGAGGACACGGTGACGGCTGAGGGAGGAGAGCGTGTACAGCGCGGCGAGCGTGGCGAACACCGCGTCGGTGACCAGGGCGGTCGGGAGCGTGAGGACGAAGGTCGTCAGTGGCAGGCGGCGGCGCAGAACGAGGGCGAAGGCGGCGAGCAGTGCGCAGGCCATGGCGGTTTGCTGCTCGACGTCGACGTTGACCCACGTGTCCGCCAGCGCGGCCGTGACGAGCCCGGCGTCCAGCAGCGGAGCCGGCAGGCGCCGGGGGTTCACCGGGTGTCCCCGGCCTGAGGCGGCCCGAGCATGCCCGCCCGCTCGGCGATCAAGGCCGCCTGGACGCGGCTGTTGACCTCCAACTTGCTGAGTACCGCGCTGACGTGTCCCTTGACGGTGCCGGCGCTCAGGTGCATCCGTTCGCCGATGTCGGCGTTGGCGAGCCCTTCCGCCATCAAGACGAGCACGGCGCGCTCGCGCTCGGTCAGCCGGGCGGCGAGGCGGGCGGCGGGCTCGCGCGCGCTCTTGTCGAGATAGCCGTCCACCACCTTGCGGGTGACCTTGGACGACAGCACCGTACTGCCCTCCGCCAGAGCGCGGATCAGGAACGGGAGCTGCTCGGGGTCGGTGTCCTTGAGCAGGAACCCGGCCGCGCCCGAGCGCAGAGCGGTCGCCACGTACTCGTCGGCGTCGAAGGTCGTGAGCATGGCCACCACCGGAGGGTCCGGCAGGCGGCGGAGGTCCGCCAGGACGGTGAGCCCGTCCACGTCCGGCATCCGGATGTCCAGCAGGACGATGTCCGGGTGCACCTCCCGTACGGTTCGGACAGCCTGCCCGCCGGGGACCGCCGCGACGACCTCGATGTCGTCCGCCGCGTTCAGGATGTGCGTGAAGCCCACGCGGATCAGAGCTTCGTCGTCGACCACCTGGACCCGGATCATGCGCGCTCCGCTCCTCGCCTGCCTGCTGCTGACCAAGGTCTACCCACCCGGGGACTTCCGCCGGCGAACGGGCCGCGTTTCCCGCCGGTTGGCGGTCCGGCCCGGCCGATCGGCAGGGATCGCTTCGGCCGGTCGGCGGGGTACGTTCGGAAAGCTGCCTCGTGGGTTGCGTCTTGCTTTCGGGCAATCGCTGATACATGAGGCAGAACGCAGCGTCGGCAGTGCCGGCGGAGGTGTCGCATCAGCTCGAGGCGGAGCGTCCCCTCGCCGCCGCCACGTCCTCCACGGGCCGGCTGATCGGAATCGACCTGGCCCGCGGCCTCGCGGTCTTCGGTATGTACTCCGCCCACGTGGGCCCCGATGTCACGGTGGGCGGCCCGGTGGGCTTCCTGCTGGAGACGGCGCGAGGCCGCTCCTCCGCCCTCTTCGCCCTGCTCGCCGGTTTCTCGCTGGTCATCATCACCGGCCGTCCACTTCCCCGGACGGGCCGTTCCGGCCGCCAGGCGGTGGCCAGAATCGCGATGCGCGCCGTCGTCCTGGTGGTGCTCGGCTACGTGCTGACCGCCTTGGACACCTCGGTGGACGTCATCCTCAGCTTCTACGGGCTGCTCTTCCTGGCCGTACTCCCGCTGTACCGGTTGCGGGCGGGCACCCTCGCCGTCCTCGCCGCCGCGAGCGCACTGATCACGCCCCAGGTCCTCTACGCGATCAGGCAGTCCATCGAGACCGGAAACTGGTCGAACGCCGTCACGGGAGGGGACCCGCTCGCCCGGATCAGCGGCACCGACGGCATGGTCGAACTGCTGTTCACGGGGGAATATCCGGTTCTCACCTGGGCGCCGTACCTGATCGCGGGCATGGCGGTGGCCCGGCTCGACCTCACTCGGTCCGGCGTCCGATCCCTCCTGGCCTTCATCGGCGGGGCGCTCGCCTTTGTCGGCTACGGCGGCTCTTGGCTGGCCCTGCACCTGGTCCCGCGCGCCCTCACCGCCGTCGCCGCTGCCACGGACGGTGACTCCGCGACGTCGGCGTGGTGGTCGGACACCGTAGGCACACCCGAGGGCTCCACCCCGGCTGCCTGGCTGCTGGTGGCCGCACCGCACAGCCAGACGACCTTCTCCCTCCTCGGCAACACCGGCGTCGCCATGGTGGTGCTGGCCGCGTGCCTGACCCTCGCCGAGCGGATGCCGCGCCTCACAGGCCTCACCCGACCCGTCGCCGCAGTCGGCATGATCGCGCTGACCGTGTACGTCCTGCACATCGTCGCCCTCTGGTTCTTCGTCGACGTCTGGTACGTGGCCGCCATCGAGGGCGAGACCATGTCCGCGCTGCCGGTGCTCCTCGCCTTCATCGCGGGCGCCATGCTCCTGGCGGCGGTATGGACTCGCTTCTTCCGGCGCGGCCCCCTGGAGCACCTCCTCGACATCGCCACCCGGCCCGCGCGGCACATCCGGTGAGACGGCGGTGGTGACGACGGGAGCTGGTGAAGACGGCGGTCGGGCGGCCTCGTCCTCGCGTCGCTGGACGTCCGGTCTGCGAGAGTCGGCCGAGGAGCCCGCGGTGAGGGAACATGCTCTCGCCGGCGCGGCGGGCCCGCGGCGGGCTCGGTGCGGCCGGATGACGGCGGGCCCCTCGGATCACCCGCATGGACGCCCCTGAGCCGAACCCCAGGCGCTCCGTCCATGGCGTCGACAACGGCATCGTCCATCCCGGAGCTTCGGAATCACCTTCACCAGCGATGACGGCGGTGTCGGCCCAGCACGGGACACTGCGGGAGTCAGCCGATTCATTGGCGTGGGCCACGGGCAGAAGAGACGTGTGAGCCCTGGTCGCCGCGTTGCCGTCGCCGTCTTCCTGATCCTGGCGGCGATGGTCGTGATGTACTTCGCCGCTCTCTGGCTCGTCCGGCATTTCTGAGACGCGGTCGGCGGGGGAGGGGCCGGGGCGGGTGCGGTGCCGGCGTGCGAGGTGGCGCACCGGCCGGAGGCGTCGCGGGTGATGTCAGGTCCGGGATGCGACGGATTTCCGTGCCCGCGTGCCCCTCCGGCGCTTCTCCGGGGTCACCGTCCCTCCGGCCCCGTCCGTTCGGCGCGTCGGGTGCGCCACTCCCGCGCGCTGCAGCCGAACGCGACGTGGTCACGATCCCCGGCTCCGGCGACACCGGTGGCTCCTGCCGCCCCCGCACCTATCCCTCAGGCCCCGACGGAACGGACGACGAAGGGACTGTCCGCTCATTGGCGACGACCGGCGCGGCCTCCCTTTCGAACGCCTCGGGTGTGGGCTGGGTGACGCGGGCGTCGATCTCCAGGACGCATGGACTTGCCTATTCCTCCGGGGCCGTGCACGTAGAGCACGGAAGGGCCCCGTCCCGTCCGGAACAACGCCGCGCGGAACATCGCCCGGGGGAGAGGGGAAGACGTGCTCGACGGACTCCTCGGCGAGGATTGGGGCCGCCTACGGCGATGCGGCCGACCAGTGGCACGTACCGCGTGGCCGGCTTGACCGCGGTGTCCGTGGGCTGCACCGAGGCGGCCTGGTCCGAGCGCGGAGAGCGGGGTAGTGCGAGCTGCTTGTTTCCTCTCCGGGCGGGCAGAGCAGCGGCCGGTTCGCGGCCGGGGTGGGACTGCTCCTGCTTCGAGGTGGCCCGCCTCAGGTGTTGACGGCTCGTTCGGGGTGTTGGCCGCTGGTGAAGCGTGCCTGGACATCGGGTCTGTCGTGGAGTCGGGCCGGGCAGCCGGGGCCGGTCCGTACCGTCAGCAGGTACTCGGGACGGACCGGCCCACTCTGGGAGGGGCGGCGCTGCAGGAGATGCGCGTGGCAGCTTGGCAGTCCAGGACGGACGTGAGAACGAACTCCGCAAGCAGGCCTCGCTCGTGACCACATGGAGTGAGGTGCACCAAGACGAGGGCGTAGCCGTGCATGTGGTGAACAGGTCCCTCGATGCTGTCTCGCTCTGGGCCCTCCCATATATGACGCCTGACGGCAAGAACAGGACCATTACAGCTCCTGGTACACGCCGCCGAGCATCACCGCGCCGGAGTCGAAGAGGTTCACCGCGCCGGACAGCACGACGCCGAAATGCCGCCCGGCCCGTTATACGGAGTGGAGCCGGCATCACCTGGCTCCACTCCTTGATGCGGGCGTGTCACTGGAACTGTGCGAAGAACCTCCAAATCTCTGCTTTGGTCCAGGTGGCGACGCCGCTTTCGCCGGGGGAGCCGTCGACCGGACCGGGTATGTGGCCTCCGTCGAACGCGGCCCATTGGACCGGGTATCCGGCACGGCAGCCCGAGTAGGTGGTGGTGATGTGCGTTCGGCTGCCCGGCGCCGGCTCGCGCGGGCTCTGGTGGGTGCAGCCGTTGTTGCCGACGAATCTGTCGCGCAGGGACCTTCCGTGCGCGATGTCGAGGACGGAGTCGCTGATGCCGTGGATCCCGAAGTAGGCGATGGGCTGGGTGCCACCGCTGCACCCGCTGATCTGGGCGCCGGCGATGACCGCGACGGCCCTGAAGACGTTCGCCCTGCTGCAGGCGAGGGCGTAGCTCATGCCGCCGCCCCAGCTGAATCCGGTGGCGAAGCGCTGTGCCGGGTTGACACAGAGGCCGCCCTCGATGCGCCGGATCACGTCGTCGACGAAGGTGATGTCCTCACCTCCCGAATTGGCCCAGCCGTTGCCGAGGCCCTGGGGGGCGACGAGGATGGCGCTGTTGTTCGACTGTTCCTGTTGGCCGTAGTAGGACCAGGCGTTTCCGCTCGTGCCGCCCGAGGCGACGTCGCCGGCGGTTCCGCCCCGCCAGTGGAACGCGAAGATCAGCCGGTAGGGGTGGCTGTTGTCGTAGTTGGCGGGAACCCTGAGGATGAAGCTGCGGCTCTTGCCGCCGCTGTGAATCGTGTGCGTACCGCTCGTCAGAGTCGGGGCGCTGCCGCATCCGCCTCCGCCGCCGGCCGACAGCTTGATCATCCGCCATTGCTGGTTGGCGCCACCCCAGTCGGTGTACTGGACGACGTTGCCGCCGTCGGCGGTGGAAGCGCCCTGCACCTCCACCGCCTTGCTGCTGGTGCGGTTGATCAGCCGGACGTGGCCTCCGTCGGAGTCGGCCAGGCGGAACTGCTGGTTGGCCCCGTTGTGGTCGGCCCACTGCTGGATCGCGGCACCGTCTGCGCTCGAGGCGCCTGCCACGTCGAGAACCTTGCCTGAATGCCGGGCCTTGAGGCGGTAGAAGCCGTCGCCGGAGTCCACGAACTGCCACTGCTGGTTGGCTCCGTCGGTGCGCGTCCACTGGCTGAGCCGCGCGCCGTCGGCGGTGGACGTGCCAGAGACGTCCAGTGCCTTGCCGCTGTTGCGATTGACCAGGACGTACCAGGCGTTGGTGTCCACCGTCGCCGCCTCGGCGGGCGTCGGATTCACCGCGGTGAACATGCCGATCGCGAGGGCCGCGGCCACCACGGCGGCGACCCGTGACCACCAGCGATGTTTTCGTTCAGGGGCGGGGGGAGCCGCACCGTGGGTCTTCATCGATGCACCCTTTTCGTTGGTGGAAGGTCGCATCAGGTGCGGGTCCAGCGTTGGTTGCTGCCGTTCGAGCAGGAGTAGAGCTGGATCAGGGTGCCGTTGGCAGTGCCGCCCGCGACGGCGTCGAGGCAGAGGCCGGACTGGACGCCGACGACGGATCCATCGGAGTTGAGGCGCCATTTCTGGTTGTCGCCGCCCCAGCAGCTGTAGATCTGGACTTTGGTGCCGTTGCCGGTTCCGGCGGCGTCCAGGCACTTGTTGCCGTAGACCCTGAGCTCGCCGGCGGCGGTGTACGTCCACTGCTGGTTGGTGCCGTTGTGGCAGTCCCACAGCTGGAGCTGGGTGCCGTCGGTGGTGCTGGTGCCGGGCACGTCCAGGCAGCGGCCCGACCCGACGCCCTTGATCGGTCCGGAATCCGCCGGGGGCGTGGTGGTGCCGCCGTTGAGTGCGTTGAGGACGGCGGTGTAGGCGGGCTTCTTGCTTCCGTCGCCGTTGAACAGCAGCGGTGTGTGCTCCGGTCGCCAGGAGTCGGTGTCGCGCACACCCCAGACGGTGATGCCGAGGCAGCGCGGGACGGCCAGACAGTCGTTGACCACGTTGGCGTAGGTCGAGGCCGGGGCGCCCTGGATGTCGAGTTCGGTGACGGCCACGTCGACGCCGAGGGCGGCGAAGTTCTGCAGGGTGGTGCGGAAGTTGCTGTTGTAGGGGCTGCCGCTGTTGAAGTGCGACTGGAAGCCGACGCAGTCGATCGGCACGCCGCGCTGCTTGAAGTCCCGGACCATGGCGTACATGGCCTGGGTCTTGGCCCAGGTCCAGTTCTCGACGTTGTAGTCGTTGTAGCAGAGCTTGGCGGCCGGGTCGGCGGCGCGCGCGGTGCGGAAGGCGACCTCGATCCAGTCGTTGCCGGTGCGCTGCAGGTTGGAGTCGCGGCGGGCTCCCGAACTGCCGTCGGCGAAGGCCTCGTTCACGACGTCCCACTGGGCGATCTTGCCCTTGTAGTGGGCCATCACGCCGTTGATGTGGTCGATCATCGCCTGGCGCAGCGCGCCTCCGCTGAGGCTCTGCATCCAGCCGGGCTGCTGGGAGTGCCAGGCCAGGGTGTGGCCGCGCACCTGCTTGCCGTTCTGCACCGCCCAGTTGTAGACGCGGTCAGCGGCGGTGAAGTTGAACTGGCCCCGTTGCGGTTCGGTGGCGTCGATCTTCATCTCGTTCTCGGCCGTCACCGAGTTGAACTCACGGCCCGCGATCGCCGTGTACGTCGAATCGCCCAGCCTGCCCGAGGCGATGGCGGTGCCGAAGTAGCGGCCGCTCTGCGCCGCCGCGGCGCCGAGCGTGCTCTCGGCGGCGTGTGCCGTCGGCGGCGCGACCAGTGCGGCGACCGTACCGAGGACGCCGACGACCAGCGCCAACAGCAGGTTGCGAATCTTCCGGCGGACAACGGGTCTGGGAAGGGCATACACGCCCATGACGGTGCCTCCAAGGTAGACATCACGGAATGACTGAAGCGCAGGCGAACGCGTCGTCCGCTCCCACTCGGCAGACGGACGGGACGGGCCGTAACCCGGGTAGCTCGAACATCACCGGACACCGCGGTCATGGGACCGGGACGATCTCGACCGGCACGGACGGCACCCGGTCGGCCGTCGGGTGACGCGCGGCGGCCGCCGGCGGCGCTTCGACACAGGCATGGGGGTACTCCATCGCGGCTCAGCCGGGGGACCGCCACGCGGCGTCGCGCGCCTCTCCAACTGCTGAAGAGCCGGGATGCGCTGGTGCGAACCTCACCGGAACGAACAGGGTGCGCAGGTGCTTTGGTGCGCGGATCTGTCGTGCAGCTGTGCGTGGATCTGCCGTGCGGCACAGATTGCCCAGGACCAATCTCGAATGTTTCGAAGAATTCCCGGTTGCTACGACGGCACAAGCTAGAAATACGGGGCCCTCTGGTCAAGGCCTGTCGCTGAACTGTCCACAAACAGCGCCTCTCCGCTTTGGGCCGGCGAGCTGTTGCGCCCGCGAGCCACTCCACAGTCTGCGGAAGAACTCGCCAGTCCGAGGCGTCTGCGAAGCCCAAGGGGACGAGCGGGGAGAGAAGCCGAGTAGGCAGCGTTCGGTGCCGGGGTTCACCTTCGGCTCGCCGGGGATTTCGAAACGTTTCGAGCGGAGAACCGAAACTTGTCCTGTGAGAGGTGTTGACGATCCATCGTCAACACATCAATCATCCCTGTGTCTGAGAAGCCGAGCGTAGTTCGAGATATCGAACCACGTCGGTCCCTGCCCCCCGGCACGTCCGCTCCGCAGTGCAATGGGGTCACCTCACCCCGCCCCCAAGGAGGCCCTCTGATGTGGTTTCGCCAACCGTCTCTGGTCCGTCCAGGACGCTTACTCGCCGTCCTTTCGCTTTTGCTGCTCGTGGCCACCTTCCTCGCCGCACAGCCCGCCGCCGCGGCGACCGTGGACCCCAACGCCTCATACGTGCTGGTCAACCGCAACAGCGGCAAGGCCCTGGACGTCTACAACCGGGCAACCGACGACGGCGCCCGCATCACCCAGTGGACCAGGAACGATCAGAGCCAGCAGCAATGGCAGTTCGTCGACTCCGGTGGTGGCTACTACCGCATCAAGTCCCGCCACTCGGGCAAGGTGCTGGACCTCTACAACTGGTCCACCGCGAACGGCGGATCGATCGTCCAGTGGGCCGACTTGAACGGCACCAACCAGCAGTGGCGGCTGGCCGACAGCTCGGACGGCTACGTGAGACTCATCTCGCGCCACAGCAACAAGGCCCTCGAAGTGCAGGGCGCCTCCACCGCCGACAACGCGAACATCGTCCAGTACGACGACTGGGGCGGCACCAACCAGCAGTGGCAGCTCGTCAAGGTCGGCGCCGACAACCCCGGCCCGTGCGATCTTCCGTCGGCCTACCGATGGACATCGACGGGCGCGCTGGCGCAGCCCAAGCCGGGGTGGGTCTCGCTCAAGGACTTCACCGTCGCCCCCTACAACGGCAGGCAACTCGTCTACGCGACGACCCACGACACGGGGACAAGTTGGGGCTCGATGAACTTCGGCCTGTTCACCAACTGGTCGGAGATGGCCTCGGCCAGCCAGAACCCGATGTCGACCCCCACCGTCGCGCCCACGCTCTTCTACTTCGCGCCGAAGAACATCTGGGTGCTCGCCTACCAGTGGGGCGGGACCGCCTTCTCCTATCGGACGTCGAACGACCCCACCAACCCGAATGGCTGGTCCTCCCCGCAGGTGCTCTTCTCCGGGAGCATCACCGGCTCCGGAACAGGACCCATCGACCAGACGCTTATCGGTGACGGGACGAACATGTACCTGTTCTTCGCCGGTGACAACGGCAAGATCTACCGGGCCAGTATGCCGATCGGCAACTTCCCGGGCAGCTTCGGCACGACCTCGACAGTGGTCATGAGCGATACGACGAACAACCTGTTCGAAGCCCCGCAGGTATACAAGCTGCAGGGCCAGAACCGCTACCTCATGATCGTCGAGGCGATCGGCTCGCAGGGCCGCTACTTCCGCTCGTTCACGGCCACCAGCCTGAACGGCTCGTGGACACCCCAGGCCGCGACCGAGAGCAATCCTTTCGCCGGCAAGGCCAACAGTGGCGCCACCTGGACCAACGACATCAGCCATGGCGAACTGATCCGCACCAGCCCTGACCAGACCATGACCGTCGACCCCTGCAATCTGCAGTTGCTCTACCAGGGGCGCAGCCCCAACTCAGGCGGCGACTACGGCCTCCTGCCCTACCGTCCGGGTCTGCTGACACTGCAGCGCTGACGGCGTGACGCGAGTCCGGCCTTGGTTTGGCGCCGGCGTGGCGGGCTCGGCGGAAGGCTGAGCCCGCCCGAGTCACGCGACGACGTCTGCCTTCCTACAGCGACGGGGCGCGGGGTCGGGCAAGGCTCACCAGCCCGAGGCCACCCCATAATCGGTGCCGCCACCCATGGCGCTTGCTACTGCCAACCCCATGGGTCTGTCCGTAGACCGACTGCGCAAGGCCGGCCGTGAGGTGGACGCCGAGGTCCTGGCGTACATCTCCCCGGCCCGCAGCTCGGCCGTGAACTACTACGGGTCCATCACCGTCGACTAGAGCGCGAACTCGCGCAGCTCGCAGCGCGCACTGGCACCGCCCATGCCGACACGGTCATCACCACGAATTCGCGTTCGCTGTCGGCGGCTCGCTGCGCAGCGATCATTGAGCTGGGCACAGGCCGAACGCCCCTGAACGAGCTCCGTCCGGGCCGTCGGCTGACGGACCGGTGACAGCAACCGGGGTCAGGCGCCAGGACTGTGGTGCTTCAGATCACTGCCCGCGCGGTGCGGAGTAGGCCTTCGGCAGGCGCATGCCGCGCTTGGCCATGAGGTCCCGGACGTGGTTCGGGTAATTGGTGATGATGCCGTCGATGCCCATGTCCATCAGCGCCGCGACGGTGGCATTGTCGTCACAGGTCCACGGAATGACCTTCAGACCGCGCTCGTGGGCCTTCGCAATCATCTTCTTGTCGACGTAGAACTTGAAGTTCGGGTCCGCGATGGTGCCGTTCTGCGGCATGCCGTAGACCGGGGAGAGCGCCGTGACGCCGGGGATCGTGGAGGCGGCCTTGACGAAGTCGCCGTCGTAGTCGTCGGCGTCGATGCCGCCCAGCCAGGGGGAAGCTCCGGGCTTGCCGACCTGCAGGAAGTCATAGTTGGTCAGTGCCACCAGTGGGTACGTCGGCGCGAGCTTGTGCATCTCCTTCAGGGCGCCCCAGTCGAAGGACTGGATCGTGACCTGCCTCTCGATGCCGGACTTGTGGATCTCCTCGTACACGCGGCGCACGAACAGTTCGCGCGGCTGGGTCTGCTCGGGCGCGCCCGCCTCGACCTTGGTCTCGATGTTCAGCTTGATCTGGTGGGCCTTGTAGCTCTTGACCAGGTTCAGGACGTCCTTGAGCTCAACTATGCGGAAGCCCGCGAGCTGCTCCTGCTCGGGAAAGCCGGGGAGCTGCTGGTAGCCGCAGTCCATGGTCTGGATCTGTGCCAGCGTCAGATCCTTGATGTACTTGCCGACGTACGGGTACATCGGGTCACCCGGCGTGACCGGCGCGGTGTCCTTGCACTTTTGGGCGCTGATCTGCCGGTCGTGGTTGACGACGACCCGCACATCCTTGGTGACGTGGGTGTCCAACTCCAGGGTGGTCACACCGAGACGCATGGCCTTGGCGAAGCCCTCGAGGGATTCCTCGGTGGTCATGCCGATGCCGCCGCGGTGGGCCTGCAGGTCGAAGTGGGTCTTCTGGGGCTGTACCTGCTCGTGGCTGGGCAGGGTGGCTGCCTGGGCGGTTACGGAGACCGCGAGGACGGGCACGACTGCCAGCGCGGCAAAGGCTTGCTTGAGCATTGCTACCTCGTTTTTACGTACGGACAAGCCGAACTCGGCGACGGTAGGACGCAGGTCCAGACGAAGAGAGGCTCAGGCATTAGGGACTGATGAATGCTCGGCGAACCGTCGTCCGTCGAGACTGGGCCCGGGTGGATCCGGGAGTGCGCGGGTTCCGACCCAAGGCGGAGGCCGCACTCCGACTGACATGGCTGACTTGGCAGCCTGCTGCTGTTCTTTTGCTCCGGCCGGGCCGAGAACGACGCCTGGTGAGTCACCTGTGTGTCGTCGTCGTGTGCCCACCCCTGCAGCCGCCGGCCCACGACGCGGGTCACCGACACGGCCGTTGAGCGCGAGTGGGGCCACTGCGGCTGATGTGGGGTGGCCTCCCGCCGGATAGAAGCGGGACAAGTAAAAGGGAGGCTGCTGGTGTTGGTGCTGGTCGCTGAACAACAGGCTCAGGCCGACCGGAACTCAGGCCGCCGCGGCGCGGAACGTGCTTGGGCTGAGGCCCTTGTGGCGTTTGAACGCGGCACTGAAGCCAAAAGCGTCGGCATAGCCGACGGACCTTCCGATCTGGGCGATGCTGAGGTCGGTGTCGGTCAGAAGCGTCTCGGCCTCGTCCATGCGGCATTCCGTGAGGTAGGCGAGGGGCGGGCGGCCCATCAGCTTGGTGAAGCGCTTGGCGAACAGCGCCCGGGAGACGCCGGCTCGAGTGGCCAGCGACGCCACCGTCCAGGCCTCGGCGGGCCGGTCGTGGAAGGCCTGCAGGGCGGGGGCGATGACCGGGTCGGCGAGGCCTCGGTACCAGCTGGGCGCGTCAGCGCCGGCCTGGTCGAACCAGCCACGCAACGTGCACACCAGGGCCCAGTCGAGGAGCCGATCCATCAGTGCCTGAGAACCGGCCGAGAGACGGGCGGCGTCGGCGGCGGCCGTCTCCAGCCAGGCACAGACCTCGACGTCCTCCTTGATCACCAGGACGGGTGGCAGGGCACGCAGGAGCCGCTCGTGGCGGTGGCCCGAGGCGCGGTAGGCGCCCACGATCAGCGCGGTCGCCTCCTCCGAGTCGGTGCCCCAGTTGATACCGCCCAGTTCCTGGGCGGTGCACTCGGCGTCCGTGGTGAAACAGGCGATCTCGTACTCGGCATGGGAGCTGTGGACAGTGGTGGGCTGGTCCGCGAGATGGAACGGTGCGGGGCCGCGCACGATGGCGGTATCGCCCACGCCGACCGCTCGCTCGGTGCCGTCGGGCAGCAGCAGGGTGCCCCCGCCGCGCAGCACGCTGATCATTGTCAGCGGTGCGTCGTCGGCGAAGCGGATGGTCCAGGGCGCCGTCAGGACGGCATGGCTGACGACCGAGCCCTCGGCCCGGATTCCACTCAGCAGTGAACTCAAAGGATCCACGGGACTCATCGTAGACGATCTCCTATGTTCCGGAGCGTTTCTCCCATGGATCCTCTACATCACCGCGGCTGTACTGGATTCATCGAATCGACCGAGACCAGCCGGGAGACACCGTGACGCAGCACGACAGCCATGCCAGGACAGCCCTCGTGGTCGTCGCACACCACCGCACCGACTCCCTCACCGCGCACACGGCCCGCCGTGCCGCCGCGAGGCTCGAAGCCGCCGGATACCGCATTGACCTGCTCGACCTGCACGCCGAGGGGTTCGACCCACGGATGAACATGTCGGACCAGCCGGACTGGGGCAACAGGGAGAAGGCGTACTCGGAGGAAGCGCACGCCCACATGCAGCGCATCCTCGACGCCGATGTCGTCGTCGCCGTCTTCCCGGTGTACTGGCAGAACGTGCCCGCCATCCTCAAGGGCTGGATCGACCGCGTATGGAACTACGGGTTCGCCTACGGTCGCAGCAAGCCCCGCCTCGCCGGCAAGCGCATGCTGTGGCTGGGCCTCGCCGGCGCCACTGCCGACGATCCCATCGTTAAGGGGATGCAAGCCGTCCTCGAGACCAATCTGAGCGAAGGCATCGCCTACTACTGCGGCTTCTCCCACTCCACCGTCGGCCTGCTCACCGACGCGGAAGAGCGCCCGCAGCGCGTCGACGCCGAAGGCAACCTCCTGATCGGCGAAGCGGTCGCGGGCGCTGAGCGAGAGGCGCAGTACGCCGATCTCGACCGGCGTGCACGGGAGTTCGTGGAAGGGTTCGTCGCCGAGGGACTCGTGACGGTCTGACCGCCCGGGAGACATACCTGGTCGTGGACGACCTGCGGGTGTCGAACGTTGCAGGTCAAGCCGGTACTTCAGGGCTCTGCCGATGGGGATTACACCAGGGCGTCGATGATGCGCCGCATGTGCGTTTGCTGTCGGACGGGTCGTTGAGCGCCCCTTGATCTTGGTGATGACATGATCCACCGGACAGCGCAGGCCCGCCTCGCCGGGCAGGGGTCCACCCTGCCCGGCGAGGCGGCTGCGCGCCCTTGTCAGCGGCGGGTGGTCCAAGAAGGAAGGATGTCCCCAGCCCGGAGACCCCGGCCGATCCAGGCCGCACTCGCTCTACGCAGGGCTGGAATGCCTCCTCGATCGCCCAGCGTGTGCCGGCGATCCGTACCCGCTCGGCATCCGACACCTGCAGAACCCTGCCGCCCACCAGCCCACTGCCAATACCCTGGAACCAACTCATTCTGGAGTGATCAGTTGGAAACACGGCCCGGTCCACCCGTGCCGGCTCTCACGTCCGCTCCGGACGGACACACTGACTGCATGCCCCTGGTCATTGGAACCCGAAGGCGACCCCACGAACGAGCTCCTGCCCGCTACAGGACGGCCAGCTCGTCCAGGTCCTGTTCGGTCCAGATGGTCTTGCCGTTATCGCTGAATCTGGTTCCCCAGCGTTGAGTGAGCTCGGCGATCAGGAAGAGTCCTCTTCCTCCCTCATCGCTGGAGCGTGCATAACGCAGGTGGGGAGCGGTGGCGCTTGTATCCGACACTTCGCAGATCAGTGCGTGGTGATCGCGTATCACACGCAGACTGATCGGGCCGTTCGCGTAACGGATGGCATTGGTGACCAATTCGCTCACCACCAGCTCTGTCACGAACGCGGCCGCTTCAAGGCCCCACACCGAGAGCTGCTGCTGAACCAGGTTGCGAGCGGTGGCGACCACGGCAGGATCACTGGGAAGGTCCCAAGTGCTCAGGTGATTCTCGTCCAATCGCTGAGTTCGTGCCAGCAGGAGAACGGTGCCTCCGGGCCCGGAGAAATCAGAGAACGTGGCTCCCAGTATGTTCTGTTTCAGTTCTTCCAAAGAGGTTTCTGCGGTGGACGAAAGAACTCGCATCAGCGTCTCTGTCGTGTCGGCGGTGGAGTTCGGTGCTGTCGTGAACGCGAGAGTGCAGCGGGCCTCTAGATCAACTTCTGTGGCACTCTCGCGACTTCCCGCCATTCCCAGGGGAGGGCCTACCGGCGTGGTCAGCAGATGCACGCGTCCGTCAGGATGTGCCACGATCGGGGGTTGGTGGTCGGCGCTGGCGATGGAGAGTTTCCCGGCGACCGGGTCGTACACGGCGTACACGCACCTGAGGTCGAAGCCGTCGGCGCCGTCCCGGGTGCCGGGATCGGAGGTATGGGCCCCTGAAATGCGGCTCACCAGAGCGTCCAACCGGGCCAGCACCTCCTCGGGATCGAGGTCCAGATCCGACAGAGCATGCACCGCGGCTCCCAGACGGCCAATGGCAGCCGCGCCTCGAAGTCCGGCTTCGTTCGTGGTGCAGAGAACGAGCGCGACGCGCGCACCGGACACCGGTATGACGTCGAACCAGTTGGCGTTCGAGGCGGCCGGAGCGAAGTAGTGGGCCGTTTCGACGGCACTTTGATCAGTGATGTCCTGCGGGGACAGATCGCGCTGCAGTCCGCGTGCGGCGCTGTGCTCACGGGTGTACCGGCGAGCGTTGTCGATACTCAGGGCGGACCTGGAGACCAGGTCGCGGGCGGTCAGGACATCGAAGTCCGAAAAGGGGTCGCTCAACCCGAGTCGGTAGAACGACACGAATCCGAGGACGCTGCCACGAGCCGTCATCGGTATCACGAGGGAGTGCGCAGACTGTTTGCCGCCCGTCCCTCTGTACAACGGCTCCCCGTCGTCGTCCGGGAGTTCGATGGCGGTCCGACGGGGTTCGAGGTCCTGAACCAGCGCGCTCACCGCGGACGGATACGGGAACCCGGGCTGTCCGCTGCTCCCGTGACCGGATGTCTCGCCGGCGAAGCGCATACCCACTCTGAGGAGCTCCTTGTCGGCGGGAGTGGGGTCCTCGCCCGAGATGACGGGAGAGAACAGGTCGACCGTCGCGGCCCCTGCCAAGCGAGGCACTGCGACGTCAGCGAGTTGCTGGCCGGTCTCCATCACGTCCAGTGACGCTCCGATCACAGCACTGGCCTCCGCCAGCAACGCGATGCGCTCTTCCGCAACACGCTGCTCGGTGATCTCCACAGCCGTGGTAGCCAGCCCCACGACGCGACCTGCGGGATCCTCGAGCCGGAAAACCGAGTTGGCGAAAATGTGCTCATGCCCGGGATCGTCCGGAGGGTGGCCCCGCTTCTCGAAGCCGATGAGCGGAACCCCTGTCTCGAGGACGCGTCTCATGCCGGACTCGAACACATCCGAATTCGAATTCGGCCACAGCTCGTGGGGCATGAGACCGATGGATCCATGCCCGAAAACTCCCTGCATCCCCTCTGCCGCCGGATTGAAGCGGCGCAGCCGCAGGTCGGTGCCGTACACGCACAGGCTTGTGGGGGAGCGAGTGAACAGGGCGTCGAGCACGGCATCATCGACGGCCTGCACCTCCGACGCCTCAGCCACAGGCGTCAGCGACACACTCCAACTCCCCGCACTGAGCTCGGTGGGGCGTATGCGTACCTGACATGCTTCGGTGTGACCGTCACGGCAGCGCAGGACCACCGGTGCCCCTCGCTCCCGTCCGACGTGACCCGTCTCGTCCGAGTACGCCGACCGCTGATCTGCCAAGAGACTGCCGACCGCCTTGCCCAGCATTTCGGAGGCGGTGAATCCCAGCAGGTCGTGGGCCTCCCCGCTCCAGCCGGTCATCGCGCCGTGCTGGTCAATCACTATCTCGGCGTTGGTGGGGAGCCTCCGCGCGGGCGCGTGTTGCGATGTTGCACGTGTGGTGCTCACAGCAGTCAGTCCCTTCCATATCCCCGCCAAGTCAGCATGACAAATGCCAGTAGGTGGGGCATCTGGGGAAAAACCGCAAGCGGCCTCCCAGAGGAGCGAGGAGATCAGCAATTTCGAAGGGCAGTGTCCAGTGACCCCACGTGTCCGAGCTGCAGCCGGTTGCGGCGCGCGGCCTGCCAGGCCAGCTGAGTACGCTCGTAGCGTCGGCCAGGCCTATCATCCGCTGGACGTCACGCTGCACCGTGTGTCGGCTCAGCTCCATCTGGGACGCGATCGACTTGTCAGCGACCCCGGCCACGAGCAATGACAGCAGCCTTCTGTCTCGAGCCGACAGAGGCTCGCGCCTTGCGATGCCTGCGGATGGGGACGGACATCCGGAACTTTCGAAAACCAAGGGGACCCCGCCCTCCCAAGAGCGCTCGAAAAGCGCGATCAGGGCAGCGAGCAGACTGCCGCCCCGGATCAGCGCTGCCATCGGAAGCACCGGCCTGCCGTTGGGTCCCCCGGGGGGCGAGCGGGCACACAGCGATGGACCGGTCTGCGATCGCCGGACGGAGCGGCAGACGAGAAATGCCTCGGGCTGTCTCTCCCGACCTGACGGCCTTGACGACGTTGCCTGCGGCGCCGTCGTCGTCGACGTACCGCAACCGGGGTGCGGACGCCAGCAGCCGACTGAAGATGCCGACATCTTCGTCGCGGGTGGGGACGCATGTCACCTCATCCGGCCTATTGGAGGGCAGACCTTAAGATGACCGCATGGCTTCCACTACGCGACGACCCTCCAGCGCATCGGACCGACGGGCCGTACTCGAGCAGCGGATCCTTTCCGTCATCGACGGGTTGCTGCGGGAAGGCATGACCTACACCGAGCTGAGTGTGGAGCAGATCGCTCAAGCCGCTGGAATCTCTCGATCCACCTTCTATTTGTACTTTCGTGACAAAGTCGACGTCCTTCTCTGCTTGAGCGGCGCTCTCAAGCGCGATAGCTATGCCATCGCGGCTGCCTGGCGCCCGACCGGGCCCGACGGGGGTTTGGACGGTCTGGCCCGTACCTATGAACGAATCCTGAAACACTACCGCAAGTACACCACTTTGCTGTCGGCCATCAATGAGGTGGCCGCCTACGACCCTGCGGTGCGCGAGGCGTGGGACGCGTACCAAGGCCAGTTCGTCGACAACTTGATCACGATCATGGAGGAAGAGCAAAAGGCCGGCCGCATGGCAGCGGACATCGATCCGGTGCTGGCGGCGAAGATCGTCGTTCGAGGGGGCGGCCAGGTCATCGCGCGACAAGTTGCCGGTAGTGAGGGCACGGACGACGCCGATGTGGCCCGCGAGCTCGCACTCAGCTACTGGTACGGCATCTACCGACGCCCCGCGATGCCCCGACCCGACGGGGAGTAGGGCAGGGGCGCGCTGAGATGCGGCGGGCGGGGGAGACTCGCAACGACCCGTCGCGAAATCATCAGTGTCCGGGAAAAGGCGGCGTGACGGGCTGACGTGACAGGCGGCCGGCGGATGGCCGCGTCGGCGATCTCTCACAGCCTGTCCGCCGATTGCTGGTCGAGAGCATGAGCGGCGACTCCGCCGATCTCGTCTTCGGTACCTTGCACGACCCGAGCCTGCTGATTGTCCCCGAAATATCCCCGGTGACTCCGCTCACCAGCGGGAAAGCGGCAAGGAGTACGGAGGTCGCAGCTCCGTGAGCTGAGGTCTTGAAATGCGGGAGGAATGGCGAGTCGCCCGTCGGCCGTCATCACCCCCGCCGCGAGGGGCGTCGTCGAGGTGGCGCTGAAGAGTCGTGATGACGAAGCCGGCATTCATCGAGTTCCCGATGATTCCGTCGTCGATTTATCGGCGGGCGCCGACGGCGAACGGGAAATCAGCTGTCTTGGACTGGCCATAGGCCGACCACGGACCGAGGGTGCTTCTCGAAATGCGGGTCCTCGAAATCGAAAAGTGTCTTCCGGTAGGCTCCGGAACTTATCGCCACGATGCGAGCCTCGCCGGCGGCGCGCAGGCCTTGTGCAGTCCAGTCGCCAGCCACGCCGGCCTCGGTCAAGGCGTCGATGACGCCGTGAAAGCGGGCGGCTTTGATGTCGCGGACCGAGCCCGGCACGGCCGGCGAGGCCCACAACAGGTTTCCCAGGGGATCGACGATGACCTGCACGTCATACCGTGCTTCCTATGCTTCCCCGAGTAGTAGGGCCGGTCGGCGGCTATCCGGTCGATCGGCAGCAGCGTTCCATCGAGGATCACGAACGCCTTGTGTGACGCCGCGACAGGAGGATCGCGGGAGAAGCGGACTTCACGCGTCCCTGTTCGAGACGCACGATGTAATCCACGCTGATCGCGGCGAGAGAGGCCAGTTCCTCCCGGCGCAGGCCCGGCACCCGCCGACGGCCGACTGAGGGCAGGCCCACGTCCTCGGCGTTGATCCGCGCCCGGCACGCACGCAGGTAGTCGCCCAGCTGTGTCATGAGAGCTTCCTCATCGATCTCAATTCAGCCGCGAGCGGATCAGCTCCGCACCGCCACATCGTCGTGGTCCGTCGAGAGCGCCAGATGCCGCCAGGCGTGAGCCTCCTCGGCCAGCTCAGCAACCTTCTGGTCCATCGCGTCCGCACAGTCGCTGCCGAGCTGCACGCGCAGCGGCGGCGCATCGGCGTCGACGATCGCGAGGATCGCTGCCGCGCCCTTCACCGGGTCTCCCGGCTGGGCACGGTTGAGACCCGGCACGGCTCCGCGAACGGCGCCGGCTGTGGCCTCGTAGTCCGAGATGACCCGCTCTTCGACGTGAAGGCTGGTGCCGTCCAGGAAATCTGTCCGGAAGTACCCCGGCTCGACGACGGTCACCTTGAGTCCGAGCGGCGACACTTCCTGGTGCAGAGCCTCGGACAGACCCTCGACGGCGAACTTGGTCGAGCAGTAGACCCCGAAGCCGGCGACAGCCCTGAAGCCCCCGATGGAGCTGAGATTGACGATGTGGCCACGCCTCTGCCGCCGCATCACGGGGAGCACGGCCCGGGTCACATTGAGGAGGCCGAAGACGTTGGTGTCGAACACACCGCGAGCAGCGTCGTCAGAGGTCTCCTCCACGGCGCCCAACACTCCGCGCCCCGCGTTGTTGACCAGAACGTCGATCTCACCGAAGGCGTCCGTGGCGGCCCGCACCGCCGAGGCGGCCTGCGCTTCGTCCGTGACGTCCAGGGGAACCGCCAGCAGACGGTCTCCGTGACCGGCCAACGCTCGCTCCACCTCCTCCGGTCGCCGAGCAGTGGCCACAACCTTGTCGCCCCGCTCCAGCGCCTGGCGTGCGATCTCACGGCCGAACCCGCGGGACGCGCCGGTGATGAACCAAACAGTCATAGAACTCTCCGTCACACTCATGGGATGCGTAGGTCAATCGTCGGTCAGACGTCGGTGGCCAGCCAGGGAAGGATGTGCATAGGCTTCCTCGCCATTGCCGCCGCTGCTTCTCGGGCCTCGAGCTGGGGAGCAGTGCGGCGTCATGCAGCACGATGCTCATGGAACTCGCGCAGCACTGGCCGAAGCCGACGCCTGTCATGGCCGCGCCGTCGAAGAACACACTGGAATCGGTGTCGGCGTCGCGCCCGGTCGAGCAAAGCTACGCGCGAGTGTTACACCCATGGTGCGGAGAGGTTCGGACGGTCTCGCCGTGCACAGGAGATCGGCTCGATGCTTGATGTCCGGTGCCTGGTCAGGTATGGCATGGCAGGGGTGTCCTTTGCCCGTCAACGCTGACAACCCCGACACGGAGGACATCTTCTGCGGCGCACCCGACCGTGCCACCGAAATCGGCACCAAGGGTGTCGGAGAGATCGGTCTGGTCGGGATGGCCGCGGCCATCGGCGACGCGGTGCATCACGCGACCGGTCGCCGCCTCCGCTCCCTCCCGTTCACCATCGACCAGCTGCTTCTGTGAGCGCACACCGCGTCGAGGTGGCGCGGGAGACACCACGTTCCCGTGCCACCTCGATGGCGTGTGCCGCCTCCCCGTTCCGCTCGCCCGCCGGGCTGGCCGGTCGCCTACTCGGCCCCCCTGCGGTGCCGCTCGAAATCGCGGATCTCGTCGATCCCGCACACGGGCACCGTGTCCTGCGCCGCGCCGAGTTGGCGCGAGATGAGCGCCGCAGCGCGGGACATGGCCGCCACCACGAACGGCAGTCGATCCGCGGAGAGGCGGCCCCGGGGGGCGGACACGTGGACCGCGGCACTGACGGTGCCGGCGGCGTCGACGATGGGAGTGGCCAGTCCCAGGATCCCCTCGACGCTCTCTCCGTCGCTGACGCTGTAGGACCGAGCCCGGATCTCGGAGAACTCCACTCGCAGACGCTCTCGGTCCACGAGAGTGCGCGGTGTGAACTGCTCCAACTGGGCAGCCTGAAGGACTCGCTGCTCCAGTTCCGGGTTGTACGCAGCCATGAGCTTTCCGACGCTCGAACCGTGCAAGGGGCGCTGTCCGCCCAGCTTCATCACGACGGAGAGGGTCTGCCCCGCCTCGTGGCGGTCGGCGTACACAACCCCGGCACCGCTGCGCACGGCCAGGTAGGTGTTCTCGTTGATCTCTTCGCACAGGTCTGCCAGGTACGGCTGACTCACATGCCGTAGGTCGACGCTGTCGACGATGGACAGGGCCAGAACCACGGCTCGAGGCCCCAGCGCGTACGTGCGCTGTCCCAGCAGTTTGACCACATCCAGCCCGACGAGCGTCTGCAGCAGATCGTGCGCACTGCTCATGGGCAGTTCCAGGGCATCGCTCAGGCGCTTGAGCGTGCTGCCTTCCTGGTGCTCGGCCAGGTAACCCAGGACGGCCAGCGCCCGATCGATGCGGGCCGGATTCATGGACGACTCCTCTCGGTGGGTTGAGGTCGGGCACGCACACACGCGCACGCCCAGCAGGAAACAGTATTCGAGATCGTGGCGCGCCGACCCAACGGTGATCACTCCGCAAGTCCGCATCCCAGCCCGGGCAGGTGTCGAACCGGCAGGTGAACCCGGTCCGTGTGCCGGCCGTTGAGGCGCACCTCTTGACGACGTCCAGACGCCTACCTAGCATCACCGCTACGTGAATACGGAGTTAACTTCGAGATCCCGAAGCTCCTGGTCCTGGCGTCCCGTCTGGCTCACAGCCGACGACTGGCCGGCAACAGCAAGAATCGCTTCAAGGAGACCCGTTTGTCTGAGCAGCTCATGTCGATCCTCGCCTTGCTAGCGATCTTCCTGATAGGCACACTGCGCGCGGTCAACCTCGGCGCTCTGGCCCTGGTTGCGTCCTTCGCGGTCGGTGCCGGAGCCCTGGGCATGGACGCCTCCGAAGTGCTCGCCGGCTTCCCGGCCGAACTGTTCATGATCCTGGTCGGCGTCACCTACCTCTTCGCCATCGCCAGGAACAACGGCACCGTCGAGTGGCTGGTCCATGCAGCCGTACGCATCGTGGGCGGCAAGGTGGCCGCGATTCCCTGGGTGATGTTCACCATCAGCTGCGTGCTCGTCTCCCTCGGCGCGGTCAGCCCGGCGGCCGTCGCGATCATCGCTCCCATCGGCATGACCTTCGCCGCCCGGTACGGCATCAACCCCCTGCTCATGGGACTGATGGTGGTCCACGGCTCCGCCGCCGGGAACTTCTCTCCCATCGGTGTGCTGGGCGTCGTCACCAACGGTGTCGTCGACACCAGTGGCATCGCCGGGAGCCCCATGGTCCTGTTCCTCGCGAACTTGATCTTCAACGTGCTGCTGGGCGCCGGCATCTTCTTCGGATTCGGTGGACGGCACCTCCTGTCCACCGGGCGCGAAGCCATCGACGGATCCGCCGGCGGTGAAGACACCGACGCCTACAAGCCCCACCGGACGGCCTCCGGGCCCTCCACCGCCGTCGCAACCGCGCCCGCCCAGACCGACTCCGGCACCCTCTCGCTCGATCGGGACCGCATCGTCACCCTCGGCAGCATGGTCGCGCTCGTCATCGGAGCCCTGGGGTTCGACCTCGACGTCGGGCTCATGTCCCTCAGCGCCGCGGTCCTCCTCACAGTCCTGGCACCCGACACCGCCAAGGACGCGGTGGGCCAGATCAACTGGAGCGTCGTCCTGCTCGTCTGCGGCATCGTCACCTACGTCGCGCTCATGCAGGAGATCGGGACCGTCGACTACCTCGGCAACGCCATCTCCGAGGTCGACGCGCCGCTCCTGGCCGCGCTCCTCATCTGCTACATCGGCGCGATCGTGTCCGCCTTCGCCTCGACCACCGGCATCCTGGGCGCCCTCATCCCGCTGGCCGTACCTCTTCTCGCCACCGGCCAGGTCAGCGCGATCGGCCTGGTGACAGCCCTGTCCATCTCGGCATCGGTCGTGGACAGCAGTCCCTTCTCCACCAACGGCGCCATGGTGGTCGCCAACGCTCCCAAGGAACAACAGAGCATGGTCTACCGACAACTCATGAAGTGGGGCTTCGGCCTCGTCCTGGCTGCACCCCTGATCTGCTGGGCCGCTCTCACCGTGCTGGCCGGGTGGTGACCGTGACGGCCACCGCATCCCCCACGCCGCTCGAGGGCATCCGAGTCATCGACCTCAGCACCAGCCTCGGCACCTACGCGGGTCGGCTGCTGGCCGACCTCGGAGCCGACGTCATCAAGGTCGAACCACCGGGTGGCGCACCCGAGCGCAGCATCCCTCCGCTCACCGAGGACGGGATCAGCCTCCCCTTCGCCTTCACGGAAGCGGGCAAGCGCAGCGTCGTCCTCGACGGGCCCGAGATCGGCCGGTCCACGGATCAGCTCGAAAGGCTTCTGGGAACAGCGCAGATCCTGCTCACCAGCGAAGGACCCGGCGTCCTGCGCCGACGTGGTCTTCACCCAGAGGACGTCACGCGCAGGCACCCCGGCCTCGTCCACGTGTCCGTCAGTCCCTTCGGTCTCACCGGACCCTGGGCCGACCGCCCGGCTTCCGACCTGACCCTGCTGGCGGCCGGCGGCCTGCTCGCCCTCGCCGGAGAAGCCGACCTGCCACCCGTGCGCGCCTTCGGCAACCAGACCTCGGTCATCTCAGGAGTGCACGCCGCCACGGCCGCCCTCATCGCCGTGCTGGTCCTGGAGGAGACGGGACAGGGCCAGATCGTCGACGTCTCGGCGCAGGAAGCGGTCGCCCACTCCCTGGAGAACGCCGTCCAGTACGTCGACCTCGAGCAGACGGTCCGTCACCGCGCCGGATCGGGGCCCGTGGAGGCGGGCACCGGCCTCTTCGCCTGCTCCGACGGGTGGATCTACCTGGTCGGAGGCCTCGGTGGCCTCCCGCTCGCCTGGGACTCGATCACCGACTGGCTGGAGAGCGCGGGTGTCGAGGAGGCCGCACAGCTCAACGAGCCCCGGTGGCGCGAGCGCGGTTGGCGCCGCAGCGAAGAAGCGGTACGGACCTTCCGCGACCTGTTCGAGCGCTTCGCCGCACACCGTACGAAGCGGGACCTGTACGAGGACGGGCAGAGCAGGGGCATCAGCATCGCCCCCGTCTCCACGCCCGAAGACCTCCTGAACAGCCCGCAACTCGTCGAACGGGGCTTCTTCCGGCCCGTCACCGTCAACGGCCGAACTCTTGCCTTCCCCGGCTCCCCCTACCGCTTCGACGGCGTGGACGTCGCACCCGGCAGCCCCCCGGCACAGCCGGGCGCCGACACCCGGGCGGTGCTGGACGCGTTGCCCGCGGCAGGTCCGACCGCAGAAACCCGAGGAGTAGCACGATGACCTCCCCGCTCCCGCTCGACGGGGTGCGCGTGGCCGACTTCACGTGGGTCGGCGCGGGGCCCTTCCTGACCAAGCCGCTGGCGGACCACGGTGCCGACGTCATCAAGATCGAGTCGCGGCGGCGCATGGACCCCATCCGCAGCATGGCCCCGTTCCGCGACGGCCGGCCCGGCCCGAACCGCAGCGGATATTTCGCCAACCGCAACTCCAGCAAGCGTTCGATCTGCCTGGACCTGAAGACCCCGCGAGGCAAGCAACTGGCGCTCGACCTGATCGCCAGGAGCGACATCGTGGCCAGCAACTTCACACCGGGCACCATGGACCGGCTGGGGCTGGGCTACCAGGACGTCGTAGCCGTCCGGCCGGACATCATCTATCTCGAGATGCCCATGCAGGGCAATGTCGGACCGCACCGCGGCTTCCGCGGATACGGCCTGACCATCGCGGCGGCCGGCGGCCTGCTGGGCCTCACCGGCTACCCCGACCGACCGCCGGTGGGAACGGGAACCAACTACCCTGACCACGTTCCCAACCCCCTGCACGCGGCGGTCGCCGTCCTCGCCGCTCTGCGCCGCCGCCGCCGGACCGGCCGGGGCCAGTACATCGAACTGGCACAGCTGGAGTCCACGAGCAACGTCATAGGTCCCGCGCTGCTGGCCGCGGCAGTGGGCCTGCGCATCGACCGCGCGGCCAACGAGGACACCGCTGCCGCGCCCCACGGCGTCTACCCGTGTGCGGGTGAGGACCGCTGGTGTGCTCTCGCCGTGTCTACCGACGAGCATTGGCAGGCCCTGATCAACGTCCTGGGCAAGCCGGAATGGGCGGCGCAGGACGCCTACGCCACCGCGGGCGGCCGCTGGACGGCCCGACGAGAGCTCGACGCCCTCGTCGCCGCCGCCACCGCCACGCGCGAGGCCGACGACCTGGCCGACGCCCTCACCGCCGCAGGCGTTCCGGCGGCCGTCGTGAGCAACGCGGCGCAGGTCCGCGCCGACCCCCAGCTCAACGCCCGGGACCACTGGAAGACCCTCGACCACCCGGAGATGGGTCCCAGCGTTTACGACAACATCCCCTACCGGCTGTCCGCCACCCCCGGCCGCCTGCGTGGCCCGGCCCCCCTGCTGGGCGCCGACACCCGCGACGTCTGCCTTGACCTCCTCGGACTGACGCCGGACCAATACGAGCACCTCGCAGCAGAAGGAGTCGTGGGCTGACATGGCCATCGAGACAGAACGCGCCGGAAAGACACTGATCGTCCGCCTGAACCGTCCGAAGGCGCTCAACGCGCTGGACGTCGAGGCGATGCGCGACCTCAACCAGGTCCTGCGCGACTTCCGGGACGACCCGACGCTCGCCGTCGGCATCATCACCGGTACCGGCGACCGCGCCTTCTGCACCGGCGCGGACCTGAAGAAGACGCTTCCGCCGCAGTCCTCGTTCGCCCAGGCGTACTTCGCGCCGTACGAGCAGAGCCTCCAAGAGGGACTGTACGTACGGGCCATCACACTCAGCGAACTCAGCATCGGCAAGCCGCTCATCGCCGCCGTCAACGGTCACGCCCTGGGGGGTGGATGCGAGATCGCGCTCGACTGCGACCTGCGGATCGCCAGTGAGAACGCCACCTTCGGCCTGCCGGAGGCCCGCTGGGCCAGCGTCCCGGCGGTGGGCGGCGTCTCCAAGCTGCTGAGGGCGGTCCCGCGGGCCGTCGCCATGAAGATGATCCTCACGGGCGACCGCATCAACGCCGCGGAGGCCCACCGCGTCGGTTTGGTCAGCGACATCGTTCCGGCCGAGGAGCTCGTGTCCACGGCGATGAAGCTGGCCGACCGGATCATCGCCAACGGCCCTTTGGCGATCAAGAGCCTCAAGGCCCTCGCCGACCGGACGCAGGACATGCCCCTGACCCAGTCCGTAGCCCTCGAACAGCTGCTGTGGGGTGTCCTGCGGGACACCGACGACCGGGTGGAAGGGCGGACCGCCTTCACGGAGGGGCGCTCCCCCGAGTACCACGGCCGATGACCAGCCCACGGAAGGACACCAACCATGCCATCCCCCAAGACACCGCCGGTGGCCCGCCAGGTCGGCGCCGACTGGACCCACCGAGACGGTGAGGGCACCACCCTCACCATCAGCGTCTGCCGTGCCTGTTCCGGCCGCTGGTTCCCGCCCCGCGACACCTGCTCGACCTGTGCTTCCACCGACGTCGAGGACATCGCCAGCGACTCGCGCGGCCGTGTCTACGCCTCCAGCGTCGTCCGCATCGCCCCGCGAGGCTTCCAGGCCCCGTACGTGCTGACGTATGTCGACATCAGCGGTGTACGCCTCCTCGCCCACAGCCCCGGCTCCGACCGTGCGCTGGTACCCGGCTCCCCGGTGGAGCTCACGGTCGCCCCGATCGCGGACACCGGTGACGGCCCCGTCATGTCCTACGTCGTGACCCCGCTCGACGATCAGCACGCACCCACCGGAGAACAGTGATGAAGCCCGTCTATGTCGCCGGCGCTGCCGTCCACCCTTTCGGCAAGCACCCGGACCTCAACGCGGCCGAACTCGGCTACCGCGCCGTACGTGCGCTGCTCGACTCGACGGAGATCACCCCGGACGGCGTGGACACCGGTTTCGCCGGTTCCTCGTACGGCGGTTCCCTGCTTGCCCAGCGGGTGCTCCAGCGCGTCGGTGTGTCGGGGCCGCCCGTCTTCACCGTGGAGAACGCCTGCGCGAGCGGCGCTTCCGCCGTGCACCTGGCCTGGCAGGCCGTGGCCTCCGGTGCCGCCGATGCCGTGATCGCTCTGGGCGCCGAGAACCTCTCGTCGTTCGGTGGCGGGACCCTCCCCCTGACGACCAACGACATCGAGATCGAGCAGGGCATGGTCATGCCCGCCGCCTACGCCATGCGCGCCCAGCGCTACCTGCACGACTTCGGCGCAACGGTGGACGACCTGACCGCGGTCTCCGTCAAGAACCGGGCCAACGGTTCCCTCAACGAGCGGGCGCACTTCCAGCGTGAGGTCACCGCGCAGGACGTCGCCGAGTCCCGGCCCGTCGCCGATCCGCTGCGCCTGCTGCACTGCTGCCCCAACAGCGACGGTGCCGCGGCCGTGCTGCTGTGCACCCGGGAGGTCGCCGAGCAGCTGGGCACGCCGAGCGTGCGGATGCGCGCCAGCGTGGTGCGCTCGGGCACGTTCCATACCCAGTACCGCGACATGACGTGGCCGGACATCACGGAGCGCACCGCGAAGGCGGCCTACGCGATGGCGGGACTGGGCCCGGCCGACCTCGATCTGGTCGAGCTGCACGATGCCTTCAGCATCGCCGAGCTCCTCCACTCCGAGGCCCTGGGTCTCGTCGAGCGCGGCAAGGCATACCAGGCCGTGCGCAACGGCGAGTTCGATCGGCACGGGCGGGTGGCGGTGAGCCCCAGCGGTGGCCTGATGTCGCGCGGTCACCCCGTGGGCGCCACCGGGGCCACGCAGATCTGCGAAGCGTACTGGCAGCTCACGGGCCAAGCAGGTGCGTTGCAGGTTCCGGACGCCTCCGTTGCCCTCACGCACGTGACGGGCGGCGGCATCTTCGGCGTCGACAACGGTGCCTGCTCCGTGCACATCCTCACCGCCGACTGAAAGGCACAGTCCGATGTCCGACCGAACCCCTGTACGCCGTGCCCTCGTCCTGGACCCGGCCGCCACCGCCACCGCAGACGCCATCACGGCACGTCTCAAGTCGAACGGCTACGAGGTGTCCTCGCACGCCGTCTTCGCGGATCCCACCGAACCCGTCGACGCGTTCGTCTACGAGCCCGGCCTTCTGGAGGGCACCCCCACGCGCAATGCGGCCGAGCGCTTGCTCACCGTCGTCTCGCGGCTGGCTCCGTTCCTGCGCACTCCCGAGGAGGGCGGGTCCCGGATCGTCGTCGTCGCCAGCCGGGACGGCCTGGGCTGGCCGAGCCGCCCAGAGCTGGCCGCCCAGAGCGGGGCGCTCGTCTCCGCGGCCCGCAGCCTCGCCCTGCACCTGGGCCGCACGGGCACGACGGTGAACGTCGTCTCCGCGCTGCCCCCCGAGGGCAGCCCTCTGCGCGAGGCCGGCCGCCCCGAGAACACGCACCTGTACGAGCCTCAGGCGCTGACCCCGCATCCGGTCACCGTCCAGGACATCGCGGACACCGCCGCCTTCTTTCTCGACCCGCGCAGTGGCTACATCACGGGCCAGGTCCTGCACTGCTGCGGCGGCGCGAGTCTTCTGTCGAGCCTCTCCGTCTAGGGAACCGACCGCTATCAATACCGAAGGAGACAAGATGGATCTCGACGGACAGGTCGCCGTGGTCACCGGCGGAGCCAGCGGCATCGGCCTCGCCATCGCCCGCGACTTCGCCGCCGCGGGCGCGAAGGTGGCGATAGCCGACATCGACGAGCAGCGAGCGCAGGCCGCCGCCCGGCAGATCACCGACACCGGTGCCGAAGCCGTGGGTCTGCCCGTGGACGTGAGTTCCCGTGAAGGGGTTGCCGAGCTCTTCGCCGCGGTCGACCACCGACTCGGCCCGGTGGACATCGTCGTCAACAACGCGGGCATCAGCATCGACCGCGGCGTCCGCCGCATCACGGACGAGGAGTGGAACAAGACACAGGCCATCAACCAGAACGGTGTGTTCCTGTGCAGCCAGGCGGCGGCCGCGTCGATGATCCCGCGGCGCACCGGCCGCATCATCAACATCGCCTCCCGGGCCTGGCTCGGCTGGTTCGGGCAGCTCGCCTACGCCACCTCCAAGGGCGGCGTGGTGTCGGCCACCAGGTCCCTCGCGATCGAGCTGGCGAAATACGGAATCACCGTGAACTGCCTGGCACCGGGGCTCATCGACACCCCGCTGCTGCGCCGGGAGCCGCAGGAGGTCATGGGCCGGCTCCTGATGGCGCAGCCCATGGGGACGATCGGCGCGCCGACGGACGTCGCCTGGGCCGCCCGCTACTTCGCCTCTCCCGCCAGTCGCTCCGTCACCGGACAGGTGCTGTATGTCTGTGGTGGCAAGAGCCTTTACGCCCAACCGGCTCGAGGCTGACTCTGTTGACGCGCCGAGGGCAGCTCGCTCGGTGCAGGGCTGATCCTGCACCGAGCTCTTGCCTCGCCCCGGCGACGTGGATCAGGACTTCGGATCCGGTGACTCCGCCGATGCCGCTGGTGGCGCCCGTGAGCACCACTGTCTGGCCGTCATGGTAGGCATCCAGGACACCGATCAGCGGAAAGCGCCGGGGCATGTGGCATGCCGCGGTTTCCCCGCGCCGACGGGCCGGACGCCGCGGCGGACGTCACTGACCAGCGTGGTCGAAGAACTCGCGCGCCGGGTCGACCACGTCTCCTGACAGAGTCGACGTGCTGGTCAACAACGCGGGACGGCCAGGGCCCCGAGCCGCCGGGCCAGGAGGGACGGCAACGAGCTCACCCTGCAGACCAACTACCTCACGCCGGTGCTCCTCACGACCGCCTCACACCGCTGCTGCTCGCCGCAGACGGTGCGTCGTTCATGGTTCCTCCGCCACACACCTGCCGGCCTCGCTGGATCCCGATGACCTGGACATGGAGCACACGGGCAGGCCACAGCTCCACCAGCGCATACTCACGTTCCCAGCTGGGGGTCGCGGCTCATGCTCGATGGCTCGTCGACCAAGCGCGCCGGCCTCACACCGACGCCGTATCGTGCGGTGCGGTGAACGTCCGTCATCATCATGTCCTGAAGGGGCGGACGGACGACGTCGACGCGCACCGGGCCCGGAGCCCGGGCCCCCTCCCGCGGGAGCTGCCGCCCCGGCATTTCCCGCGGGTCGGGGCTGCTCGGGAGCCGCGCGGCGGCTCGGTGACGCGCCGGCACGGTGATTGGAACGCCTTCTTGTCGGCAGGAGGAGATCTGGGTGGCACGGGCGTCGATCGCCATGCAGCAGGACGTGTATGTCGTGAATGGCATGTTCGGCCTGGTTGATGAAGCGTGTGTGGGCGAGGACTGCCGAACCGTTTGCCGGGAAGCGATTGGGTTCACGCCGATCCCGGCTCGGTGTTCCTGGAGACGGCTGACAGCTTGGTCGTTCGAGCTAGGTTGCGGGTGGAGGTGTGGGACGCGTCCGCTGAGACCGACGCAGCTTACTGGCCCGATCAGGTGTGCCTGGCGCTGGATCTGCCCACGGCGCGCTTCTTGGTGGATCAAAGCGACGCGGGCTGGGAGGAGGGACCCCATCTCCCATCGCCTGGGCGTTGGCGGCTGCGCATCAGCCGACGTGAAAAGCCCGAAGAACTCCCGTGGGAGGCAGCGGCAAGCAATCTTCTGGGGGCCTGCTTCTTCCTGCAGTTCTGGCCTGAGGGCACGGCGACTGACAATTGGCCGATCCCTTTGAGCCGGTGAGTCACATCCCGGGACGGTGCCCTCGCCGGCCGACACCGGACCAGCGATCACCGGCAGGCACCGTCGCCGGGGGCACCGTGCTGGCCTACGGAACGCTGCTGGCCATGACGGGCGGCGATGTGCCGCGCCGGCCCTACACGGCCGCCTCCCACCTCACGTACACGGTCACCCGGAGCGCGGATTGGGTGGCTCTGAGACAGGATGCGACACGCGTACTGGCCGAGATCCACACCGCCGCACGCTGGCCCTTGACGGCGGTGAGTCTGCTCTGGCTGAGCCGCCGGGACCAGGACGTGTACATACGCAGCGCCCTCGCGCTGTTCCCCTGTCCAGCGACTGCCCTCGATTGCCTGCACTCGACAGGCTTCATCGGGGTGCTCGCGCTCGCTGCCCTGATCGTCGCGGCCATGACCGGCATGAGACTGCGCAAGCGGCGTCGCGGCGTCGGACGACCCGGACAGTCCACCGTGAGTGTCCCGCGGTCCGGAGAGTGCCGCTCAACAGGAACCGGCGCGCGGTTGGAGAATGACAGACCGCGGTACCGGAGAGGTGCACCCGCTGAACAGGTCGGTCACTCGATCACTCGCCGAGTGGGTGGGCCGCCACATGCGCATGCCGCCGCTCACGCACGACGTTCCGGATGGTGTAGACGCTGCCCACCCGAGACTCCCGGTGACGAACGAGGGCTTGCCTGCGGTCGAGGGACGAATCACCGAGCGGGCGCCAGTTGCGTCAGTGCCGCAACGGCCATTGCCGTCGTTGCAGCGGGTAGTGCAGTGGGAACGTGCGGAGCGAAGCCCGGCGCGTGGTTGGCGGGAGCAGAAGCGAGTCGCTCCGCTGCAGTGGACCCCGGCATCTCCGCCCACTGACGCGGACCCACGACCCCGAACATCCAGTAGCAGAGCGGAACTTCCCCGCAGCCATGAATGGTATGGCCGGCATCTCCGTAAAGAGCGAAGTCCTCCGTTGCCAGGGAGCCCGGCCAAGCCACCACCCGCTTCGCACCGAACGCTTCGAGGTGAGCCGTTCGTACGTCGGCTGTCGTCTCCAGGCTCCCCACAGCGGCCGATGAGCGGGACGTCACGGCGATGTCGGCGGCACGCGAGCTTCCCGAGGCGGTTGTCTCGGCCTGCACCACACGTTCGACCGCCGCCACCACGTCATCGAGTGCTCGACGCGTTTCCCGAGCCCGGTCCTGACCCGCCTGCGCCGCCTCAAGGCCGCATGCCGACGAGGTCTTTCGATCGCAACGTGCCCATTCCACCGGCTCCGTGACGGGCAGTCGTGGCTGACGGGTGGCACTTCATAGATTAGTCGTCCGGGCGGATGAAGGGCCTGGGCCCAGGATCTGCTTCCGCTCCGAGGCCGGCAGCCGGGCCGGCTCGAGAATGCCGTGTCGCAGGCGGTCACGGCGGAAAGAAGCGCGGGCCCGACTGTACGGGGGGCCAGGCGGGCCCGCTCATGAACCACCGTAGTGGCAGGAGGCCGAATCACACCGACGCCGGCCAAGAGTAGGGACGATCGGGAAGACAACACTTCCCGAATGGCCAGAACACTCAGGCAGCCGGTACTCCGAGAGGTAGCGCCTGCCGTGGAGTACGGGAAGAACGGATCAGAGGGTCGTCGACCGGCTATCAGCAATCGCAGGGGCTCGTCGTTCGTGGCCAGTCTCTGCTCATCGGTCCGTTCGTGGACGGACCGTGGTCGGCACGATCGTCCTCAAAAGGGCACCGGAGTGGCGGAGTCCTGCGACTGTGACACTGCCCTCATCGTGCGCGGGAGAGCTCGGGTGGCATCCGCGAGGACCGAGCTCACTGGAGTGAGCGGGGAGGCCTTCGGCGTTCCGTCAGAGGATGCCGAGCCGAGCGCCGTAGCCCACTGCATGGGCACGGTTGCGCAGGCCGAGCCGGACGTTCAGGGAATGTAGTGTGTTCTTGATGGTGCGCTCGGAGTAGCCGAGCTTGTCGGCGATCTCCTCGGTCGTCCATCCCTCGGCCAGAAGCCTGACGATACTGATCTCACGCTCGGTGAAACCGACTGGCGAGGCCTCGTCCGCCTGCAGGACCCGCAGATCCTCGATCAGGCTGCGCACGAGTGCCGCCGGAAGCAGTGCATGGCCCGCCCAACCGTCGAGTACCGCGGCCAGTATCTGTGGCATTCCCGTCTGCCGACGGGGCAGAAAGCCCACCAGCCGATGGCCGACCATGTCCGTCAGTTGACGCTCGGTGATGCTGTTGGCGACCAGGACGATGCGCATCTCGCGATTGGCCGACTTTTGCGCTTCCCTCCGGATCCCGGCGAGCGTGGCGGACGTGACGTCGGTGTCGAGGATGACCACCATGTCCGCCTGCGCGCTGTGATCGCAGTCAAGGACCTCGACCTGAGGGCGAGAGCGGAGATAGGCGACCACTCCCTGTTGTGTGATGGGGTCGCTGGCCATGATGGCGACGGTCGGCGATCGCGTGATGCGCCGGTCGTTGAACGGTGGGCTGTCGCTGCCCTCTACGCGCGATGCGCGCATGGTGGTGCGGGGCAGAACGTGCGGTTCCATGTGAAGTCTTCGCCAGTCTCAAGAGCTTGGGCTACGGGCGGCTGGTGGAGGCGAAAGGGCGCCTTGATCGCCACCGACAGTCTGCCTTGCTGGCACATGCCTCGTCCACCACGTCTACGACTCGTGGGCTTGCGTGGCCGCGCCGAGCCGGCAGAACGAATCACACTGAAGCGGTGTCACCGACGCGTGATCGAGTGATGCGGCCGCACCTGAGGGCTGCGATGGCGCGTGCATGAGTACAGGACGTACATCCCGACACCAGCACCGGCGACGACGCAGTTCGAGGCCGTGGAAGCGCAACGGCGCCACCGAGGTGGTGCGCGCCAGTCACGCCTCGACCTTCCAGGGCATCAAGGTCACGAAGAACCAGTTGCGCTACGAGGCCGTCGTGGCCGCGAAGTGGGACGACCAGTCCACCACCGACAAGGAGGTCGACGAGGTGCTCGACGCCTTCACCATCACCAAGTACGACGACGGAACCAAGTACGTCACGGAGGACGGGGTCGCCGTGCCCCCGCGGCCGGGATCTGCGCGCTGAGCCGCGCTCGAGCCGAGATGGGCGGCACGTACGACCTGCCGGTCCGGCTCGGTGGCCGACCGGGGCACGGCCCGCTTGGACATGCGGTTCTCATCTGATGATGAGCTAGGGGGCCTGCCGGACGCGCCTGCGGCGTCCGGCAGGCCCGCACTGAGCGGAGCACTTCGAGTACTCCGGATGCGTATCGGGCACCCGTCGCGCCCTGCTCCGCAACTCCGCCCGTTCCGGCTGAACCGTCCTGAGCGGGCTCATCTTCGGCGGGAACGTCGGCCGTGGAGGCCGAGCCTGTCCTCGCGACGGCCGGCCCTGGCATGGCTCGCGGACTGTGCTCACATCCCAACGGCGGGGAATCGCCGAGTGTGCTACGTGCAATGACGAGGCAGCGGATTGAGGCGCTGTTGTCATGGGAGCCGCTGTGCATGACGCGCCTTCCGGGAGCCCGGTGGTGCGGTCCCCGACCTCGCGCGGAGACGGACCGCGGGAGAGGTCGTCTCGTGTCGCTCGCGTTCGTTACCCGCGGGGCAGATGCAGGCCCCGGACCAGCACCGCCTCAACTGGACGACACCTCGCCTGATCCGGAGGTTCATCGCACGTGGGGAACGGCGTTGTCCGCCCTCGCGGCGGGCCCGCGCTGTTGTGGGTAACGGTGCGCCGTCGATGTCGGGGAGAGACGAGGGATGGATGCGTGCAGCGTGTCTGGTGTGTCGGCTATCTGCCTCAAGCCTCGTCTACCAGGTTGATGTGGTCGCGGCCGATCCACGGCGGGTGCGTCCGCTGTCACAAGAACACACTTGCCACGGTGCAGCTCGGAGCGCCGTATGCTCAAGGAGGGGGAGAGACCTGTGGGCTTGCCCTGCACCCGTCTGGCTTGTGTTCGCAGCACTCCCCACATGTCTCATTCGGTTCTCTCAGGAGCAGGAGCGCACATGTCAGCGCCAACCCCGGCGGCAAACAGCATCGAAGCGGCGACGGCGTTGCTGCAATCGGAGCTGACTCGGCTGGAAGAACAGCAGGAAGACCTGTGCGCGCAGCAACAATCCGTTCAGGCACAGCTGGCAGTTGTCTCTGGGCACATTGAATCTATCCGCGGAGCGCTGGCCGCACTGCATGCTGTTACTTCGCCTGCAATCCGCCCCGCGGCCTCCGCTGACGCGGCGACGCGGGTGACCACGAGGGTATCCGCATCACCCGAACCCACGTCGGCCACATCCGCGAGGTCGACAGGGCGTACGGCCGGTGCGGCAGCCGGGCGTGAGCCGGCCGTCATCATCGACGACGCGCCTGCTGTGGGCGAGGAGGCGAGCGGTCAAGGCACATCGGGTCTCGCTGCGCCTGAGCTACGAGGCCGCCGCTTCACGGAACAAGTGATTGCCGTGCTTGCCCGCAACCCCGACGCCGTACTCCGGGCCAGGGACGTTGCCGAGGCTCTCGGCCGCGATGAGACGGCCGGCAGCATCAACGCGGTCCGCAGCACCCTCGATCGTCTTGTTGCCACCTCCCGGGCGCATCGAGTCGGCCGAGGCCGCTACCAGGCTGCAACCGTCCGGAACGGATGACGGAGACTTCCGCAGACTCGGAAGCAGTGCACGGTGATTCTCCGCCGCCAGGGCAAGGCCCAAGGGTGCGGCCGTGCACACGGTATGGGTTCGTCAAGGTACGGCGGCAGGATGGGGGAGACCTTCTACATCCTGCCTCCACCAAGCTAGCCGAGTTCGGACATGCTGTCCAACGGTATGTCTCGGACTGTCTCGCCTCCCTTGAACGACACTTGCCTTACATCGTTGGCTGCAAGTGAGCGTCACGTGATCCAGCACCACCGTGGTGGCTGCGAGCCTCACGCGCCAGCAGGAGGAAGGACACGTCCGCCGCCATCTGTCGCAGACGCTGCAGTTGCCTGACGCCGATACAGGGCCGCGGTTTCTGAAGAGACTGCGCCTCCGCGAGATGTCCGCGCTGGGCCCGGACAAGCCGCGGAAGCGTGAACGGCGACTGTCGTAGCCCGGCGCGGGGGGTGAGGGTGGCACGAGGCCAACAGGTGCATGTCGCTGAACCGACAGCATTGTTTCCTCCGGCCCCCATGTCAGGTGTGGCCGCCGTCCGGTTCCGCACCGCGGGTCACGGTCTACCCAATCTCACCGCCCCACCTGCGCGTTGGCAGCTCCTCGCAAACCAGCGCCGCGCCCGCACTGAGTGGCGGCGTACTGCGAGTGGTATGGCCGACCCAGCGCGTCGCCGTGCGAGCGTCATCGCTGGTGGGCACGGCAGAGGCGAGTGTTACTGGCTTCATCCACAGGGCAGGCAGTGTGCCAGGTGAGGATCTGGCCGCGGTGTTGGTTGCCCTTCTCGACGCCCCAAGGGCAGCCGGACGCACCGTCGAGTTGGCCAGACGGTGAGGAACGTCTTGGCGACGTGTTTCGTATCGGCCGACGGGCCGGGGCCGCGCTGGAGCCCGCGCTCGAGGAACCGGGCAGGTGGGCCGAGCAGCACCTGCCGGGAAGCCAACCGCACGCGAGAACCCTCGCTGATCTTCTCTTCCCAGGCGGCCGAGACAGCGGGATCGCATCCGCACGCTCGGCCAGGCGTCGCGGGCGGTGGCCGGGCCGCTCCCGGGGGCATCGGCGTCAACGGAGCCAGGAGCGACTGTCGTCGCGGCAGGGGGATTCGGAGCCTCGGTCGGAATGGTTGGCCGCGGTGCCGTGCATCCGCGAGACGTGCTTGCTCTCCCCAACTATCTCGAGGCCATCCTCGAGTTCTGTTACAGTCGTCACATGCAGGCAGCGAAGCCGATCAAGAAAACACGCCCTCTACGGCGTGACGCCCAGCGCAATCGTGAGGCTATCGTCGCGGCCGCTGCGGACGCATTCGCCCGAGAAGGGGTGAACACACCGCTCGAACGCGTCGCCAAGGCGGCCGGTGTGGCAATCGGCACGGTCTACGGCCACTTCCCCACTCGCCTCGAGCTGATCGAGAGCGTCCTCGCGAAGAAGATCGAAACGTGGCACGACGCTGCACGGCAAGCAGTCGCAGCGGATGACCCTTGGACGGGCTTCGCCGAGTATCTCGAAGTGATCTGTCGGCTCCAGGCTGATGATCGTGCCCTGTGCGACATCGCCTCCACGGATGCCCCCTTGGCGGAATGCATCGAGTCCCGCTTGTCGGAGATCCGGGAACTGGGACAGGTCATCGTCCGGCGCGCACAGTCGCAAGGCGCCCTCCGAGCCGACGTGTCGCCGGATGACATGGCGTTCGTCATCTGGGCCCACGGTGGCGTCGTCGCGGCCACTCGGGGCACGGCACCGGAAGCCTGGCGTCGCCATCTCGCCCTGATGCTGGACGGGTTCCGTGCGGAAAAGGCCAATCCGCTGCCCATGCCTCCACTCGACGTCGCTGGGCGTGGCAAACCGAACGACCTCGAAGACCAGGCGAGCGATCACGCCTTGTGCAAGGTCTTTGGCACGAGGTGATCCGAGAAGGGCGGCATGACGTCCGTCAGCTTCCGCCTGATCGCTGATGCAGCCTCAGCATCCGCTGCCGAAGTCTCGTTGAGCAGACCATGCCTCGGCTCACCTGGGCTCCGACCTGTCGTGGAGTACGCGTCTCTGCGCATCCGGTCGGCGATGAGGCCTCCGGTCAGGTGAGGAGCCGGGCTCCCACTGGCCCTCAGTGCTGTGCAGGCCGGTCCGCGCTCGGCCGGGGAGCGAGCGCCTGAAGGATGCGCTGAGGGTGCCCCGACAGCACCGACCCGGCCAGGCCGCTACCATCACTCCGCACCCTGCAACTTCGCCCTTGACCGTCTTCCCGGGCGCAGACCGCTCGTTCGCGTCCGTGGATTTGCGCCGACCCTCGCTTCCATGGTGACGCCGTGGTCCGGAGCCGCACCGTGTCGACCCACCTGCGGACGATACGCCCCTTCCTGCCACTGACCTCCTGCGCCGCGCCAAATAGCACGGCCTGAGGCCCGCCGGCCCCAACCGGGCTGGAGCAGGCAAGCAGCCGTCAAGCGGCCGGAAGCCATTCCCGTGCCCCGGGAGCCGGAACGTCTCATGCTCCACCGTGCAAGCGGCATCAGCGCCTCCACCAGTGCTTGGCCGTCCGGTGCCAGTCGATAGTGGATTCGTACGGGCGTCGTCGGGATGGCGATACGCTCGATGAGGCCCGCGGCCTCGAGCTCCTTGACGACGCCACGCCGCGTAGGCGGTGTGCGCGGTGCCTGGAAGCACGTCACCACGACGAACACGGCGTAGTCCGTGAGCTTCGGCCCTGCTAGGAGAGGATGCCACCACTGGGCGGTCGCGAGTGATTGCGCGCAGTGGTGCTGGGACCAGGACAGTCGCGCACTCGGTGCCCGGCGATCGGCGCCTGCCACTGTGGTGCGTGTCGGTGCCAGAATCGGACCTCACATCAGGGTCCGGACGGCATACAGGGCGCCGAGAGCTGTGGCGGGTACGCCGAGCAGCAGACGCAGGGCCCGTTGCGCACGCGTGGGTGGAGGCGGGCGCCGAGATGTCCGCCGGCCAGCCAGCCCAGCCCACAAGCGATCCCGAGCCACCAGTCAGGTGCGACGTCGCCGGAGCCGACCAGCGACAGCACCGCGTACGCCGCGGTGCCGACGACGGAGGTGGCGAACGTCGCGGCGAGCGCGGCCGACGCCACCCGGGCCATGGGCAGGCCGCGCGCGGCGAGGATCGGGCCGAGCAGCGAGCGTGCCGCCGATGCCGTAGATCCCACCGGCCACTACCACCGACACCGCGCGGGTGGTGAGCGCGATCGCGGACGGTTCGGCGGCCGCGACCGATCGGTGGCGGACCGAGGCCGGGGTGCGGGCGCAGAGCCACAGCCCGAGCGGCAGGAGGAGGGCGGCGATCAGCAGCTGCAAGACGCCCGTCCCGGGGAGGGCGTATACGGGGATCGCGGCGCCGACGACCACACCCGGCAGGGCGCCGACGACCAGGCGCCGGGCCAGGTCGCCGCGCTGAGCGCCGTCGCGGCGGTACCGCCCAAGGGCGCCCGGCCCGGGCACCTCATTGAAGAGCAGGTTCGTCGGCGTGATCGCCGGCTCGGCACACCGAAGACGCTCAGGTGGACCGGAAGTAGGAACACCGCCCGGACACGCCGACCGGTGCGGTCACCACCGCGACCAGCAGTCCGGCGCCGCGGCCCGCCCCCACCGTCCAGTCCACGCCGCTCACCGCCTCATGGCTGGCGCCCCGACAGTATCCGCGTGCCGGACGCCAGCGGGGTGCCCCGGCACCATGATGTTCACGAGCGCCGACAGCCGCTCGACTCGTGGAGCCGAAGCGAAGACGCGCCCGCGTGCTCGGCCTCGGCGCATGCCCCTGCGGCCCGGGTCGTGTGGCCCGGGTCGTGTGGCCTGGTGGCCCGGGTGATGGCGGTCACATGCCGTCGACGCCCGAGTGAGTCGGGGTGATCGGTGCCGCAGTCCGCGCCCGCACTGGTCGTCCGGGGCTCCCGCTCGTTCCTTGCATCACCCTTCGGGCTCGGGCACCGCTCAGCAGCCTGCCCGGTGGTGAGACGGAAGGCCGGGTGATCCCCGGCATCTGATGTGGAGGGGTGCCTCATGTTAAGGTGGGTCGATGACCGAGCGAACCGTGCCTCGTGCGCAAGAGGCTCCGGCCAGACCGCGACGCCGTGACGCGCTGCGCAACCGCGAAGCGATCCTGGCGGCCGGACGCGTGGCTTTCGCGGAGCAAGGGCTCGAGGCATCTCTGGAGGGGATCGCTCGCCAGGCCGGCGTTGCGATCGGCACGCTCTACCGGCATTTTCCGAACCGGCTCGCTCTGGTCGAGGAGCTCTTCGCAGAGAAGTTCACCTACCTGCTGGACGCCGCGGAAGAGTCGGCTGCCATGGACGACGCCTGGCAGGGCTTCTGCACCTTCTTGGAGCGCTTCTGCGAATTGCAGGCCTGTGACCGGGCTTTCAACGCCTTGGCTGCCGCCCGGCTACCGGCGCACACCGTGAGCGGACAGATGAGTGAACGCGTCAAGGACCTGGGCACCAGCATTCTTCACAAGGCTCAGCAGCAGGGTGTCGTACGCGCCGACGTCACGCGGGAGGACATCGCCTTCGTCGCGTGGTCACTGGAAGGCATCATCCAGGCGACTCGCACGGTCGCGCCCAGCGCCTGGCGACGCCACCTCTACTTGATGCTCGACGCATTCCGCGCCGAGTGCGCCCACGAGTTGCCCGAACCCCCGCTGAGCCCCGAGCAGGTCGATCAGACCATCGCCGCGCTCGAGTGCGGAGAAGACGACACCTGAGTGGGCACGCGAAAGGGCCGGGACCGGGCTCGGCGCCGCGGCCGAATGTGCGTGACCTCCACGGGCGGTGGTCCACGGGGGTGCGGCACAACGATGGCCGTCCAGGGAGCTTTCGTGCCACCGGCCCCGGTCGGGCCCACCGTCCGCCGGTGACGACGCGGAAGGCCCGGGGTTCAGCTCTCCGCCAGGAAGTGCGCCAGCTCGGTGTCTATGTCGAGCTGTTCGGACTCGGCTCCAAGCGGCACCAGGGACTGCGTCTGACGCAAAAAGGACTTCATATCCTGCAGGGACGCCTCGAGCAGGGCCGAGCCGGCATTCGAACTGAGGCCGATGCGCAGCACATCCCGCCCGCGGCCCATGACCGGCCACACACGGACGTCGCCGTGGCCGGCGTGGCGCGTCAGGCCCTCGGCGAGCACCTCACGGCCGAAGACCCACTCCACCGTCGTGTCATGGCCCTCGGCGTGGAAGGCGGCACGGAGGGCATAGGGATCGTCGGCCGTGTAATGCAGCCGCATATATAGACTGGCAGAAGGCCCAACAAGCCTTACAGGCAGGTCGAGTTCTACGATCCTGGTTGAGTCTTTCATTCTTCACTCCGATGTCCTGGCGTGAGAGGGGAGGCCGGGAGAACTGCACTGTGGCCGTTCGATTCCCGCACCCATCTCGACTGTCATCCAGCGGCGGTACGGAGGCGCAACTCGAATCGGCTGTGCCTCCATACCGCATCGCGCGAGCGAGGTCCGCCGCGTGACCGCGTCAGCGGTCGAAGGCGAGCAGCTGGTCCACGTACCAGTGGTCCACCGCGCCGTGACGGTACGGCGTCACATCGATCCACCTGCCGTCCAGCAAGCGGTACAGGCGGTGACCGTCCCAGCGGTACTGCGCCGTGTGATGCCGGCCGTCCTCGTGGCCACGGTGGTCGCTGTCGTAGCGCCAGGTCCGGTGGTGGTCACGGTGGTCGTCGTTCGAGTACCGGTCGCGGCGTCCTTCCCGGCCGTCGTCCCGTTCTTCGCGGGACCCGCGGTCGTAGCTCTTGTGGCGGTCGTCCCCGTGGCCGCCGCGGGGCTCGTCGTCGATGGACGAGGACGGGGCCTGCCCGGCGAACTGCGAAGTTACCGCCGACGCGGTGCCTCCGGCACCGAGGACCGCTCCGCCCGCGATCGCCACGGAAGCAACAGCGATCGAAACTCGCCTGATGACTGTCTTCATCGTCTTCTCCTTTGGATGTCCTGAAACGTGAGGGGCTCCTCATGTTCTGGCTCCGTCAGATTACCTGAGGGCCCCCTCAGGTTTGTTCGTGCCTGCGGTGAGGCTCCTCACAAGGCGGCCGAGGCCGGGGGAAGGCTGGGGAAAACCCGGCGGAGGGCTCCGGCGCCTCCGGAAGCCGGCCAGCGTGGCCGTCGTGTAGGCGGGGCACCCCGCGCCGCCCGCGCTGACCGCACACGCGGCCGCGCCGTCCCACGAGCACGCCCGTTCCGGGCGCCATGACGACGGGTAAGCAGGCGTCGTGGGTCAGTCGTAGCCACCTCGCGGCCGGCACGGGTGGGCCGAACGGCGCTCATGGACCTCGGAAGCCTCTCCCCGCTGCCCGAGGTCCCGTGTCTGTTCGGGATATCCCGCTCGTCCGTGCCGTGTCTCGCCTGCGCGCGGCAACGGCAGGAGCGGCGGAGAGGACGCGCCGAGCCCCTTGAGCTGTCCACCACTGACCGCTCATGGCGCCTGACGTGCTGTGGTGCCGGTGTTCTCGTCGACACCGTCGACGTGCCGAACGAGAGCTCCGGCGCGCGAGCGCGCCCGTCCAGTGAAGGGCGGCGAGCCGCCATGTCGGCGTCTACGACGGCAGTCCGACTGTCTTCGGGCGGACAGACCGATCCTTGGCCTACGGGGCACCTGACAGAAGCTTCACACTGACGCGGCGACCGATCGGCCAGGCGCCGCCGCCCCAAAGGGACGAATCACACTGAGTGCTTCCGGTCAACGGCCCCTACCGCGCACACAAGGCCCCACAGGGCTGTGCCAACCCACTGATGATCAATGACCTTGCGGCGGAGACCCGTTGAGCCCATGAAGGAGTCCATGTCCACTGCGCAGCAGGTGCCCGACATCCTCTGGGCTCGACCGGATTACACCCTGAGCAACAACCTGATCGTCGCAAGCACGCCACTACGCTCCGGCTGCACGCTCCGACTGCGCCACGAGCACCGGATCGACGACGCCCGTTCCTGCACGTGCAGCGGCCGCTGACCGTCGAGGACCTACGACCCTCCCGCGATGAGCGCGTCAGGCAACCCCCACGTCGGGCATGCATCTACGGGGTCGGCTTCCCGAGCAGCGCGGGTGGGAAGGCCATCCGCGATAGAGGGTGGGATGTGATGGAACAACAGGCAGCAACGCGGCATCCGGCCCGCGATCGCCGAACGAGGACAACCTCACCGCACCGGCCTGGGCACCCTCCGCCGGGTCGTCGAGCGCTCCATCTCCTGGCTCCACGGCTTCCGCCGCCGACGGATCCGCTGGGAGAGGCGCGACGACATCCACGAAGCCTTTCTGGAGACTCGCCGTCTGCCTGATCGCCCATCAAAACCCGTGCTCCTCCGCGGCCGGCGACGAGTTCAGCGACGATCGACAGCGCAGTCTCTTCTGGAGTCCGGGCCCCCAGATCCAGACCGACTGAGTTCTCAGCCGGGCAAGCTGCTCGTCTGTCGTGCCTGCCTCACGCAGGCGGCGGACGCGATCTGCATGACTGTGCCGGGGTCCCCTTGCCTGATGTGGGCAACCGGCAATGCGAGCGCTCGCGCCAGCAGCGGTGAGGTGCCTCGCCGGTGGCCGCGCGGTGGAGCGCGCGGCCAGGGACGAGGCGCTGCTGTCCCGCGCAGGGAGTGGTATCCGTGCGTCGGGGAGCCGGCGGGTGCCGCTGCCTGTTGCTTGTTCATGGCAGGGGGGCGGGCGGCCGTGCCGCATGGCCACCTGGTCATTCGAGCGCATGTCCAGGCCCGGAAGACGTCCCAGGACAGAGTGTTGGACAACATGTCCGATGCCGCTTAGGCTCACGTTGCGCCTTCGGGCGCCTCGACGATGATCATGAAAGTGAAGTTCCTGTGGCCCCACATTCAGTAGCCCGCCCCACGCTGTTGCTTGTCCACGGTGCCTGGCACGGAGGATGGTGCTGGAGCGAGTTGCAGGCGGCTCTGGAAGCCCGTGACATCCGTACCCGCACCCTCGACCTCCCCAGCGCAGGCGGACGCAGTGGAATCGCCGAAGACACCAGCGCTGTCAGGGATGTTCTCGCCTCGATGGATGGTCCGGTCGTCGTAGTCGCCCATTCATACGGCGGCATCCCGGTCACCCAGGCCATCGCCGACATGCCCAACGTTTCGCGGGTGGCGTACCTCGCGGCCTTCCAGCTCGACATCGGCGAAAGCCTCATGGGCTTCTACGGCGCTCCGGTGCCGCCCGAGACGCAGGAGTTCGAGGCGGTTCCCGACGACCCGCGGAAAGTCTTCTACGCCGACGTCCCGCCTGCGGAGGCCGCAGAGGCCATTGCTCGACTGGTGCCTCAGAGCACGAAGGCATTCACGGACACCGTGACTGTGGCGGGCTGGCACAGCATTCCGTCGACGTACATCATCTGCGAGCAAGACCAGGCCCTTCCGGCACACCTTCAGAGGAACCTGGCGGTGCGGGCTGACGATGTCCACTCCATGGAGAGCGCCCACTCACCTTTCTTGTCCATGCCTGAAGACCTTGCGGGTCTGCTGTCCCACATTGCGCTGGTGCCCCACGACTAGAGCCCTCCGTTCGCAACCTGGTCCCATACGGACACCCGCATATTCACGTCTGTTCAGCGAGAGAAATCACAGGGAGACAGTGGTGGCACTCAGCCGCGCACAGAATGACATGGAAAGCCTGCAGCAGGAGATCAGCTCGAGGGAAGAAATCATTGAGCGTGCCCGCGCGCTGCAGCCACTGCTGCGGACACACGCGCAGCGCGGAGAAGCAGAGCGGGCAGTTCCTGCGGAAGTCGTTGACGCGCTCACCGAGGCAGGAATCTTCCGGATGCTGACCCCGAAGCGCTTCGGCGGATACGAGACGGATCTTCGGACCCTGACGGAAGTCTCCGAAGCGCTCGGAGAGGCGGATGGGGCGACCGCCTGGACTGCCATGATCGTGACGGTGACCAACTGGCTGGCCAGTCTCTTCCCTGACGAGGCCCAGGAGGAGGTATTCGGAGCTGACCCCGATGCTCGAGTGACGGGCGTCGCCGCTCCGACCGGAATGGGCCGACGGGTCCCCGGCGGCTGGATGGTCACCGGGAAGTGGTCATACAACTCCGGCGCGCCCTACGCCACGTGGGCTGCTGTGGGCGCACTGCTGCAAGACGAAAACGGCGCGGTCGTCGACCAGGCGCTGGTCCTCATACCCGCCTCCGAGCTCCTGCTCGAAGACACCTGGTACACCGCAGGCATGAGGGGGACCGCCAGCAACACGCTGATCGGTCGAGACATCATGGTGCCTGACCATCGCGTGCTCTCCGTGCCCGCCGCTGCGCAGGGCACCTACCCCCGTTCGAACCGAGAGGAAGAGTTCCTCTACACCTTGCCTTTCGGATCGATGCTGCTCCTCTGCCTGACCGGGCCATTGCTGGGACTCGGTAAGGCCGCTCTCGACATGGTGACGGCATCGGCGGAGGACAAGCCCCTGTCGTTCACCGTTCACGGCAGGCAGGCCGACTCCGTCGGCGTGCAGATTCAGCTCGCCGAAGCAGCACTGAGCCTGCGAACGGCACGGCTGCATGTTCTTGACGCCGTGAACCAGATCGACCGGGGCGACATGGACTACGGCCAACGCACCCAGGTCCGGGCCCAGGCCGGCTACGCGGCCCAGCAGGTGCTCAACGCCATCAACACCCTCCTGAACGTGCATGGCGCTAGCTCTTTCGCGGAAGCCAACCCGCTTCAGCGCATCTGGCGTGACGCCAATGTCGCAGCTCGTCACGCAGGCCTGGTGCCGACCGTCGGCTACGAGGCCTACGGGAAGATGCTGCTGGCCATCAACGAACCGGTGAGTCTCATGGTGTAACCAAGGTTCGGGGCGTCGTGCCCTGGCCACTGCGGCAGGCGGCGCTGCTTCCCATCCGCGCCGGCGCGTGGTGTGGAGCCGTACCCTATGCGCGCGTACCAGTAGCGGCGCATAGGGCCTCCGCGGGAAGAATTATGTCGTCCAGACGGTGGAGCCGGAGTTTTCGCAGACCACACCGGCGCGGGCCCTGAGGGTGCGTCCCCTTGGCCTGGAGGCGACAGCCAAACGATAAATCGAGGTCGGCACCCACCCGTACCCGAAGGCACAGCGCGCCCGTGCACTCGAACACGACCACAGGGACACGAATCATAGTGGCGGTAGCGGGATGACCAGGCCGATGCCCCGATAGCCGCCGTCCGCGATCACGGTTGTCCTGCCGACGGCGGCCTTCGCGACGGACAGCTCCCACGCCTTGCAACCGTTGCGGTTGCCGGGCAGCGGTCGGCCGACGGCGACGACGAGACGGGTGCCGACGTCGATGACCACCTGATGGTCGGCCGAGTACCGGTAGTTCTTCGACTGCTCGGCGACCGTGTGGCCGCGGGTGGGCATCTGGGTGCCGTCCACGATCAGGACGGCGCCTTGCGGAATCGTTTGCGGGGCTGGAGCGCGAGCGACGGCCCGAGGTGGGCGATGACGCGGTCGGCCGCTTGGCGATCCCGAACAGCGGAGCGAGTTGCCGCAGCGTGAGGTTCGTCCGCCAGTACGCGGCCCCCAGCAGAACCCGATCTTCCAGTGGCAATCCCCATGGCCGACCCTTGCGCATCGGGTCAGCGCCCTTCCGCCACAACGCTGTCACGAACTTCCCGAACTGTCGCGGACTCAGCCCGCTGAACGGGGCTGCGCAGGACGGCTCCGACGCCGTGATCACATCAGCCACGGCGTGATCATTCCACTGCCGCAGGTTCACCCTGCTCGAACGCGATGCGGCAGCGATATACCTGGTCAGCTACCAGTTCCATGAACCAGTGCATGATTTCGTAGGGGATGACGTGCTCGTCATGGCTATGGATGTGGACCGTCGGCTCCAGACCCGGGTCCTCGTCGGGGACGAACGCCACCAGGAAGGCGGCCCCAGGCAGATGCGTCTCCGCGTTGGGGATCTCAGCCCACGCGGCTGGTGCCGGCACAGCCTCGCTCAGCTCCACAGCCCAGGAGTCGTCTGGCAACGCGTAGTGGAACTGGACGGCGTAGTGACGGCCTGCATGTTCTCTCAGCTCTGCTGGCATGACGGCAGGCTGCCACAGGTCGTGGCGTACAGTCTTCCGGGTATCGGCTGGGCCCAGTTGGTGGGGCGGGAGCCCCCCACCACACAACTCACCAGTTCTTACGGGACAACGGAACAGCCCTGGCCCTCGGCAGGGCTCATGCCAGGCTCAGCGGTGGAGACCAGAGGGGACTGATCGGTCCTGCCCCGGACGTCCAGCACCTGGAAGTCCAGATCGAGTTCACCCGCCCCTTGGTGCTGGAGTCTCCGTGCGCCCCTGCCGCTGAGCCCGCACGCGATGGTCGGCCCACCAGGAGCTGAAGTCGTGGTCTCGCAAGAACAACTCTCCGATGAGCTGCGCGAGTTCAGGGCCGTCCGGATAGCGTGCGGCGTCCATGCGTAGATACGCGACGCATTCGCGCGCCACCCTGCGCAGTCGTCGTACATGCCGCGAATCTGCGGGTCGAGGAACGTCAACCATAGGTGGTTACGCTGTCCCGGCGGCAGCAGGGAGAAGTCGGTGAACAACGCTGCTCCCGAGGACCGCCGCCGCGCCCTTCACCGGATCCCCAGGCTGGGAATGGTTGACACCCGCTACGGCTCCATGAACGGCGCCCGATGTGGCCTCGTAAACGACGTTGAGGTTGGCGCGTCCAGGAGATCGGCCCGGAAGTATCCCGGCTCGACGATGGTCATCTGACCCCCGATGGCGACAACTCCTGAAGCACTGCAACATCATCCGCTGCCAGGGCAGCAACCGTCACGATGCTCGTGGAGCTCATGAAGCACAGCCCAACCTGCGCCCGGTCATGGCGGCACCGCCGAAGACACATACCGGCGTCGGCGTTGGCGTAGCCGTAGGACTGACAGGACTGTCCCTTCTTTACGCCACCGGAGCGTGGCCTCGCACGACTGTGGCTACGGTGGTCGCAGGCGGGCTCGGATGAGCCCCCCGTCCAGTCGGGCCCGCCGCTTCTGTTTCACATGTCAGCTCAGCTCCGGGCTGGCGGCCCTTGCCGGGAGATCGCTGCCGAGCCACCGCAAATGACGGGGGAGGTGCTGTCGTTTATTCCCCGCCGGTAGGAGTATCGGCCGGCCCCTCGCAACTGGCCTCCGGAAACGCGGTGGTTTCCAGAAGCCAGGTCTGCCCATCAGGGCGTAAAGCCGAGCCATCCGGTCATGGTGCCGGCGGGATGTTGAAGTTGCGGTTGAACACTTCGTCCGGATCCCACTTGGCCTTCAACCGACGAAGGCGTTCGAGAACAGGCTCGGGGAACGCGTCGAGCAGTCGCGCTGGATCGGTACTCGTCTCAAAGCTCAGGTACATGCCGTTCAGCAGCGGATAGAGCCTGTCCCAGTGGCCATTGAGGCGGGGTACCTGACTCGGGGCCGACGCGGCGAGCACAGAGAAGTTCTGCGTGCGGTGTGACCAGGCCATGCTGTCCCGCGGGATGTCATGCACTGCACCTCCCATCGACCGGAACTGCATGACCATGATGTCGCCAGATTTGATCATCCTTTCAATGACTTCGGCGACTTCCCTGCTCAGGTGCTCGAGCATCCCGCTGCGTGAATCCGAAAGCCCTTGCCCTCTGTGCTGATTCTCAGGTGGCGCGACGATCGCGTAGTAGGGTGCAAGCTGTGCCTGCTGATGGATGACCGGGCCGGCCGTGAGGAAGGGGGTCAGCGCTTCTTGCGCCGCTTCCACATCGTCTCCGGCGTACACCAGGGTGATCTGGGCGCTCACCGGTCCTCCCCTGCGTGCGGGGAAGAGCGACATGAAGCTCGATATCTCACGCGGAGCGTCTTCTACCAGGCACCCCCACTTGACGAGGAAGTCTGCGGTCTCGGTGGCGTCCACTGTGATCGTTGCGTAGGCCACGTTATCGACCGGGTAGGCATCGAGTTCGAATGCCGTCACGATGCCGAAGTTTGCTCCTGCCCCGCGCAGTGCCCAGAACAGGTCTGGATGGTGTGTGGCATCGACCCGGAGCTTGCGTCCATCGGCGACCACGATCTCGGCGGCCGTGATGTGGTCGATTGTCAGGCCGTGCTTGCGCGCCAGGTATCCAATGCCGCCCGTGGTGGCGAGACCGCCCACACCCACGTCTCCGTAGTCGCCCGAGCTCATGGCGAGACCGTAGGGAGCCAGCGCCTGCGCGACGTGCCCCCAGCGCGCACCGGGTTCGACCCGGATGCGCCCCGTGGCCTCGTCCAGCACCTCGATCGAATTCATCTGTGAGAGGTCGAGGATGATGCCGCCGTCGTTCGTGGACCGGCCGCTCAGTCCGTGGCCACCGCTGCGTATCGAGATGTCGACGTCCTGGCTGCGCGCGTAGGCGAGGGCCGCCACCACATCGTCCGCGTTCTCGCATCGAATGACCAGGGCGGGCGAGCCGCTCCAGGAGTAGGAGTGGCGAACGTCCTCGTACGTCCGGTCGCCGGGTTCCACGGCCTTCTTCGCCAGTGAGTCGGGCAGGGCGTCGTAGTCGATCGTCGCATGGCGCTTGCTCAGCACGACCGCCGAACGGGTCGGCCCCGTCGTCGTGCCGGCTGCCTTCCGCTCGCGTGCGACTTCCTCTCGGAGGGCGGGACCCACTTCCTCACCGAAGGTACGGACGACGTTGGGGTCGTCCTGTCCGATCAGGAACGCCGAGAATCCGTGTTCGAGGACCAGCGGGAGCAACTCTTCCACCCACTGCTTCACGGGACCCTGCAGGTAGCCGCGCTGGGTTGAAGAGAAGCCGACATTGAAGAGGTTGAGCAGACGTCGGATATCGCCGGGGGCGCGGCCGGAGTCCAGCGCCGCATCGTCGATGATTTTGATCGCCTCGGCCATGCCCGGTGTCTGGAGGTATTGCAGTGTCGGCAGCCACCCATCGGCCTTGCGGGCAGTGAGACGCAGCATCTGCGGCTTGTAGGCGCCCAGCCAGATGCCGATGTCGTGAGCTGGTTTTGGGCCTCGCTTCATGGCGGGCACCGAGTAGTACTCGCCCTCATGCTGGAGCGGCCCGAACTCTTCGGCGTTCCAGACACTCCGGATGATGCCGAGCGCCTCTTCCAGGGCTTTCACGCCCTGTCCCGGTGTGAGATCGCGCCCTCCCATCCCATGTACGGCTTTGGGGAAGGCGCCAGCGCCGAGACCCAGTTCGAAGCGTCCGCCAGAAAGGAGGTCGAGGCTCGCTGCGGCGCGGGCGAGCATCGCCGGCGGCCGCAGCGGCAGGTTCGTGACGTTGGCCGACACACGGAGCTTGCTGGTCTTCGCCGCCACCCAGGTGAGGAGCGTGTACGTGTCCAGGAAGTCTGAGTTGTAGGGATGATCTTGGAAGGTGGCGATGTCGAGGTTGGCGGCCTCCGTCAGTTCCGCCAGCTGCACCACGCGACCGGGATCGTGCGCGGTTGGGGTGATGAAGGTTCCGAGCATGAGCTCGTGACCGTAGTCGGGCATGGAAGACCGTCCACAGTACAGATGATCTGCGTTGCAGCCAATGTAACGCGCATTGGTCTGTTACGACGACCATCTGTGAATCAACACACTAGGTGGGGGGCGGTGTGGCTGATGAGGTGGTCGGTGCGCGCCTTCGTGGACTGCTCCAAGACCAGCGAGGCGGAGCGATAGCCATCCTCGACCAACGACTTCCAAGGTGGCCATGGCCGCGGAGTACTGCGTCATACGCGGCATCACCGAGGGGCTGATTCCGTTTGCCCCCGAAATGTTCGAGGGGCCGCGGCGCTCCTGGAGTCCTATGAGTTCACCGAGACTCGAGGCGCAGGCGCGATTGTCATGGAGCCGCCGGGCGTCGCCGCAGTGATCACTCCTGGAATCGCAGTGTTGTCTTCATCCCGCAGGAGGTCGCAAGCGCCATCGCTGCCGGCGTCACCATCGTGGTGAAGCCCAGCAACTCAGCGACTTCAGACACAGGTCGTGTTCGAGACGGTCGATCAGCGAATGTCCCGTCCGGCGTGATCAACGTCATCACGGGACGCGGCTCGGTGGCCGGTTACGCTCTGACCTCACCCCGTGACGTGGGCAAGGTCGGCTTCACTGTTCCACCGTGGTCGGACTGCAGATCATGCGCAACGCCGCCGACACCTTCAAGCGCCTCACCTCGAACTTGGCGGCAGGGCCCCACGATCCTGCTCGACGACGCCGACCTGGCGACGGCGGTTCCTGCAGCACTCGCCTCGAACTTTCTGGACAACGGTCAGACGTGTTTCCTGGGCAACCGCATCCTCGCTCCGCGCCACAAGCTCGACGAGGTGCTGCAGGCCATCGAGTCGGCCATGCCCGCCTTCCAGGTCGGCGACCCGCAGGACCCGGCAACGGGCGTCGGACTGGTGGTCAGTCAACAGCAGTTCGACCGCGTGCAGAGCTACATCCGGCTGGGATTGGAGGAAGGCGCCCAGGTCCTGACCGGGGGAGAGGGGCGGCCAAAAGGTGTGGACAAGGGCTGGTTCGGCCACACCATTTTCACTGGCGTCACCAACGAAATGCGTATCGCACGCGAGGAGATCTTCGACCCCGCGCTCGTCGTTATCCCACGACGAGGCGGTGCGCATCGTCAATGACACCCAATACGGTCTCCAGGCGCAGGACGTATGGTCTGGAGGCTTACCTGGAGCCGCGCGCCATCAGCGTTTGACGTGCCCTGGGTTCATGAGGTGCGGGCAGCCGGCGCACCACCAGGTGACCCGCACCCTGAAGCGATGAGCTGTGGTGCGGACGAGCGCCAACGCAGCGGAAAAGGGTGGCTTCGCCGTCCGGCGAGGGGATCACCGGCGGGTGTCGATCACCGTGTTGGCTCAGCCATCGCATAGACGTAGGAGCTGCCGCCTCGTCTCTGGGACTGCGTGAGCGCCGGTGTGCTTGAGGCCCAATGGCCCCGGTTCTTTGCACCGGTCGCCGGTTGCTCGACGCTACGCTGCTGAGTCGTTGCCAGGACGAGTCAAATGTTGGGGCGCGCTCGTCTGCGGCGGCTGACACGCTCGGGCTTCTGGGCCTTGGCTTCTGCCACACAGTTGGCGGAAACCTGCTGTTCGTTCTCACTCACCTTGCGCGCGATCGAGTACAGCATCTCGCGGAACGCGCTCTGCGACTCCTCAGGCAGGACAGTCAGAAGTTGCCGGTCGATGAGGTCGACCTCGGCATGCAGTGCTGTCCACAGCTCTTCTCCGCGCGAGGTGGCGATGATCTGCCGACTCCTGCGATCTGCTGGATCCGGCTTGCGTTCCACCAAGCCAGCTTCTTCCAGATCATCCAGCAAGTACGTCATCATGGTCCGATCGACGCCTAGCCTGTCAGCGAGAAACCGCTGGCTCCCAGCCTCGCCCCGCACTGCGGCCGCGAGGATGAAGTAGCCGCGGGGTCCCCCGGGGAGGTCTGTGACAGCTGCCTCAACCGCCCTTGCGTAGGCACGAAAGATCACTCCAATTGCGAACCCGAAGTCATCCTCCAGGAGCGGCGCGGCCGACATCGAGTCAGCTTGGGCATCTGTGCGTTTCGACATCACGTAGGCCCTCCCAAGTCGTGCAGGTCGGAGCAAAGAGTCGGTGCCTGCTGCGAGCAAGACAAGGATGTGTCCGCATCGACGCGCCTGCCTCACGGTGCCGAATGCCGATCGATCATGTCCTCATTGTTCCGTGCAGTCAGTATAGTCTAGTTGGCAGAAGATCTGCATAGCCTAGCAGGCCCATGTCTTCGCAGTTCAGATGCCGTGCACTCGTCGAAGATGCCCTTGCGCTCGTGAAGACCCATACCGTGAGAACGTCCGACGGTCCGGTGTGGTCGGTCAGCGTGTCCTGTCGGTGAGCAGCGCTTCCACTGTTGTGAGTGGATTCCATTCAGCGACTCCGTGCCAGGCTGCCGGGTTGGTGCCGAGTGTGGTGTGGATGAGGTCCGTGAGGATCGCGTGAGCTTCGGCGGTCTGGGGTGGCGCGTCGGTGCGGCGGGTGGCGGTGGGGGTGTTGAGGCCGGCGGTTGGGGTTCGGCGACGGTCTCAGCCGTGGCCCTGTCCTCGTCGGCGGTCGGCTCCATGACCGTTTCGCGGTGTCCGGGTGGCGGCGCGTTGAGCGCCGTGCCGGCCTGCGCCCGCTCACGCCGGCTCGGGGTCGGCCGGGGCGGCGTCACGGCGGCCGGCGGTTCGGTCTCAGTGGCGATCTCGCGCGCGGCCCTCCCCGCCTCGGCGATCAGCTCCGCGACGGTTCCCTTGTGTTCGGGCAGCAGGGCATCGAGCGCCGCCCAGGCTCGCGCCCGCCCCCCAGATGCGCCTGCGTCAATGCGTGCAGGTCGGCGACTGCCGCCGTGCCCAGCAGATCCCGATCATGGGCGTACGGCTCGGACAGCAGGTCGCGCAGGGTGCTGGTGCCCCGGGCGGTGGCGAGCAGGGCGGGCAGCCGGCGGGGTCCTCGTACGGCTCGCCCTCACCTGCCGGGCGTAGGCGGGGCCCCCTTCCTCCAGCGCGTGACGGAAGTCGGCGTTCGCGCCGTAGCGGGTGTCCGCGACCAGCACCGCGGGCCCTAATCGCAGGGCGGCGAACTCGTCGAGCATCTCCAGCGCGAGCTGCCTTCACCGTGTCCTCGACCGCCTGCGCGTAAGAGGTATGGAAGATCGACCGCGAAGAAGACGCACAAGCCGCGCACCCCCTGGCCGTACCTCTCAGTGCACCTCCCAGCGCGCACGAGTAGCACCCTGGATGTGATCTCTTGGTGCCGCCCGTGAGCAGGGAAGCGGCGCATGCACTCACAAGCGGGTAGCGCGGCGCGTATACCGTGCGGGATACTTGCGGGTATGGCTGAAACCACTGTCAAGGTCGACACGAGCACCAGGGACACCCTGCAGGGCCTCGCCGCTGCCGAAGGTCTGTCGGTGAAGGCCTACCTTGCCAAGGTGGCTGCGGAGAAGGAACAGGAGCGGGCCCTGCAGACGGCGACCGCCGCGTTCCGCCGTGCGATCAGCGAGCCCGGCGTCATGGACGCCTTCGATGCCGAGTTCGGCGGGCTGCCGTCCGGCGCGCACGACACCTCGCGGGCGGCCTGACCTGTGCCTCCCGTCGTGTACGTCGACTACCGATGGTTCCTCGAGCGCCAGGAAGAAATCCTCCGGGACGACCTGACCGTCAACGACTTCTCTATCCTCGTCGGCCTGGCCCAGCGCCACCGGGTCGACCCGCCCCGGCACGATCAGCACCATCCCGACGCCTTCTGGCGGGCTGCGGTCATGCTGGAGGAGTGCGTGCTGCTACGCCCGCTCCCGGCGCGCAATGAGGTGTACGGATACGGCATCGCCCTCGCCTACCTCGAGGCCTCCGGAGAACGCGTCGACACGAAGTTCGAGCTCTGGCGGGAACTGATCTACGACATCCGGGCGCTGCGGCTGGACTCGTACGGCGTCGCCGAGAGGCTGCGTTCCTGGCGGAAGGCCTGACCCTGACCGGCGCTGCCACGGCGATCGACCCTCAGCCCGACGCCGTCGTCGGGTGCCGGTGTACGCGAGCCAGACTTCGGTCCGCGTTCACCGCGGGATTCGCTGGTGTGGGCGAAGCGATCCCCGCTGTTATTCAATGAGGTGTGCGGGCAGGGATCTCCGGGGCCCCGTCGCACGAGTCCGAGTACGGCCCCGGCGCTGCGCCGGGGATTGCCGAGAGAGCCGCATGGACTCCACACCCCACCCCTCGTCCCCTTCGGCGTTCGACATGGTCAGCAGCGCCCTGGGGCGGTACATCCCGCCCGGCGGAGATGCCGCGGCCGCCAGTCCTGCCGACGCGCAGGGCCCCACCGTGCGCCAACGCGTACCCGACGACCCGGCAGCCGGCCGTCAGGAGCAGATCCTCGGCGCGGTCAACCTGGACAGGGATCTGACAGTCACCCGCTGTAATCTGGACGCCCCCGTGTTCGCGGGCCTGGACGCCGTGGCCGGGAGGCCGTTCGTCGATCTTCTGCCCCCCGGCGACGTACCGACGGTCACACGGCGGTTGCGGCAGGTCGTGGAGACCGGTGAGGCGCATGTCGCCCGGATCCAGCGCCTGCGGCGCGGCGACGGATCGGAGCTGGTGGTCTCGATGAGCATCCTGCCCGCCGCGGCGCCTGCGGAGGGCCTGACAGTCTCCCTGATCGCCATGGCCAGGAGGCTGCACCTGTACGCCGCCGAGACTGCGATCGGCACCTCGCTGGACATCGGCGAAACCGCGCAGTCGCTGGCGGAGTCTCTGTTGGCCTGGGGAGACGTCGCCGCCGTCGACCTCGACTTCGCCGTGTGGACGGGCGAGGGAGTCACCGGGCAGGCGCAGGGACGCATTCGACTCCGGCGGGCGGCCCTGGTACCGGACCGGGCGTGGCCCGAGGGCTACGTGACTCCGGGCGACGATCTTCCCAGCGACGCCAGTCGCCTGCTGGCGCAGGCGGTACTACGGGACGATGCCCCACAGACCATCGTGATACCAGACCGGGAGGTGGTCGAACGGGTACTCGGCAGTCCACGACTCGTGCGGGCCCTGGTGCCTGGTGACCGGTCGGCAGCTGTGGCGTGCATACCGCTGGTCCTGGACGCCGTGCCGCCCGTCGTACTGGGAGTGGCGGAGGTCTGGCGGCGGGCGGACTGCCCCTTCCGCGACAGCGAGCTGCTCGACCTGCAGGAACTGGTGGCCAGGACCGCCCACCACGTCGACCTCGCCCGTCAGCACCAGCGCGAGCACACGCAGGTACTGGCCTTGCAGCGGCGGCTCCTGCCCCGGACCGGCGGCGACACGATCGAGATCGCGAGCGTCTACCACCCTGCCACCCCCGACAGCGCGGGCGTCGGCGGCGACTGGGTGAACAGCTTCCCGCTGCCGGACGGCCGCACCGCGCTGGTGGTCGGCGACGTCGTCGGGCACGGGCTGGGAGCTGCGGCAACCATGGGCCAGCTGAGCATGGAGGCCCGCGCGCTCCTGTCCGCAGGGCTCGCCCCCGACGAGGTACTCGAGCACCTGGACAAGACCGTGACGCTGCTGGACGACGCGGAGTCCGGGCTGACGGCCGGCTACAGCGCCCTCGGGTCGACCTGCTGCATCGCCCTCTACGACCCGGTCAGCCACCACGTGACACTGTCCAGCGCCGGCCACCTCCCCCCGGTCCTGGTCTCCCCGGACGGGCACGCAGGCCCGCTCGCGGTCCGGCCCCATCCCGGCCTGGGCGCCGAGTTCGCCCTGCGGGAACCGCTCGACGTGCTCACGTTCCGAGCACCCCCGGGCTCCCTGCTCGCCCTCTACACCGACGGCCTGGTGGAGGATCCCGCCGTGCCGATCGACGAAGGCATCGGCAGGCTGGCGGACGCAGTGTCCACGGTGCACCCCTGGGACACCCTGCAGCAGGCCGCACGCCACGTCGTCTCCGCGCTGGCACCGGTGCGCCAGCGCGACGATGTGACCCTGCTGCTCGCTCGGATGATCGGGTACCGCAAGGGGGACACCGCGACCTGGCGGCTGCCCGCCCGCGACGACGCCCCGGCCCGTGCCCGCGCGCAGGTCTCCGCGCTGCTGGGGCAATGGCGCACCAGGGACGGCACCCGGGACAAGGTGCTGCTGCTGGTCAGCGAACTGGTCACGAACGCGGTGAACTTCGCCACCGGCCCCATCACGGTCCGGCTGATCAGGGCGGGTCACGGCCTCTTGTGCGAGGTGGGCGACACCGGCAACGGCAGGCCACGCCTGCGGCGGGGTGGCCTGCTCGACGACGGCGGTCGTGGCCTGCACATCGTGCACAGACTCACCACCCGGTGGGGGGTGCGGTGGACGGACACCGGCAAGGTGGTCTGGGCGGAAGTCGCGAGATGACGCTGCTACGCCTCGAGGACGCGGCCGGCGTACGGGGGCGGGGCCGGCGTACAGGGCGCGGCGAGGGTGCGGGCGGCGCCTCCGCGGTAGCGGCGGCGTGACCGATGATGGGGGCGGCCCATCTGCCGGTACGGGTGGCGCGGCCTCGCTCTACAGCCACTCCCCTTCCAAGGCGGTGGCGGTGAGGCCGGGTGCCGCCGCGTACAGAACGGCGCGATTGCCGGGCTTCTGCTGCCCGGCGTCATGGGCCCGCCGCAGGATGTCGAACACGGCGGCGCCTCCGCGGTTGCCGCTGGTGTAGCTGTCCCGGCTGTAGTCCAGCAGCCCCGGCGGCCATGCGTCGGGCATCGTCTGCTCCATGTACTCCAGCACCCGGGTCCCCCCGGGGTGCGCGAGCAGGACGTCGGGGTGCCAGGAGTTGGGGTCGTCCTGGTAGCGGACACGCAGCCACTCCCACATCGCGGTGACCGTCTCCTGTACGGCGCGCGGCCCGCGCCGGTCCATCACGAAGTGGTTGCCGTCCGCCCGTGTCTCCAGGCGGTGCAGGTCCTGGGTGCCGGGCAGGGTGTGGTGCCAGGCAGCGTCCAGCCGCAGCACCGACTCGCGCCTCGGGCGACCGGTGACCACCGCGGCGACCGCGGTGTCCGCGAACAGCAACCGGACGATCAGGGACTCGAGGGTGTCGTCTGCGGGCTGGTAGGTCGTGCTGAGCGCCTCCGCGATGACGACCAGGACCACCCGGTCGGGGTCCGCGGCCACGAGATCCGCCGCCAGTGCCAGGGAGCGGGTGCCCGCGATGCAGGCCCACTGCGTGGCCGGCAGCAGCGTCACATCGTTGCGGAGCGGAAGCTTGTTGGCCAGGGCTATGTCCAGACCCGGCAGTGCGGGTGTGGTGGAGTGACTGGTAATCAGACAGTCGACGTCTGCGGCGTCCAGCCCGGCAGTCTGCAGGGCCCCGCGCGCCGCACGCTCCGCGTAGGACTGCACGGCCTCCCAGGCCGGCGCGGTGCGCTCCTGGATGGTCTGCGGCGCGGGTATGGTCTCGAGGGCGGCGATCACGCGGTCCACGTCCTGCTGGGTGAACCCTTCGCGCGCCAGCGCCTCTTGGGCCGGCTCGATGCCGACAGCCCGCAGGCCACTGCCGTTGCCGGGCGCGACGGCGGCCTCCAGCGGCAGCATCCACCCGCGGGTCTCGATGCCCGTACTGGCCGCGATGCCGTCGATCCGGGGCGCCCACGCCGCGTGCGGGTGCCGGTCGCGCACCTCTGACACGATCTGGCTGGTCTTCACGGCGTGCTCGCCGTGTATCACGGCGGGAGGACAGAGAAAAGCGGCCATAAGGGTGCACCTTCCGAGGGGAAGCCGGGGGAACGCACTCACGAGTGCTGTGCCATGGGTCACTTTGGGATCTGCGCCCAAGTAGATGCCGTTGAGTCCTACTTCGGGACCCGACATCCGTTTCGAGCATGGACGCTAAATGGACATTTGCGCTGTGATGCAGACAACTTAGGTGGCTTTTGGGGTGCGTGACACGGCACACACCGCTGAAACCGGGATCCGCAGAGCGGTCGCGCCAATCCGGCCTGACCAACCGCCAGCCGCCTGGTCCTACGGTCCCCGCAGCCGGGCGAGAGCCCCTGGGGGAGTGGCCACTGGACCACAGGGACTCCCCGCGCCTGGGCAAAGGTGTGCCGCAATCGGCAAAGCTGTCCGACACGACGGGTGATCGTGGGGCGGTTGCTGTACCTCACTGCCGTACATTCCGCAGGGCCGCAAAGGCTCCGGATGAACTTGGGCTCGGGCCCCCAGGAGATCCGCTTCGTCAGCGAGCTTGTCGCTGGCGCGGTTCGCCACGCCCATCAGCCTCGCCTGCGCTCGCAGCCTGCCTCTGACGTCGCCCGGGTCGAAGACGATGCCGGCCGTTCCATGACCCAGTTGGCCATCACGTGCCTAGAGCGGAGGTCGGCAGGCGGAGCCGGCGCCGGAGTGGTCCTCACTGCCCTCTACACCGACCGAGACCCCCGCCGCCGTTTATCCTCCTGGCCGACGACACTCCGGTCACCACAGTCGCCCACCGATGCGGCTGGTCATCCGCCAGCACCTTCATCGACGTCTTCCGCCGCACCTTTTGCCACACTCCCGGCTCCCGCCCTGCCACATGACGCGGAACCCCAGCCGGCCTGCGGGTCCTCCAGCCCGGCACAGGAGCTCCGAGTGAGAGACACCCACCCCGCCGCGCTTCCGGCCCGTCACCGAACCGGAACGCGCATCACCACGCTCCGCTCTGACCCCGCAAATCCTCCGGAATCATTGGTGCAGACAGGCCCCGGTCCGGAACGCAGGAACAACTACCGCCCATCATCACCGTCCAGGAAGGCATGGCATGGCCACGGTAATCGCCATTGAGGCCCGCGGTACGCAGCACTGCGAGACGACAGCTCTGGGGGTGCTACTGCGGCACCAGGGACTCGATCTGTCCGAGCCCATGCTCTTCGGCCTCGGCTCCGGTCTGTCCTTCGTCTACTGGGACAGCAAGAACATGGGCTTCCCCTTCCTCGGGGGACGGGTCAAGCCCTTCGACCTCACCAGAAACCTGGCCGGCCGACTCGGGCTCGAGCTTGTGGTCCAGGAGACCACCTCCCCGCGCAGGGCCTGGGAGAACGTGGCGGCACCCGTCGGCGCCGGCCACCCCGTCGGACTGCAGCTCGACAGCTACTACCTGGACTACTTCGGGTCGAAGGTGCACTTCGGCGGTCACGTCGTCGCCATGTACGGATACGACGACCACGACGCCTTTCTGGTGGACACCGACCAGCAAGGCGGAAAGGTATCCACCAGCCTGACCAGCCTCGCCCAGGCCAGGGCAGCGCGCGGCCCGATGGCTGCCAAGCACCGCTCCTTCACCCTCACCGCTCCTGGCAAAGTGCCCTCGCCACAGGCCCACATCATCCCCGCCATCACCACCTGCGCCGACGCGTTCCTCAACCCGCCCATCGCCAACCTCGGCCACCGGGGCATCGAGAAGGCCGGCAAGCTGGTGCGCACATGGCTCCAACGGACCGACAACCCGCAGCGGGACCTACCGCAGGCCGCCCTCTTGATGGAGAAGGCCGGCACCGGCGGCGCCCTGTTCCGAAACCTCTACCGTGACTTCCTCGCCGAATGCACTCAACTGCTCGACAGCAGCCACCTGCGCACCGGCTACCGGCTGTACACCGAGGCAGCCATCCTATGGACAGAAGCCGCAGCACTGATCACGAAAGCCGGTGAATCAGGCAATGCGCAGTGCCTCGTGCAGGCAGGCACCATCCTCGGCGATGTCTCACGAATGGAGCGCGAGGCCATGCAGGCGTTGAGGTCCCTGGGGAGCGAAGCTCTCGCGATCCAGCGCTGATACGGAATCTCCTGACCGCGGCTACTCACGCCGGCACAGGACGGGACGTTTTCCATACTCCAGCCTTGACATCCTCCCGGGCCTGAGTACTCCAGCCGTAGATCGTGATCTTCATATCTGATTCGCGGCTTGTCGTCGGTCATGGCTGGCTTGGGCCCGGCCTGGTGGCGGCGTCGCCAGGCGGGCCAGGCGAACCGGTGGCTACCTCGCGCACGGGCCGGACGACCAAGGTGATGAACCGTCGCTGGATCTCGTTGCGGGTGAGCGGGATGAGCCCGTCAGGTGCGGGGTGCCGGGCGTGTTCGTCGGCGCGGACATCGGTGAGGAAGGCGTGAGCGAGCATGGTCAGGGTGACCCAGCGGGACCAGAAGGTGTAGCGGCGGACTTGGTGCTCGTCGAGTCCGGCCAGGCCCTTTCCGGACTGGAAGGTCTCCTCCGCCCGCCACCTTGATACAGCGACGCGGACCAGGGCGGTCAGGGGCACGGGGGCGGGTGAGAAGCAGCGGTAGTAGGCGAGTTCACCGGTGGTGCGGCTGCGGCGGATCAGCAGCTGGCGGCTGCCGGGCCGGGGTTCGGCCAGGTCGATGACGACCCAGTCGTAGAAGCGGTGCCCCTTGGCACCGGCCCCGGCCGACAGCTTCTGCCAGGCCGGTTTGGGCACCTGCGCGGCCAGGGCATCCGCGCGGAACTTCCCCGCGCCGGTGGTGGCTTCATGTGAGCAGGCGACGGCGAGCACATAGCCGACCTGGCACTTTTCCAGCGCGGAGCGCAGCTTTGGGTTGCCGCCGTAGACTTCGTCTGCCGCGACCCAGCCGGCGCGGTGCCCGGCATCGAGAAATCGGCCGATCATGCGGGCGGCCGGCTCCGGCTTGGCCGCGAAGACGGTGTCCTCGTCCAGGCCCGCGGCTCGGCATCGATCTGGGTCGCGCGTCCAGGAGTGCGGGATGTACAGCCCCCGGTCCACCGCCGCGTGCCCGCGCAGTCCCGCGTAGACGAGTGACAGCGACTTGCGCGTTTTCGATCCTCCCGGCGGTGCCGGTGTACTGGCGCTGGACGCCGACGGTGTGCGTGCCCTTCCTCACGTCCCCGGTCTCGTCGACCACCAACGCTGCGCCCTCGTCGTGTAGAAGCTCCGGGACGTACTCGCGCACGTCATCGCGCACGGCGTCGGCGTCCCATGAGCCCGGCCGAGCAGGTGCTGCATGCCGTCCGGGGTGGCCTCTCCGGCCCACTCGGCGATGCTCCAGCAGTTTCGCGTGGCAGGTCCGACAGCAGCCCCAGCGCCAGCTCCCGTACCCGACGCCGGGTTTCGACCCGGACGAACCGGTCGGCTATCCGGCTCATCAGGCCCTCGAACGCTTCCTGCCAGCGGGCAGTGTCTACGTTGTGACCTGCGGCCACCGCAAGATCGTTGATCTCCCACACCGGTGATCAGCGGTGGCCGCAGCCTTCCCGCAGCCGACCCACGAGCAAGACCAAGTTCTATGGCTGGAGGTCGCGCTGGTACCAGGTGCCTGACTTGCCGCCGAGATCGGCCGGGGTGGCAGGGCCAACCGGGACGAACCCGGCCTTGGTCAAGACTTTCTGGGACGCGGCGTTGTCGTGGGAGGTGGCCGCCCGCAGTGTGCGCAGGCCGTGCACCCCTGTCGCCTTCCGGCACAGCTCCCGGACGGTCGTGGTCGCCACGCCGCGGCCGGCGACCTGCTCCGCGACCCGGTAGCCGAGTCTGGCAGTGCCGTCCTCCAAGTCGTACAGGTTGAACCTGCCGAGTAACGAGCCTTCCTCGGCGACGAGCACGTAGAAGGCGCAGATGCCGGCCTCCTGCTCGGCCAGCAAGGCGTTGTACCGGTCGGTGAACTGGTCGAAGAAGTCGTCGCCGCGGTCGGGGATGGAGGCAGCGAAGTAGGTACGGTTCGCCAGCTCGAAGGCCAGGACCGCCGGGGCGTGGCCGGCATGCAGCCGCTTCAGCTCGGGCATCGCCCGACTCTACCCAGATCGTGCGCTGAGGCCACCTGAGTTTCCGCCAGTGGCAGACAGCCCAAGGCCAGGGCACTAACGATCTACGGCCGGAGCACTGAAGGCCCGGGATTCCCGCCTGCCCCTGCACAAGCCGTGTGGGTCGCTTCGGGTGGGTTCCTGCTTCGCTGCGCGGTGGGGGCACGGGTGCCCGTCTTACCTGCGCTCCACAGGCTGACACCGCCAGTCCGGCGGCCTTGGTGACATTGACCGCCGCGTGGATGTCCCGGTCCAGGACGGCCCCGTATGCCTTGCACGTCCACTCGCGGACGCTGTGGGGCTTGGGGCCGTCCTTGACGCCACACGCGGAGCACACCTGACTGGTGGGCTCGAAGCGGCCGATCCGGATGGAGGTGTGCCCGTACCGGGCGGCCTTGTACTCCGGCATTCCGACGAACGCCGACCATCCGGCGTCGTGCACGGACTTCGCGAGCCGCGTGGGCGCGAGTCCTTTCACCGCCAGGTCCTCGACGGCAACCGCTTCGTTCTCGCGGATGATCCTCGTCGAGAGCTGGTGGTGCAACTCGCGGCGCGCGTCGGCGGCCCGCGCGTGTGCGCGGGCGACCTTCAGTCGGGCCTTGTCCCGGTTGCTGGAGCCCTTCCGCCTGGGGAGAGGTCCCGCTGCGCCTTGCGCAGGCGCTTGTTGGCCCGGCGCAGGCAACGCGGGCTGTCGACCTTGGTGCCGTCGGAGAGGACGGCGAATTGCCCGAGCCCGGAGGTCGATACCGATCTCGGGCGTCGTCTGAGGCAGAACCTCGGTGGCGTCCGTCTCGACGACGGAACTCGTGAAGTACCGGCCGGCCGCGTCCTTGACGACGGTCACGGTGGCCGGGATCGAGGGCAGCGTGCGGGACCAGCGGACGGGGACGTCCCCGATCTTCGGCAGGCGCAGCTTTCCGCCCGGGGTGATCCGCCAGGCGGCGTTGGCGGTGAACCGGATCACCTGCCGGTTGTCCCGCTTCAACTCGAAGCGGGGAGCACCCACGCGCGGGCGCTTGCCCCTTCAAGCCGTCCAAGAAGTTCCGATACGCGGTGTCCAGGTCCCGCAGGGACTGCTGCAGGACCACCGCCGACACCTCGGCCCAGCCAGGCCCGTTCCGGGGCCTTCTTCGCGGCCGTGAGGCGCTTGGACAGCTCCACCGCGGTGACGACGGCAGCCCCGCCGCGCGGGCCTCCTCGCGGACGCGAAGGTGCTCAGGGCGGTACCCGTCGTCAGTCCAGCAGGACGCTGCGCAGGTTGGGGATGAGGTGCCGGACGAGCTGTTCGTCCGACATCTCGGCCAGCGGCCCGCTCCTGAAGACGTACCGGGAGAACGTCACCCCGATGAGATAGGCGCCCACAGACGCCACACGCTCCTCCAGTTCGGGGCCGGGAATCACCTGCCGGTACATCTCCAGACTCTCCTGCTGCATCGCGGTGAACAACCGTTTGGCGGTCTCCTCCTCCGAGGCCACCGCACGCAACATGGCCACGAACGGGTCGCTGCCTCCACTCTCGGCCATGCGCCGGACGTAGGACCGGGCGATGCGCGTCGGCAAGGTCTTGGGGTCGCCGGCCACTTCCGCCATGAGCGTGCGGGGGCTGGGGACCGCGGCGAGGAACAACTGTTCCTTGGATGTGAAGTGCCGAAGGACAAGGCCGTGGGTCACTCCGGCTCGGCGCGCGACGTCGCGGACGGTCGTCCTGGCGTAGCCGCGCTCGGCGAAGGCGGCCCGGGCGGCTTCGAGGATCGCGGCCCGGCTTGCTTCCGGGTCCCGCCTGCGCTTCTTGACCGGAGCAGCGCCCTGGTCGACGGGGTTCGTGGGTGGCGTGTCCATCCCGTAAGTGTACACAAGGTCACCAATGTGCTGACCCATTGGTCATTAGACACGGGGTGATCTGCCTGCCTATTTACGCCTGTCCGCCCCATTTACCCCGAGCCGGCAAACTTTTTAAGTGACCACCTGGACATTAGGGGCCCGAAGCACTACCTTCACTAATGACCAATCGGTCATCAGTGAGTGGGCTTCGGCTCGCTCGGTCTGCTCGGCAGCCGAACCGTCGCTGCCGTTCACCACAAGAGAAAGAAGGCCAGTCATGGCACCTGAGTCCCTCACCCCGGCCAACACCACCGTCGTCCTCGTCGACTACGCCGTCGGTTTCGCGAACCTCCTGCGCTCCCATGACCTCGCGGAGCACATCAACAACGTCGTGGGCCTGGCGAAGACCGCGAAGTGGTACGGAAGCGGCCTGGTGGTGACCAACGGCCAGTCCAGCAAGCCGTCCGGCCCGCTGTACCCGGAACTGCTGGAGGCCCTCGGCGACCAGCCGGTCATCGAGCGCGCGGTCGACTTCAACTCCTTCCTCGACGAGTCGTTCGCCGAGGCGGTCCGGGCGGAGGGCCGCCAGAACCTGGTGATCGGCGGCATCGCCACCGACGGGTGCGTGCTGCAGACCGTGCTCGGCGGCCTGCGTGAGGGCTACCGCGTGCACGTGGCGGTCGACGCCTCCGCCAGCCCCTCGCTCGAGGCCCACAACGCGGCGATCCAGCGCATGGTCCAGGCCGGTGCCGTCCCGGTGACCTGGTTCTCCCTGGCCGCCGAATTCCAGCTCGACCCCCAGTTCCACGACGCTCCGCACCGCATGCGCCTGATGCAGGAGAACGTGCCGGCCATGGCCATGAGCGCTCGCTCCTTCTTCAACGCCGTCGAACTGGGCAAGCGCGCCGCCACGGCCGCCTGAGGCTGTCGACGCGAGCACCGCGAGTACCGGCCAGTCACCACACCCATCCCACAGCGGGTCTCGGCCTGCCACACAGAGAGGAGATCGCCCCATGAGCGACATACAGGAGGACCGGCTGCTGTCCGGGCGGACCGTTCTGGTGGCGGGCGCGACCGGTGGCATCGGCGAGGGAATGACCCTCGCGCTGCTTCGCCAGGGAGCCACCGTCGTGGCCACCGGTCGCAGCGAGGAGCGACTGTCCGGCCTCGCCGACTACGTGAAGGAAGCCGGGCCCGGCACCCTGATCACCCGAACCGTAGATGTCGGCGATCCCGACAGCGAGAAGGTGCGCGCACAGTTGTCGCCCTACGGCGCGCTGGACGGCGCCGTCGTCTCGATCGGCGACTGGGGGAGCCCAGAACGCACCGGCGTCCTCGACATCTCCGACCGTGAGTGGGAGGAAATGATCGCGTCGAACCTGACGAGCCATTTCCACGCGCTGCGCGCGCTCACCCCCCTGCTGTCCCGGGACGGGGCGCTGGTGCATCTGAGCGGTTTCAGCGCGGACATCCCTTATCCGTTCGCCGCCCTAGTGGGAGCCACGAACGCGGCGAAGAAGTCGCTGGTGCGCTCACTGGACGCGGAACTGGGCGGTAGGGGCCCGCGCGTGTACGAGCTGATCATCGGCCCCATGCGTACCCGCCCGCGGGCCGCGATCGGCGCGGACAACCCCGGTTGGTTCAGCGCCGAGGACCTCGGCAGGCACGCGGGCCGGCTCGTCGCCCGCAGCAGCCCGTACACCGACGCCCCGCTGCAGTACCTGATCACCCGCGCCCACGGCGTGCGGACCACCCCACCCCAGTAAAGGACACGTGCGGATCCCCGTCCCCGTACGGAGACCGCGGAGGCATCCATGCGTACCATCGACAGCTCACCGCCGGCGTCTCGGCTGCCCCTGCCCGACAGTCTGGCCGCGGTCGCGATCCGGCCGGGCGACGGCGACTACGACACCGTGCGGCACACCTACACCCGCACCGGATCACCGGCCGCCGTGATACGCGTTCGCGATCATGAGGACATCGCAGCCGCCCTGGCCCACGCCCGCACCGCACGGCTTCCCCTCACCGTACGCAGCGGCGGCCACGGCATCAGCGGCCGCTCCACCAACGACGGCGGCATCGTCGTCGACCTCTTCGCACTCAATGCCGTGAAGGTGCTCGACGCCCGATCCGGGCTGGTACGCGTGGAGGCGGGAGCACGCTGGGGAGACGTCGCCGCCCAGCTCGCGCCCCACGGCCTGGCCCTTTCCTCCGGAGACACCGGAGACGTCGGAGTCGGCGGGCTGGCCACCACCGGCGGGATCGGCCTCATGTCCCGCCTGCACGGCCTCACCATCGACCACATGCGCGCCGCCGAACTCGTCCTGGCCGACGGCTCCGTGGTGCGTACCGACGCCGAACACGACCCGGACCTGTTCTGGGCCGTACGCGGCGCGGGAGCCAACTTCGGGGTCGCGACGGCGTTCGAGTTCCAGGCGAAGCCGGTGGGCGACGTGATCGCCGCGGTCACCGTTTTCGACGCCGGGGACACAGCCGCGTTCCTGACCCGGTGGGGGGCCGCCGTCGAGGCGGCGCCCCGAACAGTCACCAGCTTCCTGACGCTCATGTCGGGCCCCGGTGGACAGCCCGTCGCCCAGGCGATGACCGTGCACGCGGGGGCGGACACCGAGACTGCGCGTGAGGCGCTCGCACCCGTGCTGTCCGCCGGACCCGTGCTGCGGAACCAGGCCTTCGTCACTCCCTACCACCAGCTGCTGCCGGCCACGCACGCGACGCAGCACGCGCAGCAGCCACTCACGGTGTCGCGGTCCGGCCTGCTGGAGCACATCACCGACCCCGCCGCCGCGGCCATCACATCGGTACTGGTGGCCGGAGGGGCACCCATGGTGCAGCTGCGGTCCGTCGGCGGAGCGGTCAACGACACGCCCTCGACGGCGATGGCCTACGCGCACCGCACGCAGAACTTCTCGCTGATGGCCGCCACCGTGCCGGCGGGGCGCAAGGACCTGGACCGGCACTGGAAACGGCTCCACCCGCACCTGAAGGGGCTCTACCTGAGCTTCGAAACGGGCACCGGACGACGACAGCTGCAGGACGCCTTCCCCGGAGCGGTGCTCGACCGGCTCATGGTCCTCAAGTCTCGCTACGACCCCGACCACGTCTTCGACAACAACTTCGCCCTGCCGTCGGCGGACCTTCCCGGGTGACCCGGCCCAACGGCAGCCGCCGGGGCGACACGTCGACACGGACTGCGCCCGGTCAACGCACCCACCACCCGTACTTCCTGCGGAGAGGCCCGACAACCATGCCCAGCACACACCTCACCGAGTTCCAGTCCATCCCCACCTCGGGCGCCCGGGGCGTAGAGCCCTTCGACCTGGACGGACTGCGTCTGCTCGCCATTCCCCAGCTCGCCTATGACGTGCCAGGCACACCGGTGGACATGAACGGGGGAGACAGCGACACCGACCTGCTGCTGCTCAAGCGAGGCGACCAGGGGTACGAGCCGTTCCAACGCGTGCCGTTGCCGGGCGGCGAGGACGCGGAGTTCTTCCGCATCGGCGACCGCTCCTTCCTCGCCGTGGCAAGCATCCGTACCGGTAAAGGCCCTTATCAGTTCGCCGCCACCTCACGTGTCCTCGAATGGGACGGCAGCTCCTTCGTCGAGTTCCAGTCCTTCGACAGCTTCGCCGCCAAGCAGTGGAAGCACTTCACGATCGAGGACCGTCACTTCCTGGCCCTGGCCCAGGGAGTGGTCATCCCCGGGCAGGAGGACGACAACCTGCCCTCCCCGATATTCGTCTGGGACGGTGAACGCTTCGTCCACTTCCAGGACATCGACTCCCAGTGGGCCTACAACTGGCATGCCTTCGCAGTCGACGGCCAGCACTTCCTGGCGCACGCGGAGCACGTCGGTCCGTCGGTGCTCTACCGCTTCGACGGAGAGAAGTTCCAGCCCCACCAGGAGCTGGCCGACCGGCACGGCCGCGCGTTCGTGCACTTCGCCATCGACGGCGACTTCTTCCTGCTGGTGGCCCGGCTGCAGAGCGAGTCGCAGCTGCTGCGCTGGGACGGCTCCCGCTTCGTCGTCCATCAGACGCTGCACGGGCTGGGAGCGCGCGAGTTCGCCGTCGTGCCGACCCCGGACGGGACCTTGTACGTCGTGCGCGTGAACTTCGTCCTGGGCACTCCGGCCGACCCGACCACCGACCTCGACTCCGAGATCTACCAGTGGCGCGACGGGCAGCTGGTGCGCACGGAGACCTTCCCCACCACGGGCGCCACCGACGTCGCCGTCATCCACGACGACGAGGAGGGGCTGCTGATCGCGGTCTCCCACAGTCTCACCGCCGACGTGCGCTTCGCCGCCCGCACCGTCCTCTACCGCTTCACCCCCTGAACCCCGCCCCTTTGCTCCGCACCGCTCCACGACAAGGAACCGCCATGGCCGCCAACGAAAGCCCCGAGCTCGTCGACCTGTTCACCACCTACACGGCCGGCCCCACCAGCATCGGCGCCCACCTCACCCGTACCGCCGCCGCCGACACAGCCGACGCACCCCTGATCGTCGCCACCGGCACCGACTTCGCGCTCTACCCCGGCGGTGGCAAGCCCCCCACGGTCGAGGGCTTCCGCTTCTCCACCAAGGGCTTCAAGGAACTCGCCGGCGTCTCCCACCTCGGCCCCGCCGTCGCCACCCTCGTACAGCTGCGGGAGAAGTACGCGGATCCCGGCTGGCGCAACGAAACAGAGCGGCTGCTGACCGAGGTGCGGCGCAGCCGCGAGGCCAACAGTGCCGAACTGTGGCGCGACACCATCGCCGTCGAGACGTACCGCGGCCGCGAGCAGGCCATCGCCGACATGGCCGACTACACCTTCGCCGTCACCGACGGCTTCCTCAGCGCGGCCCTGGAGGACGAAACCCACCTCAACGCCACCGCCCTGCGCACCCACTACCTGGAAAAGGGCACGGCCGAGGGGCACGGAACCGTCAACCACATGATGATCGCCACGTTCTTCCTCACCGGACTGGACATCTCCCGCCGCATCATCCACTGGTTCCGCGAGCAGCAGATCGACTGGAGCCGGGCCATGGTGGTCATCGCCGGCAAGCAGGGTCGCCCCACCGCCGGTGTCACCTGGAACACCTCCAGCGTCGCCACCATGCTCCTGGGCGCCTCCGGCTACCAGCTCCCCCTCGAACGCCTCTACATGGCGCCCCACGCCCCCACCTTCACCACGCCGCTGGACGGAGACCTGTCGAAGGTGGCGGCCCTGGAACAGCCCCTGCGCCAGATCTGGTCCAACACCCGCGCCACCGTCGAACTGGGCGACCTGATGTTCCCCGGGCTTCCCCGCTACGCCCCCGGCCGTCTCGCCGTCCCCGACATCTCCGACCCGTCCGTCACCGAGATCAGCGAGATGCCCGTCATCCACGGCCCCGACGACTGGCGCGCCATGACCACCCGCCTCCGAATGGTCATGGAGGACCCGCGCCAGCTCCTGTCCGGCTCCGTCACGGACTACGCCGTCAGCCAGCTCGTCGCCGCCGACAACAACCCCGCCAAGGTGACCGTCCCCGGCCTGGACAACGTCACCTACCCGACCGGGCTGTGACCACCCGCAGCGGGAGGTGCCGCCCGGCACCTCCCGCCCGACGCCAGGAGCACGCCACCATGCCTCCGCTCAGCTTCGACCAGGCCCGCCACCTCGACGTAGAGGGAGGCAGGATCGCCTTCTACGAGACCGGTACCGGCAGCCGCCCCATCGTCTGGGTGCACGGCCTGCCTTTGGACTCCCGCTCCTGGGCCGCCCAGCAGGAGTTCTTCGACCCCCACGCTCGCAACGTCTTCCTCGACCTGCGCGGCTACGGAGCCTCCGACAAACTACCCCCCGGCGTGGAGAGCGTCACCGCCCTGTACACCGCCGACCTCGCGGCCCTCATCACCCACCTCCGCCTGGAGAAGCCCACCGTGGTCGGCTTCGCATCGGCAGGGCACGTCGCACTGCGATTCGCCGCCCAGCACCCCGACCTGCTCGGCAAGCTCGCCGTCCTCAACGGCTCCCCCAAGTTCCGCCGCGGCGACGACTGGCCCCACGGCTTCGACGACGCCGCCATCGCCCACTTCACCGACGCCGCCCGCGACGGCGGCATCGAGGGCATCACCGACGCCGTCCTCGACCCCGGCCTGGTCTTCGCCGACGTCGACACCACTCGCGCCACGGAACTCGGCTCCCGGTTCCGCGAGATGAGCTACAACGCGGGAGTCGAGACCCTGCTCGGCTTCTTCGACAACATCTCACGGGACGACGACCGCCACCTGCTCCCCGCCATCACCGCTCCCACCCTGTTGATGAGCAGCACCAGAGGCCAGGAAGTCCCCTCGGGAGTCTCCCTCCACCTGCGCCAGACCATCCCCCACGCCCGTCTGGCCGAACTCCCCGGCGCCGACCACTTCGCCTTCGCCACCCGCCCCGGCCTCGTCAACGCTCTGCTGTGCTCCTTCATCAACGACCGGCCCACCTCCGGTGACTGATCCTGCCGCCGGACATGGCCAGGTATGCAGGAGGGCCCGGCAGGAAACCGCTGGCCGATTCGGTTCGTGGCGGCACTGGGATCGGAACTGCTGTGTCGCCGTCCGCCCAGGCACAGTGGCACGACAATCGCTGCGGTTCACTGTCCACCTTTCAGAGGTGGCCGGTATCCCTCACAGCCGGTCGGCGGTTGAACGGTGGGCCGCAGTCGGAAGCGGCGGTCGTCGTGGACCGAATGTCCGCGGTCTTCGCCTTGCCGCTTCCACGCCCGGCGCGAGCAGTTGGGACCAGGCGGTGCGGCATCCCACCTTGTGCACCAATGATCCGCACCGCGTCGCCCGGCGGCACCCGGATCTACATCGTGGACGACCTCTGCGCCCACGCCAGCGCGGACATCCGCCGCTGGACCAAGGTGGCCTATCTGACCGACGTCGCCGACGGCGCCCGGCTCAACGCCGCGTACGCACGGTTCTTCACCTCGCCGCGGCCCCGCCGGAGTTGAGTCGGAGTGGCGGCACATGCTGTACGGCGGCTGCATCGAGATCGAGGCTCTCGCCCGGATACCTGTGGTATCTGGAGCAATTGCTCTCGGCTGAGAAGCAGGACGCCATCATCGCGGCGCTGACTCCTGTCATCGACGGCATCGTCACGACGCTTGTCCTTCTGCGAGGTGGTCGTCCACGACTTCCGTCGGCCGGAGAGGTCCGTCGTCGCCATCGCAGGCACGGTCACCGGACGTACGGTCGGCGGATCGATGAGCGAGATCGGCATGGACATTCTCGCGCGTGGCGACGAGGCTACCGACGAGCTGAACTACATCCGCACGCCCTGATCGGGGGACTCGTCGGCGTCACCGGTTCCGCCGCGGTCCCGACGACCACGTTCGACGACGGCATCGGCTCCGTGGTGGACGCGATCGTCGACGCTCACCAACTGCGGCAGAACCGCGTCGGTCACGATGCCCCGGTGCGGCCCACACATGGCCGCACCGGGGCGCGCGGGCACCGTCGGGCGCTCCCGGCTTCCGCCCCCCTTGTCTCACCTGGCACCCTGGCCTACACGGCCCGCGCGGTCCGCCACCACCGCGGGAACCCGGTCCGTGGAAAAACCGCGCCTGCACCTGCTCGGCTACGGCCGCTGGGCCGGCGGGACTGGACCCGCTCGGCCTCCGGGGGCGGAGCGGGGTCGGCACAGTGCCTTGTCCGGGTTGAAGACGCAGGTGACGTAGGCCGGGGTAGACCTCGGGGTCGTGGCGGGCCAGGACGCGGCGCAGGCGGGCCGGGTCGGTGACGACGGAGCCGGTGAACCCGGTGCGGTGGTGGAAGTCGGCGAGCCGGGCGGCTGCCTCGTGGGCGGCCGGGCCGCTCAGGTCCTGCTGGTGGTCGGTGGTGAGGGCGAGAAGGTGTTCGCCGCGCCGCATGGACTGTTCGGCCTCGACCTCGGCGCGGAAGCCGGAGTCGCTGGTGCCGGCGTAGCCCTCGACCATCTGGATGCCGAGGTGGCGGTACTGGACGGCTCCGGCGATGACGCCGCCGGGGCGGCGGGCGATGTACCAGGCCAGGGTGCGGCGGAACTGCCGGGCGGTCAGGTTCCAGGGCTTGCCGTTGACCTCGGGGATCGCGCGGAGGCCGTAGTGATGGCAGTAGGCGTTGATCCAGGTAATCACGCGGTTATTCAGCTCGTTGCTGGAGCGCAGCGTCATCGCTCAGGCCCGGATGCGCTCTGCCGGGTAGAGGCTGCGCAGGAGCAGGTCGGTGGCGGGCGGCTGGAGGCGTTCGAGGACGGCGACGGCGCGGGCGGCCGCCGATGATCCAGGTGGCGATGGTGCCCACGGGGTCGCTCTCGCCCATAAAGGCGAGGCTGGTGATCGTCCGAGTAGAGCCCGCCCGTGTGTGATCCGCTTGCGCATCGCGGCCACGTCCGCACGGGCGGCGGCCAGCAGGCGCCGTAGCTCACCCTCCGAGTGGCCGGTCACATGCCGAGGCTGCCCCGGGGTGCGCACCCGCAGGACGTCGAGTGTGTTCGGCACCCGGCCGGTGGGCGACATCAGCCGCAGTACGTCCGCGACATGCTCGACGAACCGCCATGCGTACAGCTCCTGCATGGTCGCGGCGACGCTGTCGGCGAAGAACTCGGCGTGCTCTACCCGCATCTGCTCCGGCCGCCGCGGCACGTCGTCCACCCCGGCGAGGGTGCGCAGGAACCGCTGTAGCGGATTCCACATCGCCAGGGCGGAGGAGGTGGTGCGCAGTGGGGGCCGATCCGGGCGGCCACCGCGACCACGAGATCCTCATGCCAGCCAGGCAGCTCGCATTCCGCGAAGTCGAAGGTGCGGCTCCGGCCGTCCTCGCCCTCGAAGTCCACGCACACGCTGCCGCCGGGCGAGCGGTAGACCGCCGAGCGGACGTCGTAGTCGCCGTCGGGCAGGGCCGCCCGAACCCCGGGACGGGTGCTCCCGCGCGCTCATGCGACCGCCGCCGTCTCGTCGACCACGTCCACCGGCAAGTCCCACCCGCCGGGAACCAGCGCCATCCCGGTTTCCATGTCCAGCTCCGCCAGGGTGTGCAGATAGACGAGCGCGGTCACCACCGATCGATGTCCGAGCCTGCGCCGCACCCAGTCCAGCGGGTCACCGAACACCCTGGTGTAGTGCTCGCGCTGGCGCGGGTGCTGCTCGGCCAAAGCCGCCAGGTGCCCGCGCTGCAGCTGCTCCAGCGTCACCACGGCGAAGGTGTGCCGACGACCGGCTGGCGACGTCGGCCGCGCGCACCTGGGCGGTGGGCGACGTCGCGGGCAGCCCCCAGTTCACGCACGTCTCGCTCGACGACTACCGCATCGTCAAGGCGAACATCGCCGGCGGCGACCGGCGGACGACGGGACGCCTGGTGCCCTGAAACCTGTTCACCACGCCCGAGTTGGCCAGGGTCGGCATGACAGAGACCGAGGCCCGGGCCGCGGGCCACGACGTGCGGATCGCGCTGGCCAACGCGGGTGCTCCGTGACACCACGGCGGGTTGGATAGCCGGGGCTTTGGCTTTGTCCGCGAGAACGGACGTCACCTCGACAGTGGTCCGGGAGGTGCCTTGCCGTCGCCACTGGCTCGGAATGTTCACGGGTTCTGACAGCACCGGGCCTCCCCGGTGGACCGAGCGCGTCGGTGGTCTCACCGCCAGTCGTCGATCACATACGCGTCAGGGTGGCTGTAACCGGGTTCGTTGGGCCTTTGCATGGTCACGCCCTGCAACCAGGTGCGGAAACCGCGGTCGATCATGCGCCGGTAGGCATCCGGGCGACCCAGGTTCATTCCGGCATCCAACTGACCCAGTCAGCGCTCGGCGGCCAGCCGCTCGCAAGCGTCGAGCAGTCGCGTCGAAGCCCGAGCTCCTGTCCGGGCAGGGTTGACTCGCTGCGCCCCCACCCTGCGACAGGACTCAGGCTCGTGTCGGGGAGCGGGGGACGCAGAGTGGCGAGGGTGGCCTGCCTCAACCACCCGTTGGCTTGCGTGGCGGGGCCTGCGTTGCAGGACACCCTGTCCCTGCCCGCCAGGAGCAGGGACAGGGGCCGGCCGGGGCACTTGATTCCATGGAACGGTGCGCTTCCTCGTCGATGACGGCGCCGTGAGAGGTGACGAGGGGGCCTTGAGCGGTGATGCGGGGCATCCACACAGCGGCCGCGATGACGGGTTCCATGCCGGCCGGGCGTGGTACGACACCCGCAGCGAGGACATCAAGCGGTCGCCACAGGTGTGAAGCGGCCGCACCCGGGCGACGTTCCTCCGGGTGCGGCCGCACCGGGTCAGCAGGTGGCGTTCAGACCGGCCCAGTTGGCCCGGTCGTTGTAGCCGCCGTCGCCGGCGTCGCCGACCACCAGGTCGAGGACCCGGACGCCGGTCAGGTCGATGTCGGCCTGGCGGGTGTCGTCGCGGCCGACCACACCGCTGTCGAACAGCACCTGGCCGTCACCGAGCACCTGGAAGGTCGACGTGCCGCCCTCCGGGCCGACGTTGCGTACCGCGTCGTCGATGCCGACGGTGGTGGTCAGTCGGGTGCAGCGGTCGCCGAGGTAGTAGCGGATCGTGGAGGGTGAGGCGACCCCGATGCCGGTCGGGTGTATCTGGCCGAGCATGCTGATCGGCGTCCATCCGCCGACGCTTCGGTCGATGGTTGGTGTCATCCATCCGCTGGTGGCGCTGATCCAGTCGTGGTGGGACAGGACGACGTCGCCGTGCGGCGGCGCGGGTGCCACCACGAGTGCCGTAGCCGTTTCCTGCCGCAGGCGTCCGCTGCCGGTCACCTCGTAGGAGGTGGTGGCGGACAGTGTGGCGCTGCCCGGCGCGGCGACATCCGGCAGGGTGATCGTGAACGTCAAGGTCACGGAACGGTTGGGCTTCAGTGGTGTGGGTGTTTCGCCGATCGGGCGGGCTGTCCACCCGGCGGGCACCGTCAGCTCGACCCGTGGTCGGAAGACGGGCCGCGCACTGTCGTTGCGCACGGTGAGCTTGACCCGGGCTTGTTCGCCGCCGGCGACCACCGGGGCGACCCCGGCCGGAACCGCGTCACCGTCGACCTCTGTCACCTGCGGCAGGCCGGCGACGACATGCGGAATGCCGGGCTTGCCCGTTGCCCGGGCGACACGGAACAGGGCCGCGCCATGGGCCGGGACAGCGGCGCTGATGGTGCCGGCGCTCTCGGTGACCTGGTCGGTCCAGGCGTTCTTGAGGGTGAACCGCTTCCCGGACAGGCCCACGGAGGACGCCGTCGTGGTCAGGGTCGCCGGGCTGTCGCCGCGGTTCAGCAGCACCACAGCACGGTCACCGTTCGCGAGCCGCTTCACCCAGGTTTCGGTCGTTCCGGCTGGGCCGACGCGTACGGCCTGGACAGCGGCGCTGTCCTGGTTGATGGAGAGCACGTCGCGGTCCGTGAGAATGCCGAGCGAGGTCTGGCTGAGCTTGCGGATGTCGCTGCCGATCACCAGCGGAGCGGCCGCGACCGACCAGAGCGTCATCTGCGTACGGAACTCCTCGTCGCTCATTCCCAGTTCGGGTCCGAGGTAGTCCGGGTCGTTGAAGTGGCCAGGCCCGGCGGCCTCGGGGTGCCGTGCGTTCGCGTCGTAGTTCCGCAGCACGTCCTTGAACTTGATCTCACCGATGAAACCGACGTCCGTGTACGTCCGCCAGGACTGCGCGATCGCCGGCGCGTAGGACCAGGAGTACGTCGACTGCTGCTCCTGCGGGTAGTTGCCCCAGTCCGGGGACGTGACCGGGTTGCAGAGGTTGAAGATCATGGGGCGTCCGCTGGCGTTGTTCCGCAATGCCTTGGCGAACTCGGTGTAGACGGTCTTCGGGTCGAGGTCCGCGGCGATCCCGCAGAGGTAGTCCACCTTGACCGCGTCGAATTCCCAGGCGGCGAACTGGTTCGCGTCGCGCTGGTAGTAACCGTGGCTACCGAGTCCGCACTTGCCCGGGATGTAGGGGCCGGCGTCGGTGTAGATGCCTGCCTTGAGACCCTTGGAGTGGATGTAGTCGACCAGCGGCTTCAGCCCGTCGGGGAACTGGTCGGGGTTGGGCACCAGGTCCCCGGCCGAGTTGCGCGGGGTCGGTGCAGCCCAGTTGCCGTCGATCCATACGTACTGGTAACCGGCATCGCGCAGTCCGCTGCTGACCAGGTAGTCGGCTGTGGACTCGATCTCCGCAGCGGTCGGATCACCGCCCAGCGCATAGTAGGTGTTCCAGCCCATGTAGGGCGTCGGGCTCAGTATCTGCTGGGGCGCCGGCGCCGCGACGGCGGCATCGCCGGCCGGGGGAGCGGCGTAGGCGGGTGCCTGTACGACCAGCAGGCCGGTCAGGAAAGCCAACAAGACCGTGATATGTCGTTTCACATCGGATCCTTCGCTGTCCGATCAGGCGCGCTGAACCGTCCCGGTTGTGAGTGAACCGTCCCGGTCGTGAGTCTGCGGTACCGCTGCCCAGCCGAAGGTGCGGCGGTCGTATACCCAGGACCAGTCGACGCCCGCTCGCCTGCGGGGTGGTTGCGAGGATCTTGCAGCCGTCACCGGCACCCGTCAACAATAATTACTAAATTAGGCATGCGCGGCGCGGAGCGGTCAGGTGCGTGCCGTGCTCGACCGCAGCTGAGGTGAGCGGCTTCCGCTCCACTTATATTTAATTACCAATAAATGTTGACACGGTTTCAGGTGGGTGTCACAGTCGTCGCCGTGACGCCGCGAGCCCTCGCCCCTGCGCGGCCCGCCGTCACACGCTCTGCTTCCCGAACTTCTGGGAGAGGCACGTGACTTCACGACCGTCCATGTGGTGGCCTCCGCTGCCACCGTGACTCCGTCAGCTCGAGCCGCCCCGGCGGTGGACCGTGGCCCCGGCGCCCACCGCGACCTTGGTGCACCCGCCGGAACAGAGGGTGCATCCAGCCGCGGATGCGCGAGTCCACGGCGGGCCGCGGAACAGCGGGTGCGAAACGTCTGATTGATCGGCGGCCGGCGGGCTGGTTGCCCGCGCGGCGGCCGAGGTCGCCCGGCGGATCCCTCGACCGGTTGCTGTGGGATGCCCTCGATGTCGACCCGCATCGTGCGTTCGAGGGTCGTCTGGTGCTGTCGCGAAACCTGGCAGTCCCCACATTAATTAGTAATTATCTTGACGTGGCCGCAGGGCCACGCGAACCTTGATTCGCCGCGACGGCGCCGCTGGGGTCCCGTCCGCACGTCCCGTCGCGGCGAATCCACAGGGAGCCATCCATGTTGAACCCGCACACCAGCAGAAGGCGCTTCCTCGCCGGGCTCGGCGCCACCGGCACCGCCGCGCTGCTCAGCGGCTGCGTCACCTCGACCTCGTCCTCGAAGTCCTCCTCCTCGGGCGCGGTCAGTCTCCAGTCGAACCTGTCCGCGCCGCAGGCCAAGGCGGCGATGGAGGACCTGATCGCCGCCTACGGAAAGAAGGACGCCGGACGCGTCACCCTCAACACGGTCGCCGCGGAGACCTTCCGCACCCAGCTGCCGACGTATCTGACCTCCGCCAACCCGCCGGACGTCTACACCTGGTACCCCGGCTCGGTAGCGGACGCCTACGCCAAGAAGAACCTGCTGCTCGACCTCGACGACCTGTGGGCCTCCTCGTCCGACCTCAAGCGTTACTCCAAGGCTCTGAACTCGCTGTGCACGTCGAGCTCCGGCAAGAAGGTGTTCGTGCCTTCCACCTACTACTGGTGGGGCATGTTCTACCGGAAGTCCAACTTCGCCAAGTGGGGCGTGAGCGAGCCGAAGACCTGGGACGAGTTTCTCGATCTGTGCGACAAGCTCAAGTCCAAGGGTGTCGCGCCGATCGGTCTCGGCGCCGGCGGCAACACCCCCTGGGTGGCCTCTGCCTGGTTCGACTACCTCAACATCCGCATCAACGGCGCCCAGTATCACCGTGAACTCCTCGCCGGCAGGCACCGCTTCGACGACCCCGAGGTCCGCAAGGTCTTCGACCGCTGGCAGGAGGTGCTGCCGTACTTCGACCCGAACGGCACCGCCATCGCCTTCCAGGACGCCACGACCGCGCTGCTCAGCGGCCGCACCGGCATGATGCTGATCGGCACCTTCTTCGCCGACGCGGCCCCCAAGGGCGCCCTCGACGACATCGACTTCTTCCGCTTCCCGGTCATCGACTCCAAGGTGCCGCTCGTCGAGGAGGCTCCCGTGGACGGCTATTTCGCCAGCGCCCGTACCGGTCGTGCCGAGCGGGTCGCCGACCTGATGGGTTACCTCGCGACCGCGGAGGCCCAGGAGATCTACATCAAGGGCTCTTCGGGCACCGTTCTGCCCTGCAACCCCGACGCCAAGGACTCGGGCACCCCGCTGGTGAAGAAGGGCCGCAAGCACATCGAGGAGTCGGCCGAGATCACCCAGTTCTTCAACCGCGACTCCAGCGACGCCCTCCAGCCCACCGCTGACACCGCGCTGACGAAGTTCATAGCCAGGCCCAAGTCGATCGGCTCCATCCTCACCGACTGGCAGCGCGACGCCCAGAAGATCTGGGGTGCCTGAGGTGGCAGTGCTCACCGCCGCACGCAAGACCCCGGCCGTCACGCCCAGCGGTGGGCGCGGCCGGGGGCCCCTCCACCGCGTACCACCGCTCGTCCTCGCGTTCGTCCTGGTGCCGCTGCTCGCCGAGGCGCTGTGGGTGTTCTGGCCCGCGCTCCAGGGCTTCTACCTCGCCTTGACCTCCTGGGACGGTGTCTCCTCGCCCCGTTTCATCGGGCTCGCCAACTTCCGGGAGATGGCGGGCGACGAGGTCTTCTGGACCGCCGCCACCGACACCGTCCTGTGGCTGTTGCTGTTCGGCGGCCTGTCCGCCCTGCTCGGCCTCGCCGCCGCGATGCTGCTCCAGCAGGAGCGGCGCGGCGTCGGCTTCTACCGCGCCGCCCTCTTCCTGCCCGTCGTGTTCTCGCTGGTCGCCACCGCCCTGGTCTGGCAGGCCATCTACCAGCCCGACGGGGTCCTCAACCAGCTCCTGGAGTCCGTCGGCCTCGGCAGCCTGCGTCACGCCTGGCTGGCCGACCAGGACACCGCCCTGTACGCGGTCATCGTGCCCGCGCTGTGGCGGCAAATCGGCTATGTGATGGTCCTGTACCTCGCCGGCCTCAAGGGCATCGACCCCGCCCTGTACGAGGCCGCCAAGGTCGACGGCGCGAGTGCCTGGCAGCGCTTCCGCCACGTCACCCTGCCCCAACTGCGCAGCGTCAACGCGGTCGTCCTGTCGGTCATCATCATCGACTCGCTGCGCTCCTTCGACGTCGTGTGGTCGCTGACCCGCGGCGGCCCCTACCACTCGTCCGAACTGCTGAGCACCTACATGTACTCGACCGCCTTCCAGTCTCTGAGGCTCGGATACGGCTCTGCGCTGGCCGTCGTCATCTTCGCGCTGGCGTTCGGCGTCATCTGCTCCTACCTCGTGCGCGCCTTCCGGGAGGCCGACTGATGTCCGCCAACTCGACCGCGCTGAAGCGTAGACGAGCCGCGACCGCTGGATTTCACCTCAGTGCCGGACTGCTGTCTGTGCTCTGGCTGCTCCCCATAGCCCTGGTCATGGTGACCAGCCTGCGCTCCTTCGACGACATCGCCGCCAACGGGCTCGGCAGCTTCCCGCACTCCTTCACCCTCGACAACTTCCGCCTGGCCTGGGTCGACGGCGGCCAGCAGCGCGCCCTGATCAACAGCTTGATCGTTACCATTCCGTGCGTGCTGATCACCCTGGCGCTCGCCGCGATGGCCGCGTTCGGGCTCAGCCGCTACGAGATGCCGCTGCGCCGTACCCTGCTCCTGCTCATGCTCGGCGGCAACCTGCTCCCGCCGCAGATCCTGCTGATCCCCGTCTCCAAGCTCAGCGAGCTGATGGGCGTCTACGACACGCTGCCGGCGCTGATCGGCGTGCAGATCGGGTTCGGCGTCGGCTTCTACGTCTTCGTCCTGCACGGGTTCATGCGGGCGATCCCGAACGAGATCCAACAGGCTGCCGTCGTGGACGGAGCCGGGCCCTGGCAGATTTTCTGGCGGATCATCCTGCCGCTGACCCGCCCCGCCCTCGCCGCGCTCAGCGCCCTGTCGTTCACCTGGATCTTCAACGACTTGCTGTGGGCGATCACCGTGCTGCGCAGCGACACCAAGATGCCGATCACCGCCGCGCTCATCGGTCTCCAGGGCCAGTACGTTTCCATGTGGAACGTGATCGCCGCCGGCTCCGTCATCGCCGCCGCCCCCACCGTGGCCGTCTTCCTGCGCTTCCAGCGCCACTTCGTGGCCGGTCTCAACCTTGGAGCGGTGAGATGACCTCCCACGAACGGTGGATCCTCCGCACGGAGCACACCAGCTACACCGTCCGGCTGTCGCCGGACGGTCCATGGGCCGAACTCGAGGCCTGGGGACCGCACGGCGTGGAGACCGGGCCGTCGGCCCTCGACTGGTCCCACCGCACTCACTTCATCACACCCGCCGACGCGGCCCCCGCCGAGTACGTGCCGCAGGGCCAGCGCCCGTTCACCGGTGCCGACCTCGTCGTAGGGCACTCCGGACACGAGCGCGGGGTGTGGTGGGAGTTCGCCGGTGCCACCCAGGACGCGGACGGGCTGCGGCTGGCGTTCACCGACGACGTCGCCGGCCTGCGCATCACCTTGTGCTACGCCACCGTGCCCGGCACCGACGTCATCCTGCGCTGGACCGAGCTGACCTGCACCGGCGACGGCGAACTGCGCCTGGAACGGTTGGACTCGGGCGCCGTCAACGTGCCCGTCGCTTCCGGAGCCCGACTCACCTACCTGACCGGACAGTGGTCACAGGAGTTCACGCATACCCAACTCCACTTGAAGCGCGGCACGTTCACCATGGGTAGCATCCAGGGTGTGCCCGGCCACGCCTACGCACCCTGGCTCGCCGTCCAGGACGCGACCCTGCCCGACAACGGCACGACTCCCACCTACGGCATCGCCCTGGAGTGGTCCGGTAACTGGCACATCACCGCCGAGGCCGAGCCCGGCGGCGCCGTCCGCGTCCGCGCCGGCCGTGTCCCGCACGAGGGCGCCGTACTGCTGGCCGCCGGTCAGACACTCGTGACACCCAGCCTCGCCTGTGCCTTCAGCCCGGAAGGGCTCGACGGCCTCGCGCGTGTCTGGCACCGCTACGAGCGGCACCTGAGCGGCGGGAGGCTGGACCGCACGCGCAAGGTGCTTTACAACTCCTGGGAAGCCACCGGCTTTGACGTCGACGCCGCCGGCCAGCTCGACCTCGCCAAGGTGGCCGCCGACATCGGTGCCGAGCTGTTCGTCGTGGACGACGGTTGGTTCATCGGGCGCGACGACGACACCGGCGGCTTGGGCGACTGGCACCCCGACCCGGCGAAGTTCCCTCAGGGCTTCGGCCGGTTCATCGACGACGTGCGCGCTCTCGGGCTCGGCTTTGGTCTCTGGGTCGAACCGGAGGCGGTCAGCCCCGACAGCCGTCTGTACGCCGAACACCCGGACTGGGTCTACCGTGTCGATGACCGCCCTCGTCGGCTGGTCCGCAACCAGTTCCTGCTGGACCTCGGCCGGAGCGACGTGCAGGACTTCGTGATCGGCACGTTCGACCGGCTGCTCAGCGAGTACCCCATCGAATATCTCAAGTGGGACATGAACCGGCCGCCCACCGAGCGCGGCCGACCCGGCACAGGACCCGCCGACCGGCTTGACCTGGATGCCGGGCACGTCGCCGGATACCTGCGCGTCCTGGACCACCTGCGCGCTGTCCATCCGCACGTCACCATCGAGGGCTGCGCCGGCGGGGGCGGACGCATCGACCACGCCACTCTGGCCCGCACCGACGTGGTCTGGCCCAGCGACAACACCGCCCCGCTGGACCGGCTCTCCATCCAGTACGGCTTCCTGCACGCCCACGCCCCGCACGTCATGAGCTCCTGGGTCACCGACGCACCCGGCGTCTTCGACCCGCGCCCCCGCTCGCTCGCCTTCCGTTTCGTGCTGGCGATGTGCGGCGTCCTCGGTGTGGGCGCCGACCTGCGCTCCTGGAGCGAGGACCAGCGCACCGAGGCCACCCGCTGGATAGCCCGCTACAAGGAGATCCGGGACGTGGTCCACCACGGCGAGGTCCGCCTGCTCCGCACCCCCGAGTACCCGACCTGCGGCGTCCAGTACGTCGAGCCCGACGGCCCACGCGTCGTCGTCGCCGCCTTCAGCACCGGTCGGCTCGACGGGGCCCCGCTGGTGCCCGGCCGCCCCGCCCGGCTTCCGCTGAGCGGATTGGACCCGGCCGCCGTGTACTGGGACGAGGAGACCGAGACCGAATACAGCGGCGCCCACCTGCTCCATTACGGTTTGCCGTTCACCTGGACCGCGGACCGCGATGCCCACCTCGTCGTGTTGGCCCGCCGGTAAACGCGCGGCCGGCCACGTCGGCCGCCCCCCGTCAGCTACGAAGGAGCCTGACCCCACGATGGACCAGTCCGCACGAAGGCACGGCGCCCGCTTCACGGGCCGCACGGCCGTGGTCACCGGAGCGGCCTCCGGCATCGGAGCCGCGACCGCCGCACGCCTCGCCGAGGAGGGAGCCGCCGTCGTGCTCGCCGACATCACCGAGGAGCGCGGCGAGGCCGTGGCGGAACGGATCACCAAGGACGGCGGGAGAGCCCGGTTCGTGACCGCCGACGTCGCGGCCGAGGAGGACTGGGCGCCGGTCGTCGCCGCCGCCCGCGCCTTCGGGCCGGTGGACATCCTGGTCAGCAACGCGTTCACCGTCGATGTCACGCCCGCCCACGAGATGACCCTGCCGTCGTGGCAGCGGCAGCTCGACGTCAACCTGACCGGCAGCTTCCTCGGCCTGCGTGCGGTGCTGCCCGATCTGCGGGCGCGGGGCGGTGCGGTGGTGCTGACCTCATCCGTCCACGCGCACCGAGGCATCCCCGGCCACCCCGCCTACGCTGCCTCGAAGGGCGCCCTGCTCTCCCTGTGCGGCCAGCTCGCCGTCGAGTACGGGCCCGCGGTGCGCGTCAACGCCGTCCTACCGGGACCGATCCTGACCGGGGCCTGGGACAGGGTGCCCGAGGACGAGCGCGAGCGCAGCGTTGCCGAGACCGCCGCCCGGCGGTTCGGCACCCCTGAGGAGGTGGCCGCGGCCATCGCCTTCCTCGCCGCCGACGAGGCGTCCTACATCACCGGCACGAGTCTCGTCGTGGACGGCGGCTGGAGTGTCGTGAAGGCCTCCGCATGACCGCGCATGCCGTGCCGCGGACGAAGCCCTCGGGGGCCCCGCTGAACCCCGGGCAGCAGACGAAGCAGAAAGGCTGTACGACATGACGCCCTATGCCCGCCGCGGCGTGCACGGCCAGACGGTGGAGGCCCTCGCCCGCCGCATCCTGAGCGGTCGGATCCCCGAGGGAGCCACACTCGACCTGGTGGCGCTCCAGAGTGAGCTGGACGTCAGTCTCACCGCGCTGCGCGAGTCCCTGAAGGTGCTCGCCGCCAAGGGCATGGTCGACGCCCGCCAGAAACGCGGCACCTTCGTCCGCGCCCGCGCCGACTGGAACCTGCTCGACGCCGACGTACTGCGCTGGCAGTTCGAAGGCGGCCGCACCGGCGAAGCCGACCGGGCCCTGCTGCAAAATCTGGCCGAGGTCCGCGCCATCATAGAGCCCGCCGCCGTCCGCCTCGCCGCCGAGCGCCGCACCGACGCCGACCTCGCTGCCCTCGAGGACGCGCTCGCTGCGATGGATCGCACCGGATCCGATCCCGCGCACGCCGTCGACGCCGACCTCGCCTTCCACCGCGCGCTGCTGGCCGCCACCCACAACGAGCTACTCGAACGCATGGAGATGGTGATCGAGAACGGTCTCGCCCACCGCGACCGCATCGTGCACAGCTCCCCGCACAGCGAAGACCCCATCCCGGCCCACCGAGCGGTCCTGGACGCCGTGCGCGACCAGGATCCGCTGGCCGCCGAGGCCGCCATGCGGGCCCTGCTGGAGCAGGCCGGCCGTGACCTGGACCGGGTCGACACCACCGACGAAACGGAAGGCACCACCTCCCAGTGAAGATCACCCGTATCGAGACCTTCCTGGTCCCGCCGCGCTGGCTGTTCTGCCGCGTGGAGACCGACGACGGCGTGGTCGGCTGGGGCGAGCCCGTCGTGGAGGGACGGGCCGAAGTCGTCCGGTCCGCCGTGGAGGTGCTGGCGGAGTACCTGGTGGGACAGGACCCGTTGCGCATCGAAGACCACTGGCAGGTGCTCACCAAGGGCGGTTTCTACCGGGGCGGCCCGGTCCTGTCCAGCGCCGTCGCCGGCCTCGACCAGGCCCTGTGGGACATCGCCGGCAAGACCTATGGCGCCCCCGTGCACGCCTTGCTGGGCGGCCCCGTCCGCGACAGCGTGCGCGTCTACGCCTGGGTCGGCGGTGACGAACCCGCCCAGCTCACCGAGCAGGTCGCCGAACAGGTCGAGGCGGGTTTCACCGCGGTCAAGATGAACGCGGCGGGCCCGACCTCACCGGTCGCCACCGTCACCGAAACGGCGGCCGTCGTCGCCCGCGTGGCCGCCGCCCGCGCGGCCCTCGGCCCGGACCGCGACGTCGCCGTCGACTTCCACGGCCGCTTCACCGCCGCGAGCGCCCGCCGCATGCTCACCGAACTCGCCCCGCTGCACCCGTTGTTCGTCGAGGAACCCGTCGTTCCCGAACACGGTCACCTCCTGGGCGGACTGGTGGCCACCAGCTCCGTACCGCTGGCCACCGGCGAACGCCTCTTCTCCCGCACCGAGTTCCTGCCCGCGCTCGCCGCCGGCGTCGCCATCGCCCAGCCCGACCTGTCCCACGCCGGCGGTATCTCCGAGGTCCACCGCATCGCCTCCCTCGCCGACACCTACGGCGCACAGCTCGCCCCGCACTGCCCGCTCGGCCCGATCGCCCTGGCGGCCAGCCTCCAAGTCGCCTTCGCCACACCGAACTTCCTGATCCAGGAGCAGAGCCGGGGCATCCACTACAACAAGGACGCCGACCTGCTCTCCTACGTGGTCGACCCCGAGCCATTCCGGTTCACCGCCGGACAGGCCCACCGGTGTGCTGCGCCCGGCCTCGGCATCACCATCGACGAGAACGCCGTACGCGCCGCCGACCGTACCGGGCACACCTGGCGCAACCCCGTGTGGCGGCACCCCGACGGCTCGTTCACGGAGTGGTGACAATGCCCTTGGTGTTCACGACCGACCCCGCACACGGCGGACGCTGGACCTCGCTGCGTGACGGCCACCGCGAATGGCTGTGGCACCGCCCGGACCCCGCACGCCAGGGCGTTGCACCCGGCGATGCTTTCGTGGACGCGGGCGGCCTGGAGGAATGCGTGCCCACCGTGCGTGGCACCCCCGATCACGGCGACGCCTGGTCCCGGCAGTGGACACGCGACGGCGACACCGAGCACGTCGAGTGCGACGCGTTCACCCTCGCCCGCACCGTGCGGACCACCGCCGATGGCGTTGAGGCGGACTACACGCTCCTGGCCGACCCCGGCTACCGCTTCGTGTGGGCCGCCCACGCGCTCCTCGACCTCTCCGAGAGGGCCGAACTCCGGGCCCGGGCGGGCACCTCCACCCGGGTCTTCCCGGAGGCGTCACCCCTGCTCGACGGCCCCTGGCCGGACGGCGCTGCCTGGGTGGAAGGCGACTGGCCCGCACCGCGCGGACTGCGCCTTGACCGGTTCGGCCCCCATGACGGCACAGCCGTCGGTGCCATCGTCGCGGACGGCCGGGCCTGCGTCCATGACGGATCCGACCGGCTCGCCCTCGCCGTCGAGGCTGAGGGGCAGCCGGTGTCGATCGCCCTGTGGCGCAACCTCGGCGGCTTCCCCGCGGCGGCCCCCTACCGCAGCACCGGGGTCGAGCCCATGCTCGGCCGCACTTTCGACCTCGCCGATGCCGGCCCGGGGGACGCGGCATGCGTCCCCGCCTCCGGCGAAGTCCACTGGCGGCTCACTCTGACCGCCACCTGCCGCTGCCCCTGACCCTCCGACCGCTGCTCTGCCGAGCGGCACTCGGCGCCCCCGACCGGGTCACCCCACAGCAGCGAACCGACACCGAAGGAGTTTCCTGTCCGTGGACCTACGAGCCACCCTGGCCGACCGCCGTCTCGTTGCCATCGTGCGCGGAGGTGACCCGGACGCCGCCCTGCGCACCGTACTGGCACTGGCCGAGGAGGGCATCGATCTGATCGAGGTGTCCCTCAGCGGCGCTGACGCGCTCGGCGTCATCGCACGGAGCGTCGCGGAACTCGGGCCGCACCGGCCGATCGGCGCGGGTACCGTCCTGACCGCCGACGACGCGCGTGCCGCGCGCGATGCCGGCGCTGCCTTCGCCGTCACACCCGGTCTCGGAGCGGGCGCCGACACCGCACGCGACCTCGGCCTGCCGATCCTCGCAGGCGTCATGACCCCCACCGAGATCATCACTGCCCAAGCCCGGCGCGCCGACGCGCTCAAGCTGTTCCCGGCCGCCGACGCCGGGGGACCGGCCTACCTCAAGGCCCTGCGCGCCCCCTTCCCCGACGCGGCGTTCGTGCCCGTCGGCGGCGTGAACCTTGAAGCCGCCCGCGCCTACCTCGCTGCCGGTGCCACTGCCGTCGGCGTCGGCTCCCCGCTCGTCGCCGATGCCGCAGACGGCGGCAGCCTGACCGCCCTGCGTGAGCGCGCCCGCGCCTTCCGGGCCGCAGCCGAAGAGGTCACCGCATGACCGGGCAACAGCCTCTGCCAACCGGCCCCGACCGCCTCGAACTTGGCGAGGGCATCCGTTGGACGGGCGACGGCATCGTCTTGGTGGACATCCTCGAGGGACGCCTGCTCACCACCGCCGACGATGCCCACCGCCCGCTTCGCGAGATACTCCGACTCCCCGTCCCGCTGGGCGCGGTAGCACCCGTCGCAGACCATCCCGGCACGTGGATCGCCGCCGCCGGCACCGGCGTATGTCTCCTCGCTTCCGACGGCACCCCCCGATGGCTCGCCACACCCGAGTGCCGCCCCGGACCGAGCATGCGCATGAACGACGGGGTCGCAGACCCCTCCGGCCGCTTCTGGGCGGGCAGCACGGCCTACGACGGCATCCAGGGCGCCGGCACCCTCTACCGCGTCGACCACGACGGCACCGTGACCCCCGCCGTGGAAGGCATCACCATCCCCAACGGCCCAGCCTTCACCGAGGACGGCCGCACCATGTACCTGGCCGACAGCGCCCACGCGATCGTCCGCCGCTACCCGGTCGACCCCGACACCGGCCGGGTGGGCACCCCCGAGGACTTCCTCACCGTGGACGGGGGCAGCCCGGACGGTATGACGGTCGACGCCGAGGGAGCCCTGTGGTGTGCCGTCTGGGGCACGGGCACGGTCCGCCGGTATCTCCCGCACGGCAGCCTCGACCGGGTCGTCCGCCTCCCCGCCAGACAGCCTGCCGGTGTCTGCCTCGAAGGCACGCTGCTGCACGTCACCACCGCCACGGTGGGCCTCGGCGCGCCCGGTCCGTATGACGGCGCGGTCTTCACCGTTCCCGTCGATGTGCCCGGCACGCCGACGCCGGCTTTCCGGCTCGACCCCTTGGCGCCGGTGGCGGGAGGCCTCGCGTGATGGACACCTGGCGCCCGGCACGAGGACGCGTGGTCTGCGTCGGCGAGACCATGGCCGCTCTGGCCCCCGACCCGTCCGGGCCGCTCGTCGACGCCGACCACCTCAGCCTGTCGGTCGCGGGAGCCGAGTCCAACGTGGCGATGTACCTCGCCGATCACGGCATCCCGGCAACCTGGCTCTCGGCTCTCGGCGACGACCCGTTGGGGACCCGGGTACGCGCCGTCGTGGCCGCCGCCGGGGTCGACGTCGCCCACGTGCGCACCGACCCGGACCGTCCGACGGGCCTGATGCTGAAGAACCCGACGCCCGCGGGCACCCGCATTCACTACTATCGCAAGGGCTCAGCCGCGTCCGCTCTCGGCCCCGACGTGCTCGACCACGAGGCGGTGCGCACCGCCGCCCTCGTGCACTTCACCGGCATCACTCCGGCCCTGTCCGCGTCCTGCCGTGAGCTGGTCACCCGGGCCCTCGCCGTCCCTGCTGCCGAACGCCCTTACGCGATCAGCTTCGACGTCAACCATCGCGCCCCGCTCTGGCCCAAGGGCACCGCCCCGGAGGTGCTGCGCGACCTCGCAAGGCGTGCCGACATCGTCCTTGTCGGACTGGATGAGGCTCAGGACCTGTGGGGCGCGCACCTGACCGCCGCCACCGTACGCGAGCTACTGCCCGGACCGCGGATCGTCGTCGTCAAGGACGGCTCCCGCGAGGCCACGGCGTTCACCGCCTCGGGCGCCGTAACGGTCCCGGCCCTGCGGGTTGCCGTGGTCGAGCCTGTCGGCGCGGGGGACGCCTTCGCGGCAGGTTTTCTCGCTGGCCTGCTGCGCGGCGAACCCGTGAATCGGGCCCTGCGCATCGGCCACATCACAGCGGTCTCCGCCTTGAAGGTGACAGGAGACCACGGCCCACTGCTGCCACACCGCTCCGTCGACCAACTCCTCGTCCTTACGGACAAGGAATGGGAAGCGTACGAGCCACCGGACAGCGGCGGGACGTAGCGCTGAGCACAGCGGCGTTCAAGGGTCCGTCGAACCGCTGCCCTCCTCCGCCGATGACCCGATCGAGAGTGCTTCGAGACGATGGTGCGGAGGTTCCCGGCGTCGCTGAACCCGGGTATCGACTGGTTAACGGCCGTAGGCCGTTGGGCCCAGTGACGTGCCGTTCGCGCGGGTGACCGCCCAGCGTGATCGCAAGACATCCGCAGGCTGAGCGGGAGTTTTCGCCGACCTGTGGATCCACCGGACAGGACCACCGGCAGGAGTGCGTCGGTGGGCCGGATCCGCGTGGCGGTGACCGTGCCCGCGGCCGGCACCGGTGCCCTGGCGGCTCGGGCCACCTGTGCTCGGCCAGCCCGCGTGCCCCGGCGCTCGTCGATGCCCTGACCGCCGAACGAGACGTCATCACCTTCGACAACGCCGGGGTGGGGCTCAGCACCGGCCAGGTGTGCCGCACCGTCCGGGACCTGGCCATGGACACGCTCGCCTTCCAGACAGCGCTCGGACGCTGCTCCTGGGCGACCCGGGGGTCGGGAAGACCGTGCTGCTGGACGCCGTGGCAACCGCCGCACAGGCCAATGGAGTGAACGTGCTGCGGGTGGCCGGTGTGGAGGCGGAGGAGGACCTCGCCTTCTCCGCCCTGCATCAGCTTCTGCACCCGCTGCTGGACCAGTTGCCCAGTATCCCCGCCTTCCAGGGCGGAGTGCTGGAGCAGGCGCTGTCCATCCGCCAGGGCTCCACACCCGGCCGGTTCGCGATTTCCGCAGCGGCTCTGGCCCTGCTGCAGGCGGTGGCCAAAAGAGAGCCCCCGTGCGTCGTGGTGGACGACGTCCACTGGATCGACCGGTCCAGCGCCGTGGTTCTGATGTTCGTGGCCCGCCGACTGGGCGGCTGCCGGGTCGCGTTCATCATGGCGGCGCGCAGCGGGTGGAACGGCTTCGTCGACCCCACCGGGCTGCCCGTGCTCGCCGTGCCCCCGCTGAACCTCCGGGACGCACGGATGTTGCTCGAACGAAGCCATCCCGGCCTCGCGGAGTCCGCGCGGCAGCGGATCCTCGACGAGGCCGAGAGATCCGCTGGCGCTGATAGAACTGCCGGCAGGTTTGTTGTCGCTGGGACCACTCCTTCAGCGCAGGGTGATTCTCGCGGCGATCGGAAGATGGTCGCTGCCGGTGGCGGGCAGGGTGCGGATGTGGGCGACGGTTGTCGAGCGGGCCATGACCTGGTCGATCCGGGCCAGCGGGAAGGCGGCGGGGAAGCTGAGGGCGAAGCCCCGCTCTGCGACGTTCATCCGTGAGGTCAGCGGGGCCAGCCCGCGGTCCTCGACCGTGCCGTTGAGGTCGCCTAGCAGAATCACCGTCTTCAACGGCTCGGCGGCGATGGCCTTGCCTAGCAAGTCGGCGCTCTCGTCGCGCCAGGAGGATGCCAGGCCGCTCGCTCGGACGCGGACCGAGGGCAGGTGTGCGACGTACGCTGCGATATCGCCGTGCGGCGTATGGACCACGGTCCGCAGCCCGCGACTCCAGGGCTCCGCGATTTCCTGCGGCTTGATGTTCAGTAGCCGGGCATCGGTGAGCGGATGCTTCGACCACAGCCCGACGGTGCCCCGGACCGCGTGGTACGGGTAGTCCGCAGCGAGTGTCTTCTCGTAGACCGGCAGCGCCGGAGGCACCAGCTCCTGCAGCGCGATGAGATCGGGCTCGGCGTCGGCCAGGGAACGGGCAGTGCCCGCCGGGTCGGCGTTCTCGTCGCTGACATTGTGCTGCACCACGACCAGGTCGTGCAGGCCGGACTTCGCCATGGGTAGGAGCAGCCCACCGAAGAGATAGGTCCAGGCGGCCACGGGCAGGAGCAGGGCCACCAGTGCTGTGGCTGAACGACGCAGCAGGGCCAGGCCGAGCTGCGCCAGGACGACCATGCCGAGCCACGGCAGGAAGGTTTCCAGCAAACTGCCCAGACGCCCCGCGGCGTTGGGCACCGCCCCGTGGAACGCCAGCAGCCCTGCCGTGAGCACCGCGAACACGGCCAGCACCTGCCCCCGCGTCCAGGTCCACTGGCGCCTTGCATCTCCCTTTCCGGCGTCACCCGGACACCCCTGCCCGGCCCAGCATCGCGCCAACCGGGGCACTGCTGCCTTTCCCGTCGACGTCTTACCGTTGGCTGCTCGCTCCACCTCACATCCCATCCGCTCGGCTCCTTGTCCAAGACGACTCGCCCGGTGAATCGGTTTCCGTTTGGTCGTAAAGGGTGCTGATCCGGTGACAACCACCGTGCCTCGCCGCCGCAGAACAGCAGGTCGTCCGCTCCCGTGGGTGTCAGTCACCGTGCCTCGGCTCAACTCAGGATGTCTGACGTGGTGCGCTTGAAGCGGGGGACTGTGCACCCGACCGCGCAGGGATGCGTAATCATGCTCGGTGGGACTGCGTATCTGCGCAATTGAGTGGGGGCGGCTGCGCAGTGTTGTCGTGGCCGGCTCCCGGGGCGCGGCGCGCAGTCAGTTGTACAGGCCTGGGTTCGGCGGAGGCCTGGACGGGGGAGAGGCGCTCGGCGGCGAGTAGGGGGCCTGGTGTCCCGTCTCGCGCGCCGGCGGGGCAGTGCGAGGATTGCATCCCCCTGGCGGTTCGCCTGGCCTGTGGCTGGTCGCCATCCGTGTAGCCGTACGGACGGCGTATGAGGTGGAGGTGAGTCTGTAGGCCAGGCTATAGAGACGGGTCCGATCGAACCGCGGATGACGCGTAGAAGAATTTGTTCGTCTGCGCGGAATGTTGAAGCTGGAAGCGTTGAAACGCGAAATTAAAAGCCGCGCAAATGTGTCGGCAAAAGAGAGTGATACAGGATTAATCGGGCACTTCGGGTGGTGTTAGAGCGACTGCCGAGACCACAGGAGACAGCAATGCGCAGAATCGCCGGCACCGCTATCATCGCCGTCCTTCTCGCCCTCGCCCCGGCGGGCGCGGCGTTCAGCCAGGCCGCTGAGCAGGCGAGCCCCGCGGCGGCCACTGCAACCGTTCAGGCGCAGGACAACAGGGACGACGACGGCGATGAGGGACTGTGGGGCCTCTTCGGTCTCCTCGGCCTGGCCGGGCTCATCCCCTGGCGGAAGAACCGCGAGCGCCAGAACCACAGGGGCACCGCTGGTACAACCGGTCGCAGCACCGGCATGTGAGAGTTTCCGGCGTCCGTGGCGTGAGCTGCTCGCCGCAGGTGCAGCAGTCTCCGGCGACGTGCGAAGCCTCGTGCTTCGTACGTCGCGACGGGATTCCGTCGCGGCTGGAGCATGACCCGGAAACCGTATTGCTGGTCACCCGCGTTGCGAAGGTGGGCTGACCGACATCCCTCCGGCTGGAGTTGCGACTCTCCGGCCGTGCCCAGTCAGGTCGAAGGCATCTGATGACCATTCATGACGGCATGCCTGTGTTTGCGGTCTCGATTTCCCAGCTTGGCTCGCACGTTGTGCCGCACAGCGCGGTTGGTGTTGCGGTCCAGCGGTGTCGGCACAGCGGGCGAGGGCCGAGCGAAATCTCGATGTGCCCCTCGGTGCTGGACGTGGCGATTCGGGGGTTGGGTCAGCGGTCTGTTTCCAGGACGCGACCGCGAGTCGGTGCTTGCCGGCGCTATGGAAGAGGCCTGGAAGGAGCCGGGCCATCGACCGAGCGTCTGGTGAAGGGGCAGCCTGACTGTCGGCTGGCGCACGCGGCAGTCTCCCGATCGCAGGATGGCATTGCACCGCATAGAGTCAAAAATTTGACACGGCTCAGTGCCGGATGCGTTTTTGCCGTGCTGATGGCGGTGTGGTGGCTGGTCATGCCGACTGCGAAGGAAGCGGTGGCCCAGGGCCCGGTCGGCTTCTCGCAGGGGCAGATGATCGACCGTGTGGGGGCGCTGGGCAACGGCGAGCAGGTGGGTCGGGCGCTGGACCGGCTCGTCGTTCATGGGCGCGATTTCTCCGGCCGCTTCGTGCAGCCGTGGGTGCAGGAAACGGCTGAGAGAAGCCGGCTTGCCATGCATGTCACCGACGCGCGGGCTGGGGCGCCGGCGCTGCGTCAGAGTGCCTGGGCGGGTTCGATCGGGGGAGTGCAAGGGCATGACGCGGTCGTGGTGCTGTCCGGTGATCCGGTGCCAGCGGTTGACGCCGCACCCGGGAACGCGGACCCGGACCAGGGCCAGGAGGTCGGTGAGCGTGGAGGCGCTGCGCTGTTCGTGCTCGCTCTGTTTGCCGCCGTCTTTCTCGCCATCGTCTTCAGCTTCGTCCGAGGCGTCAGGCGCAGGGCCGCCCGCACGGCATCGCAGGATGTGGAAGGCGGATGGCCTGAGCAGCCGGCCGCACTGCCGGAACTGGATGCGAAGGCACGAAAGGCCCTGGTGGACACCGACGACGCGGTGCGCACCAGTCAGGAAGAGCTGGGCTTCGCCGTCGCACAATTCGGTGAAGAAGCGACCCGGCCGTTCGCTCATGCTCTTGAGCAGGCGAAAGCAGAGCTCACGGCGGCTTTCCGGCTGAGGCAGCAGCTGGACGACGCTTATCCGGAGGACGACGAGACCCGCTGGCGGATGCTCGACGAGATCATGGTCAGGTGCGCCGCAGCCAATCGCGTGCTGGACGCGGAGTCGGAGGACTTCGACCGCTTGCGCGCCTTCGAACGGAACGCACCCCATGCCCTGGCCGCAGCAGAGGCGGCCGCTGAGGAGGCGAGCGGGCGGCTGGTGAGCGCGAACGCCGCAGTCGCTGCCATGCGGGAGCGCTACACTCCCTCGGCCACCACCCCCGTCGAACGCGATCTGCACGAGGCGCAAAGCCGGTTGGAGTTCGCGAGAAACAGCCTCCCCGAGGGCCGCAGGGCGGTGGAACGCAACGACAACGGCGCGGCCGCGATCCGGGTACGGGCCGCGGAGGCGGCCGTCGCACAGGCGAGGCGGCTGATCGATGCCGTCGACAGGCGGGCGCGGGAACTTCACGAGGCGGCCGAGGCTCTGCCTGGGGCGCTGACGGAGACCGATACGGATCTGGCGGAGGCACGCGGCCTGCTGCAGGGCGCCAGGGAGGTGCCAACCGCCGCGCTGCAGGGGCGCATCGCCCGCGCCGAGACCGTGGCCACCACCGTACGCCAGGCCATGAACGCGGGCCGGTACGACCCCATCGACGCGCTGCGGCGGGTGGAAGAGGCCGACGCCGGCCTCGACGAGGCTCTTGCCGGGGCGCGGGAGAACGAGCTGGGCACGCGACGCAGCAGCGCGCTGCTGGAGCGGGCGCTGCTGGCTGCGCGCTCCAGCATCGGCGAGGCCGGCGACTACATCATCACGCACCGCGGCGGCGTCGGCAGTGAGGCCCGCACGCGGCTCAATGAGGCGCAGCGGCGTCTGGCCCTGGCCGAATCGCTCTCCGGTAGAGGGGGCGGCAGTGATGCGCACCGTGCGCTGGCGGAAGCACAGCGGGCGGACGAGCTCGCCCAGGAGGCCCAGGTGCTGGCGCAGCGGGACGTGGAGGGATACATGCTCGACGAGCCCGCTGTGTATGGAGTTGCGGGCCCTGGGATGGGGCTCGCGGGCGCCATGCTCGGCGGTATCGTCCTGGGCGGTTTCGGCGGGCCGGTCACCTTCGGGGGTGGAGCAACGCGCGGCCGGATGGGCGGTGGCTTCTTCTGACATTGACCAGCTGATCTGTCACCTCGCAGTTCCCAAGGAGAGACGCCATGACCAAGCTGACCATCCTCGGGCGGGTCGCACAGCTCGCTCGGGCCAACATCAACGCCTTGCTCGACCAGGCCGAGGACCCGCAGAAGATGCTGGACCAGCTGATCCGCGACTACACCATCAACATCAGTGAAGCGGAGCAGGCGGTGGCCAGCACCATCGGCAACCTGCGTCTGATGGAGCAGGATTACCGGGAGGACAAGGAGGCCGCCACGGAGTGGGGTCACAAGGCGCTCGCTGCCAGCCGCAAGGCGGACGAGCTGCGCGGCTCGCAACGCACCGCCGAGGCGGACAAGTTCGACAGCCTGGCGAAGGTGGCCCTTAGCAGGCAGCTGCAGGCCGAAAAGGAAGCACAGGTCGCCGAGCCGACGATCGCCTCCCACACCGCCGTCGTGGAAAAGCTGAAGACGGGGCTCGACCAGATGCAGGTCAAGCTCGGGGAACTGCAGAGCAAGCGTGACCAGCTGGTGGCGCGGGCCAAGTCCGCGGAGGCACAGAACCGCATGATGGACGCCGTCAAGAGCATCGATGCCCTTGATCCAACAAGCGAACTGAGTCGGTTCGAGGACAAGATACGGCGTGAAGAAGCACGGGTGATGGGCAAGGAGGAACTGGCCGCGTCCTCGCTGGACGCCCAGTTCGAACAGCTCGACGCCATGGGCGACAGCGCTGAGATCGAAGCCCGCCTGGCAGCCCTCAAAGCCGCATGAAGACGTCCTGACATCTAGGGACGCGGCGTAGGTGGGTATGCGGCCCGTTCGCCATCCATGTTGAAGCTGGCCAGCGGCAGGCTTATGCCGATGTCCGCCGCCCGGGGAGCGGAACTCGCCCCCTGGCCAGCTCGGCTGTTTGGGCTGCAGCCAGGGCCGGGCGCAAAACGAACAAGCGGCAGCGAACTGCCCCTCCGGAAGCGTGGCGCTGAGAACCCACGCGGGGAAGCACAACCACCCACGCGCGTGCCGGGTGCTCTCCAACGTCTGGGCGGCCGGCCGTACGGCGCAACCGCGCTCCCTACTCAAGTCCGATTCGCACTGCACCGGACGTGCTCAGCAGGCCGGGCAGACAGCGAAGCAGGAGGCTTCGGCCACGGCCGTACAGGCCAAGGAGGCGGCGGGTGAGGTCGTCGGCACGGCCACCCCTGGCCACCGCGCCGAAGACATCACCCTGCTGGCGGGCACGGACGCGGGCGTCGTCCCTTCGTCGGCGGCCTGTGATGGCGCGCCGACGGACCGGTGGACGACCCGGTGGCCCCGGCACCCGGGCGTCCTGAAGGCGAAGGCTGCGAGAGGCCATGTCGGCCGGTGACCGGCACCGTCTCGACCCGGGAGCGGCCCAGGTCCGCGACCGGTTCAGCGATAACGTGCTGGCCTGCTGGTTCGGCGTGGACCGCCCACCATTACCGGGCCATCGGAGAGGTGCGACCACTGCTCGCCGAGCGCGGATGCGCGGTGAGAAGCCGTTGCGCTTCTCCTGTTGATCGTCACGTGGCGTGATGAGCGGGTGGGTGGTCAAGGGACGACGTCGTCGCTTTGCGGAGAATCGGTCCTACATTGCGCGGCATTCACCCGTCTGTGTAAATAATCGACCGTTTCCTGTCGTACTGTCTACCTCCGGCAGATCATCAGGCGTGAGCGCCCGTGTCGGCGCGGGTCCTGGGTCCATGACCACACGTACGACCTGAAGGAGTTTCATGCCCTCACATCACGTGCTTGTGCGGTCCTTTGCCTCTGCCCTTGCCCTGGCCGGGCTCGTCGCGGGCACCGCTCCGGCCGCTGGAGCCGAGGCCGCTCCGGACTCCCGCGCGCCCGCGTCCCGCGTGAAGCTCGAGTTCGTGAAGAACGCCAAGGACCCTTCCAACTCGGTCCTGCACGTCTACGACGGGGAGAAGCTCGTCACCATGTACCGCGCAGGCTCCGGGCTGGGGACAGCGGCCGACGAAGGCGACGAGAATAAGCGCTTCCGGAACGACTGCGCACGCAAGGCCGGGTGGCTTCCCGATGGCACATACGAGCCGACCTCGTTCGAGATCAACCGCGACAAGGTCATCAAGGGCTACGCCATCGGCCTGCCGAACGCGAAGTGCCGTTCGGGCGAGGGCACGATCCGCACCGGCCTGTTCATCCACAGCGAGATGACGAAGGACAGGAAGCAGGGCCAGCGCAACGGTCCTGACAGCCCGCAGCGCTGGGACGGAGTCCAGGACTACAAGTCCTGGGGCTGCATCAAGCTTCACCCCGAGCACATCGCCGAGCTGTTCAGCTACATGAACCACCACGGGCGCGCGGTCTTGCTCACGGTGCGCTGACACCCCCGCGGTCTCTGTTCTGTCTGCAGCCGTCCGACGGTCCGCGCAGGTGCGGCTCAGCCGGACGGCAGAGTCAGGTTCTTCCCCGGCGGCGCGACAGGGGCGAGGCGGACGGTCCAGGGATGCAGCCGGATGCGCGGGGAGGGCGTCGGTGGGAGTGGACCGCCGCTCCTGACCTCGCAGCCGGCTCGGGCGCCAGGTATGTCCATCCGCAGATCTGGTCGATTGTGCTGGCCGTCGTCCTGGTACTGGTGGCAGCGGGCTATCTACTCGAGCGGCTCCCGCTCGGCCAGGGCGATGCCCCACCCGACAGCCGCAGCACCACTGACGCCGGCTCCGGTGGCCAGGCGGCCCGTCCACTGCGGATGACTCGCCGCGGGCCTGGCGCTGCGGCGCGAACCGTTCACGCCCGGCCGCCTCCCGGCTCATCCTGGCCGGCAAGTCGCTCGGCAGGCCAGGCCGGTGCTCAACGCCGCGCGGTGGAGTACCTCAGCGTCACCCTGGCCGGTTCGTCGCCGACCGTTAGGGTGTCGATCACCGTGCTGGTCACGGTGTTGATCACTGACACCGTCTCGGCGTCGAAGTTGCAACACGGCCTCCTGATGATCGGTTCGGTTCGTACCGCCGAATTACCAGGAGGCCCTGCTGTATGCGCCGGCGCTCGAACAATCACCCGATCAACATTCCAGTTCGACCAGGCCAGCCCCGCGATCGATAAGCGGGTGGCGTCTTGGGCGTTATCAGGCGTCAAAAAGTCGCCCTGCCTGCGGCCTTAAGGCCGGTGTGTCCGGCGCACCGCCCAGGAGGCGGTCTCTACCATCCGAACGGAATATGCCGAAATGGTCGCCAAAGTCGAGTAGACCAGGCGTGACCCGATGGGAGACCAGCCATGATCCCGATGAGCCTGCAAGACGTCGCGACCGTCGTCGGCGGCAGACTCCACAACGTACCGGACCCCCATGCCCTGATTACGGCGCCTCCCAGCGTGGACCCGGGAGAGAGCGGCAAGGGGCTGTTCGTTCCCCTGGCCGTGGAACGCCCTGACGGCTCGCTGGCCGCCGACTCCCACCCGTTCGCCGCCCTGGCTGTCAGGTCGGGCGCAGTGGCGGTACTTACTGAGTTTCCGGCCGAGGAGCCTGCCATTGTCGTGCCGGATTCGCGGGCGGCTCTCGGAGCCCTGGCCGCATACGTGGTCGGTCGGCTCACCAGGACCATGGTGATCGGGGTGACGGGCTCGTCAGGCAAGACCAGCACGAAGGACATGACAGCTCACCTGCTCGGACACGTGGGACCGACGGTGGCGACTGCAGGTAACCGCAACGACCGCATCGGACTACCACTGACCATCATCTCGACCGATCCCGCCACCAAGTACCTGGTGCTGGAGTTGGGCCATGGCGGCCCCGGCGATATCCGGTACCTCGCTGAGATCGCCCGGCCGACGGTGGGCGCGGTCCTCAACGTCGGCACTGCCCATATTGGCCGGTTCGGCAGCAAGCAGGCCATCGCCCGGAGTAAAGGTGAGCTGGTTGAGGCCCTGCCCGCTGACGGACTAGCGGTCCTCAATGCCGACGACCCCCTGGTGCGCGGCATGGCCGACCGCACCGAGGCCCGGGTGGTTCTCGTCGGCCGTGCGCCGGACGCCGAGGTACGAGCCGAGGGCGTCCGCCTGGATGAGTTCGGCCATGCTCACTTCACCCTGTGCACGCCTGAAGGGGCGGCACCGGTCGTCCTTCAGTTGGTCGGTGAGCACTTTGTCACCAATGCGCTCACCGGCGCCGCCATCGCGCGCCACGTCGGCCTGTCGGTCGACCGGATCGCCACCGCGCTCGGGGACGTCAAGGGAGTGTCCCCGGGCCGCATGGAGATGTTCGAACGACAGGACGGTGTCATCGTCATCGACGATGCCTTCAACACGACACCCGAAGCGGTGCAGGCGTCCCTGAAGGCCTTGGCCGCGATGGCGAACGGCCGGGACACAATCGCGGTCCTCGGCCCGATGCACAATCTAGGCAACGCCGCCAGAGAGGCACACTTCGAAATTGGCCGACTGGTCGCAGAGCTGGGAGTCACCGCACTGATCGTCGTCGGAGGGCAGGAGCCCCCGTGGCTGGACGAAGCAGCACGATGGCTGGACCAAGCAGCGCGCTCCCACGGTGCGGACAGCGTCCTGGTCCCCGGGTGCCACGAGGCCAGGGCGGTGCTCGAATCGGTTCTAGAGCCCGGGGACGTGGTGCTGGTCAAGGGTACGGGGCGCATCGGCCTGCGACAGCTGGCCAAGGAACTACGCAACGGCACCACGTGACCTCAGGGCCGGGACCCGAACCTCAGCGGGCGAGGACCGCTTTCGCCAACACGTCGGTGACGTCGACGCGTGGGTGCGGCTGACCGCCGTAGGGGCAATCAGCGACAGCTCCGTGCAAGCCAGCACCACACGGTCCTGGCCACTATCCCTGGGTATGCAGAACGGAATTGGGTGATTTGACGCCCCGTAGCAGAAAGGGCGCCGCTGGCCTGCAAGGACCCCTGGGAGGGGCGGAGCTTGCAACTCTGTTGCGCAAACTGGTGCGTCCTTACTCCATGGGGCTATCGGTGTGTCGCATTACCTGCACTACAGGGCCATGCGGATGAAGTTCGGGAGCCCGGGGCCATCGCAAGTGGTGCCTGCTTCGGCGTCGGGGCAACATCGGTTTTGTTCTTCCAACAGGGAAGAAACGAACGGAGGTATGAAATGCGCAAGAATACGAAGCGGGGTACCGTCATGACCCTCGCTGCCGTGGCCCTCCTCGCGGGATCCGCCTCGGCTGCCAGCGCCTTCGATGGGGAGCCCAGCGACGACAGGCCCATTGTCATCAACAACGAGAACAACAACACCAACACCACCACCAACAACAACACGAACACCGCCACCGTCACCACCACCGTCTCGGTTAGCGACCTCATTGATCTCGGGTTGTGATCGTGATATGTGTCCAGTGCGACGGTCACCGCATCCTTTCTCGATTTCCGTGGGAGTCGTGACCTGACCTGAGACGCCATCCGCTTCTGGCCTCGTCGAACTCCGCACGGCGAATCCGGCTGAGACGCCATCTCAATTGGCTGGTTGCACGTCACAGTGTTCCGGCTTCGGGCCAGGCCGGACCAATGGGTGTTCGTTGGGGCCAGAGGTCGGTAGCGAGACGGACGGCCGGTGGCGAGTACTTCGTCGATCCGCTGGAAGGTCTCGTGGTCACTCGGCATGGAATCACCGAGATCGTGTGATTGCTGCCACTCGTGGAGCTGAAGGATCAAGGGCACTCGTTCGGGCAGCCTGGTGTGCAGTTCGTGATCGTTTGCGAGGAACAAGCTTCGGTCCTTCAGTGCAAGCGACCGCAGAATGTCGATGAGTGTGCTCTCTGTTGACCGGTGAGGGGGAGTTCCCGACCTCGCCCCCGCGCGAAACGGCTGCCAACAGGACGGCAAAGGCCGCGTAGGCGGTGAGGGGCGTTGGAATGGCGGCGATGCCGGCGACGAGCGGAGGGCCGCCCGCGTCGCCGAGTTCGCGGCCGAGTTCGGCTGATCCCATGGTCTGGCCCATAGGTTCGTTGGGTGTTGAGGCGACAAGGGCGGCGAAGCCGAGCGGGGTGATCAGTCAGGTGCCGGTTCCAATGGACCTCGCAGCTGAAGATCACATGGCCTGGCGGCCGGCGGGGCCTCCGCTGGGGTCGTCGGCGAGTGGAACGGACGCGGTGATCCGCTTGCCCACCGGCTCCTGGTGGACACAGAAGGTCTGGGACACCGCCATGACGATCTCCAGGCCGTGCTGACCGACCCGTTCTGGGTCGGCCGCCTGGACCGACGGCAGGGTGGTGCTGCTGTCCCACACGCTGATCTGGGCGGCACCCTCGTTGATCTCCAGATTGAGCAGGCACGGACCCGGCGCCTATTGGCGGGCGTTGGTCACCAGCTCGCTCACCACCAGCTGCACCATGCCCATCGCCCGGTTGGACACCGGCAACCCGTGCTCAGCCTGTACAGACGTCAGGAAGTCGCGAGCCTTCCATGCACGCCGGGTCCCTCTGGGCCTTCTCAGCCCTCCAGGCCGCGCCCGGAGCGAACGCCCACTACCGGCGCCGACGCGAGCACGGCGACTGGCACAACGCCGCCGAGCGCCACCTGCTCAACCGCTTCCTCGGCCAGCTCCATCACTGTTTGAAGACCCGGCAGCACTTCGACGCGCAACTCGCCTTCGCGCCGCCGGCTCTGCCTCCGGAAGCGCCAGTCGCCCTGAGATGATTTCGGCTGCCGTCGACCCCGCCGCTCACCCGCCCGCACTGTCCGCTCCGGTCGCCCCGCTCAGCAGGGCGGCAAGACGAGCAGCGGTCTTCTCCCCGGCTCGCTGCCTGATCAGACCCTCTTTGGCAGCTGCACGAAGCCACACCTCCGAGCTGTCCTCATCGGCCTTCAGCACCCGAGCCGTCACCATCACAGGATTCAGACCGCCAGCACCGCCGTTGGCTACAACGCGGATCGTCTCGCCCTCGTCAGAGCCAACTGGCACGGTTTCGACTGCTCGGCCCGCGCTCCCGAGCACCCTGGAGACGCGCTTCACCGCATCATCGAACGGCAGGGGGTACAAGTAGGTCGATCTCATGGACGTTCTTTCTCATCAGCTTGGCCACAACCCGGACCAAACCACCACTACCCCCACTCGCCGCGCCAAGAGCAGCAAGCTCCTCAGCCAACATCTGGTCTTCGCTCTGGTCCACGAACCCCACCCTCACCGTTGGATTGCCCTACCAGGCCGCCACATGATGTTCCGCCCGGCAGGCCATGTTGACGCATGCAGATCAAAGAGTCGCGTCCCTGTTTCTTCTCCCCGATCAGGCAGGCGACTTGACCGAATAGAAGGCATCCCTCACGACGGCACCGGCCATGCCCCGACCTTTTCCCGCCGCCACCCCGTACTTCACCATCGAGACGGCGGGCTGAAGGTGGTGGCTGCCGAAGGCCTTCACCGGCTCCCGAACCCCCGCTGCCCCTAGGTAAACGTCACCCCAGGCAAAGACGACCACGCGCCGGACCACTTCATCACGAGCCGAGCCTGCGTCGTCGCCCTCAGCCGCCTCTTGCCCACCGCCAGGTCGTGGTCCAGCCCCAAACTGCGCCGAACGCTTCAATGGCTGTGCCGAGAGGCGTCAAGACGTCCCTGGAACCGGTGACCTACCGCCCGATGAGCCAGCGAACGGAACGTACGGCACTCCACGTTCCGCCCGATCCGGCCCTTGAACTCCTCCGCGATCGGCTTATTGAAGGCACCGTACAAGCGCCGTTTACGCGTCGCGAACCCATCATCAGCAGCGTCGACGTCTTACCCGTACCGGCGCTGGCCACCAACGCCAAGTCCTGGCCCGCGGCGAAAGCCTCCCTCGCCGCCTCCTGGTCAGCCGTCGCCGTCAAGGCCACGGCCCACATTCCTTCCACCCGCACCACGGGTCAGGCTCAGTCCTCGGCCCCGGCTTCGGGCCGGGGATTTGCTCTCCTACGCGGGACGGGGGGAGCCGACCATTCGTTGCGGGGCGGCTGCAGCCCCAGAAGCCGAGGCTGACGCCGCCGCGCAGGGAGCTGGAGGTGAAATGGTATCCGCGCTTGTTGAGGTCGTGGGCTCGCGGACTGCGCTGCAAGCCGGGTAAACCAGGGCCCCGCTTTCTGCGTTGCTGGTCCCCAGGGGGATACGGGGCCCGCCCGGCCTGCGGCCGGACAGCCCCTCAACAAGATCTTCATGAGTCTTCAGGGAACGTCCTGCCGTCCTCGGGTGAGGTTCCGGTCGATGGCCTGCCGGGCCACATCGAGGAGGGCGGTCCGGCCGAGGACCGGCCCAGGGCGCGTCCCGGTGTGCCCGGAACCGGCCGCCGTCGGCGCGTCCGGCGCCCGGTCGGCCGCGGCGTCGATCAGCTCCGCCGGCTCGTCGTCCCCGAGTCGGCGCAGCAGGTCGGCGAGGTTGCGCAGGGTGGTCCACAGGTGGGTCCAGTTGCCGGTGCCAGCGAAGTACCCGATGACGTCGCGGTATCCGTCCAGCGCCTCGCGGACCCGGCCCTGCGCGGCCCGCACCGACAGCAGCCCGACGGTCGCGACGCCGACGAGGAATGTCGCGCCCGAGAGGCGGGCCAGGTCGATGGCCTCGACGTAGTGCCGTTCGGCGCGTTCACCGCGGCCCGCGAGGTTCTCGATCTCTCCGGCGACATAGGCGCCCCATGCGCGCATCGAGGGCGATACCGCGCCGGCCCGCCCCTGATCGTTGAGTCGGCGCGCCGCGTCCGCGTCCCCGGCGTAGGCCGTCGCGAGGGCGGCGATCCCCAGGCTCTCCCGGTGCGGGCCGACGAGTGCGCCGGCGGCCAGGGAGTGCTCCACCACGGCATCGTGGTCGCCGCGCGCCAGCTCGGCCACCGACAGCACCATCAGGCACTGCCAGGGCGCCGTGCCCTCGGTCGATTTCTCCACCCCGGCCTGGGCAAGCTGTTCGGCACGGACATAGTCGCCGCGGTGGTAGACAGCCTCACCTGCGGCCCCGAGGACGCGGCTCGCGCCCGGATGAGTCTCCAGCGCCGGATCCTCGGCCAGTTCCTCCGCCCAGTCCCGGATCTCGACGAGATCACGGTAGGCGATCGCGTCGAAGAGCCCGACGACCATCGCCACGGCGTCGTCCAGGGACCCCCGACTGCGCACCAGCCGCCAGGCGGCCCGCAGGTTCGGCAGCTCACGGCGCAGCAGAGCGTCGGCCTCGGGCTCCCGCTGCGTCATCACGGCGGAGCAAATCCCCGCGGTCAGCTCGACGGCCCAGCGCACCATCCGCTCGGCCGCCGCCTTCTCCTCGCCGAGGGCAGCGAGCCGGTCCAGGCCGAACGCCCGCAGCGTCTCGAGCATGCGGTACCGGGTGATCCCGTCGAAGCTTGCATCGATCATGGAGGCGTCGACGAGGCGGGCCAGCGCGCTGCCGGGGTCGCCCGCCAGGCCGAGGTCGGCGGCGATCCGCTCGGCGGTGTCGAGGTCCACGCCGTCGGCGAAGACCGACAGGTGCCGAAACAGCCGTTGTTCGTCCTCCGCCAGGAGCCGGTACGACCACTCCATGGTCGCGCGCAGGGTCCGGTGCCGGGACTCCGCGCTGGTACTGCCGCCGCCGAGCAGGTCGAGCGAGCGGTCCAGGCGCTGGCGCAGGTCGGCGAGCGAGAACGTGGACAGCCGGCCGGCGGCCAGTTCGATGGCCAGCGGAATCCCGTCGACACGCTGCACGATATCGGCGACCGCATGCATTTCCTCCCTGGTCGCAGGCGGGCCGGGGCGGACCCGGCGGGCCCGGTCCAGGAAGAGCGCCACGGACGCGGCCTTCGCGGGATCCCGGCTGGGGCGGGGCAGCGCGAGCGGCGGCAGCCGCCAGACGTGTTCCGCGGCCAGGCCGAGTGGTTCGCGGCTGGTAGCCAGCACAGTGGTGCCGGGACAGCAGGAGAGGACCACGTCCACCGTGTCCCGGACCCCGTCGAGCAGGTGCTCGCAGTTGTCGATCACCATCAGGCCGGTGCGTTCGCCCAGCACGGATACACACGCGGTGAGGACGTCTCCGTGGTCGACCTTCAGCTGCAGGGCCGCCGCCAGTGCGTGCGGGATGGCGGCGGCATCGGTGACCGGTGCCAGATGCAGGACCGTCGCCGTGCTGCTCTGCCGGGCGACCTCAAGGGCGACGCGGGTCTTGCCGACACCGCCGGGCCCCACGAGCGTGACCAGGCGCTCGGCCGCCAGCAGCCGGTGCAGGGAGGCGACCTCGGACTCGCGGCCGATCAGCGGTGTTGCGGGCCGGGCGGGCACGGGCGCCCCGCCGGCGCCCACGATGTCCTTCTCGAGATCGTTCAGCGCGGATGACGGATCGAGACCGGTCTCGTCGATCAGCCGGCGCCGGAACTCCCGCCCGACCCGCAGGGCCTCCGGTGCCTGCCCGGTCGCCGCCAGCGCCCGCATGAGCAGCAGCACCGCCGGCTCCCGCAGCGGGCCGGCGGCCGCCGACGCGGCAGCGAGGCCCACGACGCTTTCAGCCTGCCCCGCGGCGACGGCCGCGGCGATCAGCGCGTCGGTCACCTCGTGGCCCAGCTGCTCGCACTCCTCGACCGCGGCGGCGACGGGCTCGACGTCGGTGAGGTCGGCGAGCACCGGCCCGCGCCACAGCCCGTGCGCCTCCCGCAACAGTGCGCACGCGTCGGCCGGGTCCCGCTCCGCCGTCTCACGCGCCCGCGCGAGCAGCGCCCGCGCCCGTGCCAGGTCCAGTTCGCCGGGTGTGAGGGCGAGCCGGTAGCCGTCGCGCCCCGTCATGAGCCGGTCCGCCGCCGGACCGAGGTGCCCGCGCAGCCGGGACACGTGGTTGTGCAGGGCCTGCCGCCCCGAAGCGGGCACCCCGGACGGCCACAGCGCGTCCACCAGTCGGTCGACCGTCACCGTCCGCCCCTCGGCGAGCGCGAGCAGGGCGAGCACCGCACGCCGCCGCGGACCGGGTACGTCCACGGGCGCGCCGTCGACGAGGAGACGCAGCGGCCCGAGCACCTCAACCCGCACCGACGACGGCAGCGGCCCGACCGTCATGGCACCTCCCGGTGTCCGACACACTCGTACGATAGCGACGAATCGGGCGTGTTAGCGCGACGGTAGCCCGCGCGAGGGCCGTGACAGAACGCGCGCCCAACCTTCTTGATGTGACCGGCACGAACCGGTCCGACCGGAAGGGAGCGCAAAGATGGACCACGAGAAGATCAACGAGTTCCTGGGCCGCTTCGTGACCGACCTGGGGGCGACCGAGGCCGCCGGCTCGATCGCCATTGGCCACCGGCTCGGCCTCTACCAGGCACTCGCCGAGGGCCCCGCGACCCCCGAGGAGTTCGCCGAACGCACCGACTGCCACCCGCGCTACCTCACCGAGTGGCTGCGCGGCCAGGCCGCCGGAGGGTACGTCGCATACGACCCGGCGTCCGGCCGGTTCGCGCTGACCGAGGAGCAGGCATTCTGCCTGGCGGACCCGAACGGCCCCAACGTTGCCGCCGCGTTCCGCTTCGCCCTGGGAATGCTGCGCGCCGAGCCCCGTATCGCCGAGGCGTTCTGCACCGGCGAGGGCGTCGGCTGGCACGAACACGACGACGACGTGTTCGTCGGGGTCGACGCGTTCTTCCGGCCCGGCTACGTGGCCGAGCTCATCCCGAACTGGATCCCGGCGCTGCACGGGGTCGACGCGAAGCTCACCGCCGGGGCCCGGGTCGCCGACGTGGGCTGTGGTCTCGGCTCGTCGTCGGTGCTGCTGGCCGAGGCCTACCCGCGGACAACGGTCGTCGGTTCCGACTACCACCGCGAGTCGATCGCGCTGGCCCGCAAGAAGGCCGCCGAGGCCGGCGTCGCCGACCGGGTCACCTTCGAGGTGGCCACCGCGCAGACTTTCACCGGCACGGACTACGACCTGGTGACCATGTTCGACTGCCTGCACGACATGGGCGACCCGCTCGGCGCGGCCCGGCGGGTGCGCGAGGCGCTGGCCGCTGACGGCACGTGGCTGCTGGTGGAACCGCTCGCCTCCGACCGGGTCGAGGAGAACTTCAACCCGGTGGGCCGGCTGTACTACAGCGGCTCCACGTTCCTGTGCGTGCCCAACTCCCTGTCTCAGCAGGGCGGTTACGCTCTGGGCGCGCAGGCCGGCGAGGCGGCGGTCCGCGAGGTGGTCACCGAGGCGGGCTTCACCCGGTTCCGCCGGGCCGCGGAGACTCCGTTCAACGTGGTGTACGAGATCCGGCCGTGAACCGTCGGGCGGCAGGCGCGCTGCTTCCGCGCCGGCCGCCCGTTGACGTTCAGGCGTACAACGGGGACAGACTCTGCAGCACGGCGGCCGGCTTGGTGCCGCCCTCGATCTCGATCGTGCCGTCGACGGTGACCGGCACCCCCGGCCCGCCAGGGAGAGCGTCGGGGAGGTGGGACAGGGCTCCGGCGATGCGATGCGACCGGGCCGCACCCCGGGAGAGGGGCGGCTCCGGCCCGTCGGTTGGGCGCCTTCGACAGCTGGTCGGCCGGCTTCCCGAAGATCTCCACATACGTCTGTGCGGAGGGCCCGGCCTTGTTGATCGCGTTTAGCGCGGTGAGCACTTCACCGACTTCACCGGAACCCTGGCCGGACCCGCCGAGGGCGAGAAGCGCGTTGAAGTTGAACATCGGGTCCTTGAAGAGGGTCATCACCCCGGGTGTGGCACCGCCCGCGGAGCCGGTGGCCGACCTTGTGGGACTCCCGGTGGTCCCTTGCGCGGAGGTATGGCCCAGAGGCGTGCAGCCGGCCGCCAGCACGGACCCGGCGCCGACTACGAGCCCAGTCAGTGCCGTCCGCCGGGCGGGGTCGGCGACGTGCTTCGGCACAGGCGTCATATCAGCCGACTGTAGGGGCGGTGCCCATCGCGTCCCGTTGACCACACCGGCGTTTCCCCCGCTCAGCCGCCTGCCTACACGGACGTGCGGACGCTGTGATCAGCGCCGTTCGCGAGCACGTGCGGCAATTCGGTCGGCCAGCACGGACAGAGGCACGCTGGCAGCCCAGCTGTAGATGGCGGCGAGGGGCGAGATGCGCGCAATCCCAACCGAGGCCAGAAACACGATCGCCTGGGCGGGGAGCGTGACGCTGCGCCAGTTCGCGCCCGCCGAACGGCTGACGTGCAGGTCGAGCCCGTACAGCACCAGTGCGGCCGCGCCGATGACAGCCCCGTACAGACCCGGACCGAGGAAACGGTCGCCGTAAGTCTGCAGGACGTGGGTGGGAAACGGGATCAAGGACACCAGCACAAGGAACGCGACATTGAGCCAGAACGCGTGCAGGTCGATCCCCTCCGCGTTCCGCACCACCGCATGGTGGGCCCGCCAAAACAGCGCGATCACCACCGCGCTCAGCAGGAAGGCGCCCACCTGCGACTGAACGTCGTCCAGCGCCCGGCGCAACTCGACCCCGTCGAGGCCCTCGGGTAGCTCGATGTCCAGTACGAGCAGCGTCATGGCGATGGCCGTCACACCGTCGGTGAGGGCGAGCACCCTGTCCCTCGGCACGAGATCCACCTGGGGTCGGGCTCGTCGCCGCTTCGGGCTTGCGTTCATGGCACCTGTGGTAGCAGCCCCGCCCCTACGCGGGCGGCCAACGACGCGCGGTGTGACAGGGTTCGGGGCCTCAGGCGGGCCGCCCATCCGGCGGCCCGCACGAGCCCGAAGCCGGCCGCGTAGCGGAACATGCCCGGGTGCCGGCCCGCATAGTGGAGCGCGCCGAGTCCGCCCACGGAGAGGCCGACGACTGCCCGCGCGGTATTCGCTCGGAGCTTCCGTTCCATGACGAAGAGCGCGTCGGGCTCTATCCGGGCCGTGGGGCGGCGCCGGGCCGGCAGCTCGGTGTGATGCCAGTGCGTCGTGGCACGCCTGCCGTCGAGCAGACCCGCCGCGCCGAGGATGAACGTGCCGGTGCGGATCGAGGCGACCCGGCCGGCCTGGGAGGCCAGTTTCCGCGCGGCGGCGGCGAGGTCCGGGTCCACCGGGCCCTGGGGCACCTGGTCACCCCCGACCACCAGCGGGGTGTCGAAGGCGAGGCTTGGGCGACGTCGGCGTCGACCGGCACCCGGACGCCGATGGAGGAGGCGACCGGGCCCCCGCCGACCGACACGATGGTCAGCCGGTAGCGGGCGCCGTACCGATCGGCTTCGCTGAAGACCTCGGCGGGCCCGGACAGATCCAGCATCTTCATGCCGTCGAACACGAGCACACCGATGCTGTGCTCGCTCGGCTTCAGCGTCCTCACTCTCAGAGTTCCGGCTCCCCGGGAGAAGCTCGTACTGCACATTGTCCTCGCCCCGCGGGCGGCAGCTGAGGTCCCGGGCCCTCTGCACGTCGGTGCGGGCGCTGACCGGAGTCGTCGCGTCGCGTCGTGCGGAAACGCCGCTGGTAGGCGGCGGGGCTCATGGACACCTCGCGGAGGAAGACCCGGCGCAGGCTCTCGTAGCTCGGGAAGCCCGCGAGGAGCGCCGTCTGTGTCGCGGTGTGCCCCTGGTCGAGCAGCGACTTCGCCATGTCGAACCGGATGGACTCGACGTACCGCGCGGGCGTGGTGGACAGCTCGTCGCGGAAGAGCCGGGTGAGGTGGCGCGGGCTCATGTGGAGGTGCCCGGCGAGTTCGGTGAGCGAATGCCGGCCCGAGGGATCGGCCAGCACCAGGTCGACCACTTGGCGCAGCGCCGGGGACTTGGGCGCCGGCCCCTGCAGCGGGGCCGAGAACTGGGACTGGCCGCCCGAGCGCTGTACGTAGACCACCAGCGCGCGGGCGACCTCCCGGGTCAGATCCGGGCCGTGGTCCTCCTCGACCAGGGCCAGCGCCAGGTCGATGCCGGCGCTCACACCCGCCGATGTGTAAACCGTGCCGTCACGGACGTAGATGGCGTCCGGTTCCACCCGGGTCTTCGGATGACGCGCGGCGAGCTTGTGTGCGACCTTCCAGTGCGTCGTGGCGCGCTTGCCGTCGAGCAGGCCGGTGGCGCCGAGGATGAACGCCCCGGTGCAGACGGACGCCACCCGGCCCGCCCCGAGGGCCAGCGCCCGCGTCGCCTCGACGAGCTCGCGGCTGACCGGGGTGCGCGGGTAGACGTCTCCGCCCGGCAGCACGAGCGTGCCGGGTGCCTGCTGCGCTGCCGCCGTTCCGTCGACCGCGACCCTGATGCCGATCGACGAGGTGACGCGGGCACCCGTGGGTGACAGCAGACGGACCCGGTAGTCGGCGCCGAGCCGGTTCGCTTCCTCGAACACCTCGGCGGGACCGGCGACGTCCAGCAGTTTGACCCCGTCGTAGACGAGGATCGCGACGTGGTGCGCGGTGGGTTTCACAGTCGCCCTTCCTGCCTGTCCTGATTCGGGTGGTTCATGGCCGGACCGAGGCGGCGCCGAAGGCGGCCGCGGCGGCACGGTGGAGGAAAGGAACATCCGCACTGGCGGAATACCCCGCCCGCACCGGCGGAAAGGCACTCCGCCGGTGGCACTCGGACAAACGAAAGAACCAAGTCATGACCGACACAGTCGCTGGTATCGAATTTCCGGTGACCGCGGCGACCGACGAAGCGATCCGCCGCGTCCGGGAAATGGTAAGCCCTCTCGTCTTCCACCATTCCCGGCGGGTCTTCCTCTTCGGCTCATTGCACGCCCGGGCGCTCGGCCTCCAGCCGGACCCCGAGCTGCTCTACCTCGCCGCCATGTTCCACGACACCGGCCTGCTGACGCCGTTCTCCGACGCCGTCCAGCGATTCGAGCTCGACGGGGCGGACCACGCCCGGAAGTTCCTCCTCGACCACGGCTTCTCGGACGGCGCGGCGGACGTCGTCTGGCAGGCGGTGGCCCTGCACACGACGCCGGGCATCCCCGGCCGGATGGGTCCGGAGATCGCCGCCACCAACTTCGGTGTGCTGACCGATGCCATCGGCTGGGGACTGGACGAGCTGGACGCCGATCAGGTGAAGGAAATCACCGCCGTCCATCCGCGAGGCGACTTCAAGAGGGAGTTCCTGCAGGAATTCGTCGACGGACTGAAGAACCGCCCGGAAACCACGTACGGCACCGTGAATTCCGACGTCCTCGAGCACTTCATTCCCGACTTCCGGCGCACGAGCATGGTCGAGCGTGTCACCGGGTCGGCCTGGCCGCGGTGATCACCGCACCGTACGAGAGAAGCCGATGAAACGCGTGGGTGGCAGCCGTGCGGGTGCCCGTCCCGGACGAGGTGCCGCCTTCACCGTGCTGTCCGCCGCCGTCCTGACCATGATGGCGACGGCGGGCGCACCGTCACCGTTCTGCCCGCTGTACCGGGAGCGCTGGGACTGCTCGGGCACCATGCTCACGGTGATCTTCGCCGTGTACATCCTGGGGTTGCTCGGGGCGCTGAGGACGCTCGGGTCGCTCAGCGACCGCCTGGGGCGGCGCCCTGTCCTCGTGGCCGCCCTGGCCATGGCGGCCGACAGCACGGCGATCTTCTGGACCGCCGACGGCGTCGCGTCCCAGGTGATCGCGCGCGTGGTTCAGGGCGTGGCCGCGGGAACGGCCATGAGCGCCCTCGCTGCCGGGCTGGCGGACTTCTCACCGGCACTGCGCCCGCACCTGGGAGCCACGGTGGCCGCTGTCGGCAGCAGCGTCGGCATGGCCGTCGGCGCGGCGGTGGTGGGCGTGCTGGTGCAGACCACTGCCCGTCCCGATCAGTACGTGTTCTCCGTCCTCACCCTGCTCTTCCTCCTTCTGGCAGTGGTGACGTGGGTGATCCCCGAGACACGCGCATCGCGACCAGGGACATCGGCCTCGCCGCGGCCCCGGGCAAGGGTCGCCCGCGAGGCCCGGCCGGCCTTCCGCAGGGCCGTTCCGGCGCTCGTGGCGGGCTGGGCCGTCACCGGGTTGTTCCTCGCCCTCACCCCCTCCCAGATGGACGCCGTCCTTTACGTCCGGTGGGGCGCCGCGCGCGGGCTGGACATCGCCGCCCTGTTCCTGGCTGCGGGCGCGGGAGGCCTGTGGTCTGCCCGGTGCGCGGCGCGGAACGCGGCCGCGCTCGGGGGCGCCCTGCTCGACCGCGGCTCGGCCGCACTCGCGGCGGCCCATGGCCCTCGCGTCCCCGGCCGTGTACGCGGGAGGTTCGGTCGTCACGGGACTGGGTGTCGGCCTGACCTTCAACGGCAACCTGCGCGCCATCAGCGCGGCCACCACGGCGGACCGTCGCTCGGAGGTCTTCTCGGCCGCCTACCAGGTCAGCTACACCGCCCTGGGCCTGTCCTCCCTCGCGGCCGGACTCGCGGCACCGGTCTGGCGACTGCAGACCACCGGCTACGCGTACCTCGGCACGCCGTTGCTCAGCGTGCTGATCCGAGCCGGCCGGGCGCCCCCGCCCCGGCGGCGACACGGGCCATACGACGGCCCAGGCCGCCGGCCGGCCCCGCCGACACCGCGGGCGACCGTGCCGCGCCGACCGCGTCACCGCCCGCACCCCTCATGAACACCGAAAGGAACCGCCATGCAAGCCGTCACCGTTCGAGACCGCTCCGCCGGAATCGCCGGACTGTCCCTGACGGACCTCGCCCACCCGCACGCCGCCGAGAACGACGTCATCGTGCGCGTCCACGCCGCGGGCTTCACCCCCGGTGAACTCGACTGGCCGGCGACGTGGACCGACCGCGCCGGCCGGGACCGCACTCCGAGCGTCCCCGGACACGAACTGTCGGGCGTCGTCGTCGAACTCGGCTACGGAACCACCGGACTCGGTGTGGGCCAGCGGGTGTTCGGACTGAGCGACTGGGCCCGCGACGGTTCACTCGCCGAGTACGTCGCGGTCGAGGCACGCAACCTCGCCCCCCTCCCGGCGGACGTGGACCACACCGTGGCGGCAGCCCTGCCGATCTCCGGACTGACCGCCTGGCAGGGTCTGTTCGACCACGGCCGCCTCACCACCGGCCAGACCGTACTGATCCATGGCGCGGCCGGCGGTGTCGGGTCGCTCGCCGTCCAGCTCGCCCACGAAGCCGGGGCACGGGTCATCGGCACCGGCAGGGCCAACTCCCGGGAGACGGTCCTCGGTCTGGGCGCGGACGAGTTCGTGGACCTGCAGAACGACCGGCTGGAGGACGTCGGCGACGTCGACCTCGTCCTCGACGTGCTCGGCGGTGAGATCCTCGACCGCTCGACCGCGCTGGTACGCGCCGGCGGCACCCTGGTCACCATCGCCGAACCGCCCCGGATCCAGCCGGAGAACGGCCGGGCCGTGTTCTTCGTCGTGGAACCCGATCGCGTCCGTCTCGCGGACCTGGTCCGCGGGGTACGGGACGGACGGCTCCGGCCGATCGTCGGAGACGTACGGCCCCTCTCCGAGGCACCCGACGCCTTCGCACCCGGCAAGCGCACTTCCGGCAAGACGATCATTCGGGTGGCGGAGGGCTGAGGCCATCCCGGCGGGCCGCCGGCCCATCCCGGCGGCCCGCCGCAGTGCCACGCGCATCGCATCACTTCCACGGTGCGCAGAACGACCGGCCGGGCACCGGCTTGGCGATCAGCGACACGGCGAAGAAGTTGACCTGGCCGATCACGAACACAAGCGTGGCGAGCGCCTTGGCCTCATAGTGCTCGGCCGCCTGCGCATACAGGCCGTCCGGGCTCCTCTCGCGCTCCGCAGACGGCTGGAGAACGGCTTCCACCAGCGGCGGCGCGGCCAGCTCGGCACCGGTGAAATAGGGCGAGGCCTGCCAGGAGGCGGACAGGGCTACTGGCCCCGGTGACACAGGCGTGACAGCACGACCCCACCGAGTCCGTACCGGGCCTGAGTGATGGCGCATCGCGCATCCCGCTCGCTGAGGGATCGTCGGCGGCCGGCGAGCGGTGATCTCCGCCGCCACCGGCGCTGTCGCCCTGGTCATCGCGCCGCTCATCTGGCGGATGGAGAATCGGCGAGACGGCGTCCCGCAGGGCAGGAACCCTGCAGGCCCGAAAGGGACGCGCCCTCTGCTCGAGCGGATGCCGGTGGGGCTGCATCCGGGGCGGGGAGCGGGGAGTATCGGTGGTGAGGGTGGTGTGAGCCGGCGTGCTCCCCACGAGGCGTCGAGCGCCGTTCGCCGCCTGGCGTCCCACTGGAGGGAGCCGACCATGGAGATGCCTGTTGAGCGTACCCGTAGCTCCGCCGACCACAGGGCCCGTCCCGCGCCGGGGGTGGTGAGCGCCGCCGATGTCGGCATACTCCTGCTGCGGCTCGCGGTGGGAGTGACTCTGGCCGGTCACGGAGCCCAGAAGCTGTTCGGCTGGTTCGATGGGCCGGGTCTGGATGCCACGGGCAAGGGCTTCGCCGATCTCGGCTACGAGCCCGGTGTCTTCTTCGCCGGCCTGGCAGGCGTCTCGGAGGTCCTGGGTGGGCTGGGGCTGGCCGTCGGCCTGCTGACCCCGCTGGCCGCTGCGGCTGCGGTCGGGGTCATGATCAACGCGATGGCGGTCGCGCCGAACATTGCACTCTGGTCCGCCGAGGGCCCGGCCTTCGCCTACCCGATGCTCATTGCGGTCGCCGCGCTCACCATCGCAGCGGTGGGTCCCGGGCGTCTGTCACTCGACGTGTTCTTCCCCTGGCGGGACGGAGGGTGGCTGTCCGTGGCGGTCGCGCTGGTCGTCGGCGTCGCCGGGGGAGTCGTCATCCTGGCGCTGTAGCCTGCCCTGACCCGCCCCTTTTCGACAGGGGACTCCTCGCACCATGGCAGGCATCTGGCGCATCACACTCGACGCCACCCACCGCGACACACCCGGCGCAGACCACCGACACCATTCCTGCGGGCGGCGACCCCCAGCTCCTGCGCACCGCCGCCTGATACGCCCCCACCGCCATCCCCCGCACCCTACTCGCCCCTCTGGCCGAGGACGCCTACCGAGACCCCCTATACGAACAAAAAACCTCACCGACTCCCTACGCGTCCTGGGCGAAGAGCACCCCACGACCCGAATTCTCAGCGCCAACCTCGCCGCCGCAAAGCAGTCAGCGTCTGATCCATCCAACCAGTGAACACCCGCCGTCGCCTGCTGCGGCGCCAATTCCACGCCTGAACCAGCCCCCTTAGGGGGACGTCTTGTCGATCAGGGGGTGCGGTGGGTGGCCAGGCGGCGGACCTGCTGGGAGGCCAGGAAACACGGCAGGTCGGTGTGTGTAGGGCAGGGGCGGTCCGGGCTGGGCGACGGGCTGGACACCGTGGGGGCCGAGTGCGTACAGCGTCCGCACGCAGCCGTGCCCGCCTTGTCCACGCGCGTTGAGGAAGCTGCGGAGACCTTGCCTTCCAGGGCAGGGTCGATGTGGGGCGTTCATGGTTTTTTGCCTTGCTCAGCGACCGGCTGACGGAACTGCAGGAGTCCGGCCTGCTGGAACACGTCGTCGACACGGGGACCCCGATCGCGGTCACCTGCCGGCTCACCCCGCACGGGCAGCGGCTGTGGTTGGCCATGGACGCCCTGCACGTATGGGCCGGCGCCCCGACGGACGACGGGGGCAACCCCGTGCCCCAGGAACTGCACGCCCACTGGGGCTTCTGAGTCGACCTGACGGAACCGGCCCTGCCGCCTGCAGCCCGATGCAGGTTCGACATCAGCAGCTACGGGGACGCATGGAGTTCCTCACGATCATCTGGCTCGCCGCGGGCATGCCGGATGCAGCGATGAAGGCCGCGCAGGCTGCGGCCACGCGAGCGCACCTCGGCCAGGCCGATGGCTCGCTCGCGTCGCTCCGGTGGCAACCGTGGTTGCAGTCGGCCGGCCTACCGGCAAGTCGGCGACCGCAGGCCGCCACCGCCCTCGGGGTCGAGGCGTTCCTCGGTCTGCGGGTCGGGAACTGTTGGCCGGTGGCGGCAGCTGGACTCTTACTGGGCCTTGTAGCCGCCGTCGACGTTGAGGATGGTTCCGGTGACGAAGGACGCCTGCGGCGAGGCGAGCCAGGTGATGGCCTCGGCGACCTCGATGGGGTGGCCCATCCTGTTGACCGGCTGGAGGGCGGCGATGGTGGCCTCGTCCCAGGTGCCGGCCTCGATGGCGGTGCTGAGGATGTCGGTCTTGATCGCGGCGGGGGCGACGCCGTTGATGCGGATGTGGTCGGTGGCGTACTCCAGCGCGGCGGACTTGGTCAGGCCGACCACGGCGTGCTTGGTGGCGGAGTAGTTGGCCGCGTAGCGCATGCCGCCCAGGCCGGCGATCGAGGCCAGGTTGATGATGGCGCCGCCGGGGTTGTCCTGGGCCAGCATCTGCTGGATCTGGTACTTCATGCCCCAGAAGACGCCGAGCACGTTCGTGGTGAGCATCTGCTGGAAGCGGCTGGTGGGCTCGTCGGCCAGGCGGCCGGTGTCGAGGGAGATGCCGGCGTTGTTGACGGCGACGTCGAGCCGGCCGAAACGTTCGACGGTGGCCGCAACCAGCGCGGCGACAGACTCCTCGGAGTCGACGTCGGCGGCGATGAACGCGGCCTGGCCGCCGTTGTCGCGGATCTCGCGGGCGACGGCCTCTCCGGCCGCCTCGCGGCGGCCGGAGACGACGACGGCGTGGCCGGCGCGGGCCAGGGCCAGGCTGGTCTCCTTGCCGATGCCGGTGGTGGCTCCGGTGACCAGGGCGACGCTGGAAACGCTCATGACGGTGGACCTCTTTCATGTGCAGGACGGTGCGGACGGCCGACGATCCCGAAATAGCAGACCGCCGGTCTCTTGCTCGAAGATAAGAGACCGGTGGTCTGATGTCAAAAGACCGGCAGTCTGTAAGATGGGTGCATGGCGACTTTCCAGCGGGCGCGCAGCGAGGAGCAGCGCGAGATCCGGCAGCGGGCGATCCTCGACACCGCGGCGGCGATGCTCGACGAGATGCCGGTCAGCGCGGTCAGCCTGAATGAGCTGAGCCGACGCGTGGGTCTGGCGAAGTCCAACGTGCTGCGGTACTTCGAGTCACGCGAGGCGGTCCTGCTGGAACTCCTGGACCACCATTGGCAGCAGTGGACGGCCCAGCTCCCCGCACAGCTGGACGCCGCGATCGCCCCGGACGCTCCGGTGCTCGAGCGTGGTCCGGCGTTCGCCGCCGTCCTGACCCGTTCCCTCGTGCAGAACCGGGTGCTGTGCGACCTGCTCAGCGCCCAGGCCGGCGTCCTGGAACACAACGTCTCCGCCGACGTCGCCGCCCGCTACAAGCGGTCCGCCCTGGGCAACGTCGCCGCCCTTGCCGCCCTGGCCCGCCGCCACCTGCCAGAACTGGGCGACCACGCCGATCGGTTGTGCGCCCAGGCGATCATGGTGACCGGCGCGGTGTGGACTCACGCCCGGCCCTCCGCGGCCATGCTCGCCGCGTACGAGGCGGATCCCTCGCTTGCGGCCCTGCGCATGGACTTCACTGCCACGCTGGAAGAGATGCTGGCCACCCTGATCGCGGGCACCCTGGCCCGGACGGAGGGGTGACCATGCGTGTGGCCGTCTTCGGAGCGTCCGGCATGGTGGGGCACGGCGTGCTCGACGCCTGCCTCCAAGACCCACGGGTGGACGACATCCTGGTCGTCGGACGCACACCGCTGAACCTGCGCCATCCCAAGGTCCGCGAGGTCCTGCACCCGGACTTCACCGACTTCACGCCGATCCAGGGCCGGTTCGAGGGGCTGGATGCCTGCTTCTTCTGCCTCGGCGTCTCCGCGGCGGGCCGAAGCGAGGAGGAGTACACCCGGATCACCTACGACTACACCCTGGCCGCCGCCCGCGCCGTCAGCGCGCACAACCCCTCTCTGACCTTCGTCTACGTGTCCGGCGAGGGGACCGACAGCACGGAGGCCGGCCGCTCGATGTGGGCCAGGGTGAAGGGGCGTACCGAGAACGCACTGCTGGCCATGCCGCTGCGCGCCTACCTGTTCAGGCCCGGATACATCCGCCCCCGCCGGGGCGCGGTCTCCCGAACGGCGGCCTACCGCTGGATGTACCGGCTCACCTCGTGGCTCTACCCCGCCCTGCACCGGCTGGCGCCCCGGCACACGACGACGACCGAGCACCTGGGACGCGCCATGATCGCCACCGTGGGGCTCGACGGCCGCGGCCCCCACGTCCTCCGCAGCCCCGACATCAACCGCCTCGGCACCCCTACCGCCACGGGCGCGAGTCCCTGAGGAGTAACGCTCTGCCGATCTGGGCGAACCCATCTACACGGTGCCGGTACGGCCATCAACACCTCCAGCGTGCTCACCCCGCACGACTGCCGAGCCGGGCGGGGAGTTCTGGGGATGGGCCGGGCGCACCCTGGGTGCCCCGGCCCGCACCGCCGCCGGGCAACCGGGGTGGTTGCGGCTGGTGTCCGCGCCGGAGGGCAAGGCGTCGGGGGTTGCTGCTGCGTGATCCAAAGCCTGTCGTGAGCTGCTTCTCCCAAAGTGAAACGATCGCGTTGTGGCTGGTGTGGTCACGGCGTCGGTGCGGGCCTGGAGAGAGCCTTTCACGGGGCTGAGCCCGCGCTGCTTCGCCAAGCTGGTAACAGACGTAAGACGCGAGCAAGTTGCAGATCAACAGCGCGGGCGTCCCTGGAGTCTGCCGCTGGAGGACCGAGTCCTGCTGGTCACGGCATACTGGCGCACTACCTTGACGATACGACAGCCGGCTCCGTTGTTCGGGCTTTCCAAGTCGGCCGCAGACCGGATCATCGACCACCTCGGTTCCACTGTTGGCACTCCGGCAGCGAAGGCAGTTCCGTAAGACACTGTGCTGATCGTGGGCGGAATCTTGGTGCCGACCTGCGACCGCACGATCGCCGAACAGTCCAAGAACGACCGCTACTCCACAGCCCACCAGGTCGTCATCGACGCAGACGCCGCAGATGCCGTGCTCGACGCGGATACGTCGTGAGGGCCGTGCGCTTTGCGAGCTTGTTCGGGCTGCGGAGCAGCATCTGGCCGTCCCCCATCCCGTAGAGTGAGCGCTGCTTGTGCCGCCTCGACCGGTTCGTAGGATCTGTAATTTGCTTCCGCTGGTGGCCCTACGCTGCTGTGTCGTGCAGGAGACGCGTCTCGACACGGCTCGGATCCGGGCGGCTCGCCGGGTCAGTGACCCGATACGTCTCGACACTGCGCCGTACCGCTGTGAGGCGCTGGAGCCCGGCCTCGGGTGCGCGGTGAGCATCAAGCTCGAGACAGCGAATCCGGTGCGTAGCTTCAAGGCCCGCGGCACCGAGGGGGTCGCGGGCCTGCTCGCCGCCGGTGGCTGTAAGGCCCCGCTGGTACGAATACCGCCTAGCCTGGACCTCACCGCGTGGGCGCGGACCTCGGGCCGCTGGGAGCGAGTCGACGGACTGACGCCTGTTCACCTGTCCTGTGGCCGGGGGACCTCGTGGTGGCGTCGGGGGGCCCACGCCTTCGGCTGAAGCCAGCTAGCCAGTCGGCGTGGATGCGTCCGGATACTCTCCGAGCAGCAGGACGGGCGCAGTATCGCCCGTCCGGCGCAAGGAAACGGCTGCCGACATGCCGTCCCCCGGTCGCGTGGAGTAACAGTCTCTCTATGACTAGCAGACGAAACACTGGTGCGGGCGGCGGGCGCAGGGCTCACGGCAGCTGGATCCGCACTGTCCTGACGGCCCTGGTCACTGCGGCTGCTCTCGGCATGCCCACGCAGGCGGTGGCCTCCCCGTCGAACGCCTCGGGGCCGGACTGGGACGCCATCGCCGCATGCGAATCCGGCGGTAACTGGCGGGCGAACACCGGAAACGGCCACTACGGCGGTCTGCAGTTCACACAGTCGAGCTGGGCCGCGGCCGGTGGGCTCCAGTACGCCCCGCGCGCGGACCTGGCCACCCGCAAGGAACAGATCGCCGTGGCCAAACGCCTGGCCCGCCTCCAAGGAATGTCGGCCTGGTCCTGCGCCTGAGCACCCGCCCCCTCCCGTTGGCGGAGCTGCACCTTCCCTGAAGGCGGTCGGTTGAGAGTGGGTGGACGGACCGTGGGCCACGACGGACCTGCGCTTGTCCAAGCCCACCTCATTCGTGCGGAACCGGTGAACAGAACCAGGCGGGCAGGGCTTGGCGTGTATGGGCGGTCCGCAGGAAAGGAGAGAATGAGGCCATGGCGATATGTAGGAAGTGCGGTGCCCACAAGCGCCGTTGGCCTCGTTCCTGTTCCCGGTGCTCTTCCCAGTCGGAGCGGGGGGATGCGGCCGCGGACGCTGCCGAGCTGGCCGTGGAGACAGGACTGCTCGGGTGGGTCGGGCGAGGGGTCATGAGCGTTGTGCGGCTGGTATTGCGCGCGGTCGACTGACCGCCCCACTCAGACGGGCCCCGCCCCCGAGCGCCTTGCCGCTGCTTTGTCCGCGTTGCCCCGCCGGCTGTCCGCCGACCGCTGCCCGCGGCCGTTGCGCCTCCCGGCCGCCGCGCCTGAGCCGTGGGCTGCCGCCGGACTCGAGCTGGACCGTGAGCCGGAGCAGAGGGGCGGCGTGCCCCAGAGCGGCGGGGTGCGGGCCGCCCGAAGCCCGACCTGGACCTGGTGGCCGGTGAGCCGGCCGACGCGGTCGCGGCCGCCCAGGCCTGTGTCGACGCGCCCGACGGGATCGGCACCATCACTTCCTCCGCCACCGAAGTCACCTCCCGGCGACCGGCACGTGAAAGAACCCCGGCAAGGGATGCGCGTGGGCCGACATCGTCCTCGATGCCCCGGAGGCCGGGCTGGCGTTGTTATTCATCATGTCCGACAACTGCACCGAGGACGCCGCGAAGACGGCGGCGAAGTTCGACGCGTACATGCGCCACTTCGACTGCAAGGTGAGGGACACCGACGGTCAGGACAAGCCATGTGGCGCACCTACTGGGTCGTCCTGGTTGAACCTGGTGGAGCGGTGGTTCGCCGAGCTGACCGACAAGCAGATACGGCGAGGCGTCCACAAGAGCGTCCAGGGGCTGGAGAAGGACGTCCGTGCCTGTATCGCTGCATGGAACAGCGACCCAGGCTCTACGTGTGGACGAAGACCGCGGACGAGATCCTTGAACGCCTCGCCGGTTATTCGAACAGTCCTGACTTGGAAGACCAGTCCGACGAGGTCGGCCGGAGGTGATGCAGGTGACGTCGAGGAATGATCGTTTCATCGACCGTCGTGACGCCCCCCTCGCGCTGACCTGCACGTGCCCGGTGTCCCTCCGTATCCCCGGCGGACACCGGGCACAGTGCGTCCCGGCCGTTCACCGGCAGCTCACGGGTTACCCGTAGAAACCCTTTCCCCGAGGCCCCTCTTCCTCCACTATGAGCCGTCATACCCGCCGGTAGGCTAGGACGTTGCGCGGGTGGCAAGGCTGCAAGGAGGCAGGCTGATGACTGGGGCCGACGACGGTGGGGACCGTGGCCGGGGGACACACGCGGGCGCATCCGACGCACGGCTGACCGAACTGCTGCGCGCCGATACGGTCACCGCGTATCCGGCGCTTCAGGAACTCCGCGCCCGCCACCACGCACCTGTCCTCGCATACGCCCGCCAGTGCACTCCGAACGAGTCCCTGGCACGGCAGTTGGCGGCCCAGGCGTTCACGCTCGCGACCCGTCAGGCGGCGCGCGGCGTCGATCCCGGCCTCCCCTGGCGGCACCGGCTCCTGCTGCTGACCGCCCGGTCGGCCGGGACATGGGCCGGGGACGAGCGGGCCGCGGGCCTCGACGCGGGCCTGCTGCTCGTCCTGAACACGACGGGCCCCTCAGGCGCAATCCCGCCCATGCTCACGGCGTTCCAGACCCTGCCGTCCCGCCTGCAGGGCCTGATCTGGTACGGGATCGTGGAGCGGGAGCCGGTGGAGCGGACGGCCGGCTTCCTCGGCCTCACGCACGAGGACGTGACGTACGGCACCGGGCCGGCCCTCCAGCAACTGGCCCGCGCCTGCCTGCGCACCCGCCTCGCCTCTTCCGACGACCCCGACTGCACCGACTTCGGCCGCCTCATCGAGGAGTCGGTGCGTCCGGACAGCCCGCGCGACAGCGCCGACCTGCACGCCCACATGGCGCGCTGCCCGCACTGCACGACGGCGTACGAGGAACTGTCGGCCCTGCGGGACACACCGCGCACGGCGCTGGCGGAGGGGCTGCTGCCGTGGGGCGGGACGGCGTACGCGGCCGGTGGCGCGGGAGGGCGGGAGGCCGTCGGCCTCGCTGTGGACAGGAGCCGTCCTGAGAGAGGCCGGCCACGGGATCGCCGCCGGTTCGTGCTGGTGTCGGGTGCGCTCGGGGTGGCCTTGCTGCCGCTGGTGCTGTTCCTGGCGGCGCAGGGCGGTTCGTCGTCGCAGGATCCGGTGGGCGCGGTCGGCGCTCCGGTGAGCGTGCCGCCGGTGACGGTGACGGCCACGGTGTCGGCTCCCCCGTCGACGTTCTCGCCGTCGCCGTTGCCGACACCGTCGCGGAGCTCCGCGTTCCCCACCCCCACGAGGAGTTCGACGCCGACCAGGACGGCACACCCCAAGCCGCCGCCCTCCTCCGCTCACCCGCCGGGCGGGGCCTACGCCCAGGTCGTGCACATCGCCTCGGGTCTCTGCCTGGACGTGGGCGGCGCCTTCTTCAAGGGGACCGACGTGGTCACATCGCCCTGCACCTCGTCCCGGACACAACGCTGGCGGGTCGACTCCGCGCGCGGAGTCCTGCAGTCGGCCGCGGATCCCGAGTACTGCTTGGACAGCCGCGGTTCGACGGACCGCGGTGTCGGGATCTGGACGTGCGATTCGGTGGAGGGGCGGAACGGCCAGAACCTGAAGTTCGTGGTGGACGGCGACGGCGTGATCCGGCCCGCCATCGCCGTGGAGACGGCGGTGACGCCGAAGGGCGGGGCCGGGGACGGGCTGTCGCTGGAGCCGGTGAGCGCGGCCGGGGGGCAGCGGTGGAAGGCGGGGACCGTCTGATCGGGCGTCGCGTGGCCCGACCGGGCGTCCGCGGCCGCCTCCCGGTCAGACCTCTCGTACGCCCCGCCGCCACACCCCGCTGACCAGCGGCACAGCTACGCCTACATCGTGTCCTTGACCGGCCGTAGCCCTGAACCGCCCAAGGCGACGTAGTCCGGAGAAGGTGCCTTCCAGCTCGCAGCACCCACACTGTGCGTCCCCTGGCATCGTCCGGGCCGCTCTCCAGCAGATCCGAGAACAGCTGGGCGGCCCGGTTCCCAGCCAGCCTGGAGACTGAACAGTAGGACTTGCAAGGGAACAGTACGAACGTCGAGCCCGGGTTGGACTCGTTGAGCGGGCCCGCCGGCAAGGCCGCCCGAACCGCCAGCTCCGCATCCAGCTGGCCGCGCGGCCGGACGACCTCCATGTCCTGCCGACCCGGTCGCGGCGATCGACGAGCGTCTGGCCCCCAAGCAGCTCGCCGATGGAACCTGGTGGCTGGGACGTCGCCGCCGCTCCTGCTCCTGCGCTCCACAAAACCGCTGGTGGGGGATGGGTGCGCCTGCCGGGCATCCGCCGACCGCGTGCAGATCACGAATGCGGGCCGCCGATAAGGTCACCCGCACGGTCGTCGGGCGTTCCGTTGCCCTGTGCGTCCTCGCCGCGCTCTTTGCGATCAACGCGCCTGGTCGGTCTGACAGGGCATCCTCAAGCACAAGGGCTGGATCCGGATCGGCGCCGGTGTCATCGCCCTCGTCTCTACGGAGTGGTCGCCACCTGGCAGCACGACGACAACCTCGGCCGCATCCTCACCGGCTACGGCGGGATCGTCGGCGCCGGGTCCATCGCCTGGGGCATGGTCGCCGACGGCTACCGCCCCGACCGCCGGGATGTCATCGGCGCCCTGCTTCACCTGTCCGGCTTTCACGTCGGCCGCGGACCGATCCACACATTGCAGTGAGGAGGGGAGTGGACACCCGCGGGTGTCGACTCAACACTTGGGCAGCGCCTCCGGTGGACGTGACGCGCGCGCTCTTTGGGGCGTGTTTCGAGTGTGCCGGTCACAGCAACTCGTTGATGGCCGCGTCGAGGACCGTGGCCTCGTAGCGGGTGGCAATCGCGGCGGCGCGGTCGCGAAGGGCAGTGCGCAGTGACGCCGGGGCCAAGGCTTCCGCGTCCGTGCTGAGCTGCCACAGCGCCCACTCGGCGTGTCGCAGATCCTGGAACGTCACCTCCAGCCGCAGCCAGCCGTCTGTGTCGGGTTCCGCGGCGCGGACGGCCACCACGGTGCTCAGCAGGTCCTCCCGCCGCTCAGGGTTCACCCGTACCAGCACGGCGATATGGTCGCCGGACAGAAACTGCGCGCAGCGTTCCCGCCAGACCCGGTTCAGATCAACCGCGTTCGGTCGCTCTGCCGGCTCGGGGAGTTCCTCGGCGGCCAGCACCCGCGACGGCCGGGCCCGGCCGCGCGCCCATGGCCGAGGGCTTCGCTGCCGTCGAACGAACCGTCGTCGCCCGCACCGCCGCCCACCACCCGCCCACTCGGGCCGCCGACGCGCTGAGCCTGGCGGAGTCCGAACCGTCACCGGAAAAGTCGTCCCTACCGGCGGACCGCCACGGCCCCCTGCGGCAACTGTCGGCCCGATTGTCAGGGACGGCCCGTCAGTTCCGGCCGTCCGTACCGGCGGTACCGGCGGTACCGGCTGTACCGGCTGTACCGCTGTAACGGCAGTAGCGGAAGTCTTCCGGACCACGCCCAGGGAAGTTCACGCAGCGCGTCCGCGCCGGCCAGTGCCGCGAGCGCGCCCATGGCGATCCGGGTTGCTCGCGGCCACAGCAACTGTTCGGCGGTCAGGGTGGACACCACCCACACGCTCGTGCAGGGGCAGACCCCGAGGAGACGCGACGCTACTGCTGTCTGTCACCCAGAAGTCCGTCGTCTGGAAGCCGGTCATCAGACGCGACTGTGATCCGATGACGGGTACCTGGGAGGGACGACTGGGCTGCTCGTCCTCGCCTGAGGGGAACGAAGGAGGAAACCGTGCAGCGACCTGATGAGGAACTGCTGGATTTCGACACCGGCGAGCTGGAGGACTGGGACCAGGAGCGCACACGAGCGGCCCTCGACGGCGAACACGGCACGCTCTACCGCAACCACCTCGACATCGCCCTCCACCTCGACCAGTGGGCGGAGGCCGAAAGCCGGCGCACCGACACGGACGCGCGCTATAAGGCGGGCTATACCCAGGCCCTGCGGGACACGGCCGCGTTCCTGCGGCAGACCTACTACCTTCCCTGAGCCGGGCGAGGCGTTTCGCCGGACGCCCGGCGTCCTGGCCCTCTTCATGACCTGGCCGGGCGGCGTTCCGCCCGCCGTGCCGGGCCCCCTTGGTTTCCTTCGATCGTGCGCGGGGGACCCGACGCCCGTGGTGGCATACGGAGCAGAGCAGCGGGTGCGCCTGCCGGCGCTGCGGGCGGGCTGGCTGACGCAGACGTTCGTCCACTGGCCGTTCCGGCCCGATGCGGTTCAGGCGCTCCTGCCCGGGGGACTGGTCGTGGACGAGTACGAGGGGGCCGCGTGGGTGGGGCTCACTCCCTTTGTCATGGCGGACGTGCGACCACCCGGTGTTCCCGCCTCGCTGCCCGGCCTGCCGACGTTCGCGGAGACCAACCTGCGCACGTACGTACGGCATCGTGACGGCCGGGACGGGCTCTGGTTCCTCTCCATCGAGGTCGCCTTCCCCCCGATGGTGGCGGCCCGCGCCATCGGCGCACCGTACAATCCGGGCACCCTCCGCGTGTCCACGGACGGGGACACCGTCTCGTACTCCGGTACCCGATGGATCGGTGACGCCTCCTACCGTTTGGTCGTCCGGCCTGGCGACCCGATCGAGCCGGCGGAGCGGGACGTGTGGCTCACCTCGCGCTGGCGGGCGTACACCCGCCGGCTCGGCATGCTCTGGGAGACGCCCGTCGAGCACGAGCCGTGGCCGCTGGCCGACGCCGGCGTCGATGTACTGGAGGAGACGCTGACCGCCGCGGCGGGTCTCCGGGAAGCCCCCGTCGGTGAACGTCTGGTGCACTTCTCGGAAGGAGTCAGGTATGTACGGCTCGGGCCCTCCAGGCCGTGCCTCCCAGAGCGCGTCTCCCCGTCTTCCTGACCCCCCTCGACGGCATTCCGGCGCCGTCACGCGACGCCCGCGCGTGCGCTTCGACGGCTGGATCGCGAGCATGGGCACCTCCTCCGGCACACGGATCGTGCTCGGACACTGGCAGGGCTCGCCCTTCGGGGCGTTCAGCGACGTGATGCTGGAGCGGGTCGACGGGGACAGGCTGCTGCTGGCCCCCACGCGGGAGACAGCGGACTTCATCAGCGGCACCTACGTCTTCGACACGGTCCGTGTCGTCCCGGTCGAGGTGAGCGTCACGGACAACGCCTGGACCGTCACCGCCGGGCCACTCGACCTGCGTTTCACCACCGGCCGACGAGGGCTTCTGGGCTTCGCGCTGCGGACCGTGCCCGGCGCGCTCGCCCGCCGTCCGGCATGGAGCGCGCTGACAGACCGGCCCGCCCGCCTGCTGCTGCCCGGCGTGCGCACCCGCGGCAGCGCCGGCCGGGGCCGCCGGGAGTGGTACGGCGCGCGGGACCTGCTGCCGATCCGTGCCGTCTCGGCCGACTACGGGGGCGCGGACCTCGGGGCCATGGCACCGGTCGAGCCGCCCGTGCGCTTCGGGTTCGGTTCGGCACCGAGGAACCCCTCCGTCACCCGGGTCACGACGACGGTCGAACTCTGCCCGGAGTGAGGGTGCCTGGGCAGTCATACCCGGCCGGAACCTACGGAGGGGATGTCCTTGAGCAGAACCGGAGTGCGGGAGCCCGCCCACACGCTCGCGGTCGCGCACGGTGCCTTCGACATCGTGGGCGGACTGTGGCCCCTGCTGCACCTGCGTAGCTTTGAGTGGGTCTTCGGCCCGAAGACCGACGTGTGGTTGCAGATGACGACGGGCGGACTGCTCGCCTCCGCCGGCGTCGCCCAGCTCGCGGCGGCCGGGGACGCACAGGGCCCGGCCCACGCCCGCCGCATTGGGCTTGGGCTGAGTACCTCCCTGACTCTGCTGGTCGTCGATCTGGTCTACGTATCCAAGGGGCGGATCCGCCGACGTACCTCCTTGATGCTGCGATGCAGACCGGATGGATCACCGCCTGGCTGCGTTCGTCCCCCGCGCGGAGTACCGCGCGGAGTACGGGGGCATCAGGAGCGGCCGACGATGAACGAGCGGCTCCCGTTCTCACCGCGCGGACGGCTGCTCCCGACGCGCCGTTCGGCGGCGACTGCCGGATTCATGCCCCGTAGGCATGCCTGCGGGGCAGCGGTCCGACGTGGGCGTGGCGGCCGGGGCGGGCGGCGGCGTGGCGCTGTCCGGGGCCCGGGCCGCCGCGGGCGGCCAGGGCGTCGGCGACGGCACCCGTGGCGAAGGCGTAAACGGCCTTGTGTAGCAGGTCCACGACAAGTTCCTTGCGGGGCCAGGTATGCGGCGGGGCGCCGACGCCGGTCGCGTTCTCCAGAATCTGGTCGTTGGTGAGGCGGACGACGGCGAACTTGGCGGAGGCGACCGGTCCGCGCAGTCCGGCCTGGGCCATGACCGACCGGAGCACCCCGAGGAGGGCGGCCTGGCCGTAGTGCATGCCCCAGTTGACCGGCAGCGGCTGCGGGCCGGGTCGTTCGGGCAGACCGGTCAGCCGCTGCAGGACCCGCGCGGGAACATGGGAGTCGGGCCGGCCGGTGACGGCCTGCTCGACCTTCTCGCCGAGGGTCATCACGACGCCTCCGGCGGTACCGGCGAGCAACCCCTGCCACAGTGCGCGCTTGATCATGCTCTGGCGGGTACCCGCCACGACCGCCTTCACCCGCCCGGTCGGGCGGCAGTCGGCGTCCCGGTGGGCGCCGGTGCGCGGAAAGTACCCCGACCGTGTCGCCCTGTCTCTCCCACGCCGCCCCGGCTCGGCACAGCACAGTGTCGGCGAGATCCCAGGCCCGCTACACACCGTCGGAGAGGGTGGCGAGCGCAGGTGTGGGTACCCATGGCGCGAATCATGCGAAAGGGACATTTCCGACCCCACCCTGATGTACGGAGGATGCCATGTCCTTGGTCGAGAAGCTGCTCGACGCCTACCCCGCCGAGACCGGGATGCCGCCCAAGATGCTGGGTGAGGCGGTCGACAAGCTGTACGAGTGCGCCGGCGTCTGCCTGACCTGCGCCGACGCGGCCGCCGCCGAGCAGGACCCGGAAAAGATCGTGATGTCCATCAAGTGCGTGCGCTTGGACAACGACTGCGCCGACCTGTGTACGGTCGCGGCCCGGATCCTGGCCCGCCAGACGGGATACGACGCGCCGACGACGATGGTGATCATCGAGGCGACCCGCACCGTCCTGCGCGCGAGCGCGGACGCTGCCGAGGAGTTCAAGGGCACCCCGTACTTCGAGCTGTCCGCGAAGGAGTGCCGCGAAACCGAACAGCTGCTGGGTCGGCTGGCCGAGCAGATGGGCTCGAGTGACGCCGGCGAGGGGTATCCCACGTCACCGCCCAGCGCGACGACGCCTGCCGGAGCCTCCATGGGCGGCGGCGGGGCAGAGACGACCGGAACCTTTGAGGCCTCCCAGGAGGTCTCCGAGGAGCAACTCCGCGAGATGCACATGGACGAGCTGCGCGACATGGCCCGCGACAAGGGTCTCAGCGGTGTTCACGCCATGCGCAAGGAAGAGCTCATCGACGCGATCAGCGGGAAGCGCGGATCCTAGCGCGGCGTATCCGTGAGCAGGACGCACCGGCATGACCACGCCTCAGCAGGTCAAGGCCCTGCTGGAGTCCGACGCCGACCTTGGTCGTCGCATCCGGTGCCCCCGCCTCGAGCAGGTCGGCTTCAGGACGCTGCCTCTGGCGGTTCTCCGGGAGCACGACCTGCTGACGGTCGGCTGAGCAGTTGCTCTGGACCCGCGCGCCTACGGCGTACCGGGCGGGTCGCGCAGGATGTCCGTGGTGATGTCCGGCAATGACCTGCCGGTGCGGAGGGCCTCGGCGCGCATGAGGGCGAGGGCGTCCTCAGGGCTGATCCGCCGTCGGGCCGCCAGGGCTCCGACGGCACGCGACGTGTCGAACCAGTGGGCACGGATTACCTGCTCCGGCTCCCACGCCGGGGTGTCGTTCCCCGTGAGCAGCATCTCGCGGGTGGGCATGAGCGCCGCCGTCACCGCGTCGGCCACGAGGGATGCCCGGTCCAGGGCGTCCTCACCGAGAGCGTGGGGCCGCGTCGCCAGCAGGTCGACCGTCCCGAGGACGTAGTCGCCGAAGAACAGGGGGAGCGCGTACACCGAGCCCACCCCCGGCAGCTTCTCGCACGCCACCGCCCCGAACAGCGGCCAGGGCGTCAATTCCTGCCGCAGGTCGTCCACGGCCACGGGCTCGCCGGTCTGCGCGGCACTGATGCAGGGCCCCTCCAGCACCGTGAACTGGATCTCCTCCAGCAGCAGGGCTGCATCGTCCGAGGCGGCGAGCAGCTGGCGGGAGGGGGTGTCGGTGAGCAACGACAAGGTGGCACCGTCCACGCCGAGCCCCTCGCACACCGCCGCGCACACCCGCCGGGGAACCTCCTCGCCGGGAGCGCCCGCCGCGGCCTCCGCGACCAGCCGCACCGCCTTCATCGCCTCGGCCGTCATCCTGTCTCCCTGTGCCATCCCAGCGCCGACTCGCGGCCCCGGTGCCCGCGGCGGACGCCGATCCGCGCATGCCGGGTGCCCTTTGTCGCCGCCTGCAAGCCACGAACGGCACATAATGGTGCGGCTCCCGCGACCCGGATCGCCTTGACCGGGACGGTGACGGCATCGCCTGCGAGGCGCAGTGATCCACCCTGTACTCCAGCACTCCGCTGGCAGAGGGCCGGCCCCGCCCGCGGTCGGTGCCGCGGCCTTGGCGTCGGTGGCCAGGACGTGACGGCTCTGCGGGCCTCGGTGCTCGGAGCACGTGCCGATTGCGGCTGGCGTCGCTGTGACATGCCTGTCGGGTGCCAAACCTTGGCGGCGTTGCCCGGCGGCGGCCAGCCGGTTCCACCCGGGCTGTCGGATTGGCGATGCGAGGGCGCGAGGCTCTCCACCGGGCGCGTTCCTGCACGTTGGCGCGGAGGGCGACCTGGTGGCCACCGGATTGCGGGCCCTGGTCGGTCCAGGAGACCGGCACGACGATGTGCATGCGGCGCACAGGACGCACTTGGTCGCGCAGTCGACGTGTCCTCGCGGACTGGATGCGCTCCCGGGTGGGCTCGTTGCCGGTCGTGACGAGGAACGGCATCAGGTCCCGGTAGCCCTGGCAGAACGGCTCCGTGTCCAGGATCAGGTCCTCGAGTACGGTCAGGCCCTTTGATGGGCTCGACTGTGATGGGGGGCTTGCCCGGGTTGATGTCTTCGATCAGTGTCTTGCACGCCAGCCGGTTGCGGCCGTTGATCCGCATGGCGTCCGAGCCGCAGATGTCGTTCGCGCAGGAACGGCGGAAGGTCAGCGAGCCGTCCTGCTCCCACTTTGTGTCTTCCCTACGTCGATGTCGCGGTCTCGTCGCCCTCTCCGGTGTCCGGTGCGGCGCGCTTTTCGGCGCCTGTCTCCAGGTAGCCGGGGTCGTCGCCCGCGACCCGGCCCACGAAGACGTCGTTGGGCGTCGTGCCCGTCGTGCTGTGCCGGTCCGCCGCGTCGGTGTCCGGCTTACCGCCCGTGTCCTCCGACCGACCCGAACGGACCTCTGCGGAGGGCTCGGTCGTGCGACCCCCCAGGTGTTCGCGGACCCATGACCACACGGACATGATGCCTCCCGATCAGAAGATGCGTGCCGACGTCGACGGCCTGCCCGTGGTGCCCTTGGCGCTGAGCGCCGCACCCGGTTGGTTCAACGTCGTTTGCGGCGCATCGCGACGGCCGCGACCAGCATCAGGACCCCGGCGAGCCCGGTGAACACCTTCTTGGCAGCGGCCATGGACATGCTCAGTCCGAAGGCGTCGCGCATCCGGTCGTAGAGACCGAGCGGCACACCCAGGACCGCGTTGCCGGGCGGGCGCCGCGGGATGACGGGGTGGGGGTGGGTGGGCGCGCTGCGTCGCACCGTGTCCCATGCCGTGCCGAGCCGGCGCAGCTGCGCAGTGGGCAGCGCTTCCTGCAGCCGGGGCAGCACGAGGTCCTCCTCGTCGCGGATGTCCTGCCGTATCAGCGCGAAGACCCGCCGTACCTTCTTGTCACGTTCAGAAGAACCTGGATTCAGCCGTTCGATGTCGGCGACAAGATCGTTGATCTGCTGATGTTCCTCCTCGACCCGCGAGGTCAACTCGTGCCCGTCCTCGACCGAGCGCCGGACGGTCGGCCACAGCACGGTCTCCTCGGCGAAGGCATGACTGAAGACGAGCTGGACGGTCTCCTGCAGGACCCGTTCGCGGTCCTCGCCGTCCGCCAGGGTCTGATAGCGGTCCATCAACCTGTCCATCTCGGCATGATCACGGCGTTGCCGGGCCAGCACGCTGCTCGGGCCGCCCAGTTGCTCAACCGTCTGCTCTTTGATCGTCTCGGGCATGGACCTCTCCTCTGCGCGGACCGGCCCCAACGCCCGTCCGCCCCAGCGGCTGCCGACAGTGTCCGGGGGCGGGTACCCCAATGCGGCGCGGCACACCGTTTGTGGTGTTTTCACCTGGTGCTCGGCCCCATCGCCAGGCGCATCAGATGCCGGTCAGCAAGTCGCCCTCCTGTACTGCTGTCAGGGACAGCGTCTTGTAGCCGACCTGCTCAAGCAGCACGACGAGGCGGTCCTCCTCCGTGCGCATCACGGTGCCTGCACCCCACTCCGCGTGGCGCACGGACTCCGGGACGGACGCGTGGGCGACGAACAGTACGTCCGCTTTGTCGATGCCCGTCCCGAACGCGGAGGTGGCCACCACCACGGCGGGAGCGCCGGCCATGAAGCCGTCGTGGATCCGGCGACGGTCGGCTGCCTTCATGCCCGCGTGGTACGCCTCGGCGTCCACACCGTCCTGCCGAAGTCGCCCTGCGTACGTCTCGGCGTCCTCGCGGCTGGCGGTGTAGAGGATGCCCGGGGCACACGCCTGGGCCGTCCAACGTGCGACGGTCTCGCGTTTGGCTGGGTCGTCGGTCAACGTGCGCACCGCCAGAGGGATGGTGGGCCGGTCGGTCCCGGTCGTCACGACGTGGGCCTCGAGCATGTTCAGGTGCTCGACGCTGGCGGGCGGCCCAGCCGTATCGGCGGCCTCGCCCGGGTTCAGGTGGTCGGGACGGAAATCGTGTCCCAGGCGGAGACGCTGTGGGCCTCGTCGACGACGAACAGCGAAGGGCCCGGTTCCCGCGTCTGCTCAGCGGCCAGGTCGCTCCACCCGAACCGTTCCCGGGCGACGCGGCGCAGCTCGGTGCTCCGGTCTTGCACGCTCATCGCGACGTCCCCTCCACGGCCGGCCCTCCTGGGACCCGGCCCGGTGCCGTGCGAGGTCGAGATCCCGGCTGCTCGCCCTGGGCAATCATGTGCGCCGTTCGGCCCCGCGCGGTCGCGGCCGCCTGTCACCAGGGAGAACCTGGACGAAGCCCAGGTGCCCGCTGTCTGCGGCCCGACGCCGCTTCGGGACTGCACCCCCAAAGGAGAATCTCTTGACCGACGCCATGCCCCACCTCGACGACGCCGGCGAGAAAGACGACGTCGTGGCACTGCTGAGGCAGCAGCACAACCACATCCGTGATCTCTTCGCCGAGGTCGAGAACGCCACTGCCGACGACCGGGCGGAGGCATTCCGCAGGCTCGTCCGCCTACTGGCCGTCCACGAGACCGCCGAGGAGGAAGTGGTGCACCCTGCAGCCCGCCGTCTCCTGCAGGACGGTGAGCAGGTGGTCGACGACCGTCTCGAGGAGGAGAGGGCCGCCAAGGAGAAGCTGAGCCGGCTCGATGACATGAACCCCGACGACCCCGGGTTCATGCCCGCCTTGCGGGAACTGCGCGCGGACGTTCTCCAGCACGCGGCTTCGGAGGAACAGTACGAGTTCCCCCGGCTGCGCGAGAAGGCCGGAGCGCAGCAGCTTGCCATGATGGCCACGGCTGTCCGTGCTGCCGAGGCCATGGCGCCCACCCGCCCGCATCCGGGAGTCGAGACGGCGGCGGAGAATGTCGCCGTCGGACCCGTGGCAGCCGTGATCGACCGGACTCGTGACGCCGTCCGCAAGGCGATGGGCAAGGACAGCTGATCAGGTCGGGACAGACTGGTCCACACCGGCCCGCGGCTGAGCAGCTCAGCGTCGCGCTCGTCCGGGACACGGACGACGGCCGGCGGATCGGCAGGGCGTGGGCATCGGACGTCGGGGAGATTGCACGCCTGGGTCGGGGTTCTCGCCGCGCACCGCGACGCGCTCCGAGAGAGAAGGCCCACCATGACCGCGCGCACCCGTGCTCCCTTCTGCATGGGCCTGATCGCCCTGGACGCCGCTCACCCGTCGTACCTGATCATCCGAGGATGTGACCGTCCATGACGCTCCGGAAATCCCGGTGGGCGGCCGCCGCGGGACTCACCGCGGGCGCCGTCGTCGCCGTGCGGCGCCCGACGGCACGTTCGGCGGACCCGGCGGCCGCGGACCGCTGGCTCACGGTGACGATCAACTGTTCACCTGCCGACATCCAGGCCGACAGACTGCCGACGCCGCTGCAGGAGTACGGCGACCGGATCGAGACGCGGATCCGACCCGCACCCGGCGACCGGGGCACCGAAGTGGCTGTGCGCCTGAAGGACGTGCCGTCGGATACCTCGTCCGTGCCCGCACGGCTCACAGGCCAGGATCCGCGTCAGGATCCGCGCCGTTCCCTACGTGAAGCGAAGGCGCTGCTGGAAGCGGGCGAGGTCCTGCTGCCCGACACACCGCCCACCACCCACGACACCCCCGGCGGGAAGCTCGTGGGGCTGCTGAGCCGCCGCGCGGGCGGGGAGGGAGTGCTGTGAAGGCGCTGTGCCGGGAAGGCGTCAACAAGCTCGCCGTGGAACAGGTGCCGGATCCCGTCCTGCGCAACGACCAGGACCTGATCGTACGGCTGATCGCGGGCACCACCTGCGGCTCGGATCTTCATCTCATCGGCGGCTACATCCCGTTCATGCGCTCCGGGGACATCATCGGTCACGAGTTCCTCGGCGAGGTCGTCGAGGTCGGCGCCGGGGTACGCCGGCACAAGGTCGGGGACCGGGTGGTGGTCTGCTCGTTCGTCGGCTGCGGACGCTGCTGGTACTGCACCCACGACCTGTCGTCCCGTGCGACAACACCAACACCAACCCCGGCATCGGCCAGGCCCTCTTCGGCGCCGACACCGGCGGCATCTTCGGCTACTCGCACGCCATGGGCGGACTGCGCGGCAGCCACGCCGAGTACGTACGCGTCCCCTTCGCCGACTACGGCGCCTTCCCCGTGCCGGAGGGCATCGACGACACCAGCGCCCTGTTCGTCCCCGACTCGGTCCCCACGGGATGGATGGGCGCGGACCTGGCGGGCGTGGGCCCGGGTGACGTGGTGGCCGTGTGGGGCTGCGGGGCCGTGGGGCAGATGGCGGCGCGCGCTGCCATCCTGCTGGGCGCAGAACGCGTGATCTCCATCGACCGGATTCCCGAGCGCCTGGAGATGACCGAGCGGCATGTCGGCAGTGAGGTCATCGACTACACGAGCACCGACATCGGGGCGGAACTGCGCGAACGCACCGGCGGCCGTGGCACCGACGTGTGCATCGAGGCGGTCGGCATGGAAGCCCACAGCGACAGCCCGGTCCACCTTTACGACCAGGTCAAGCAGCCGCTCCGGCTCCAGACGGACCGCCCCACCGCCGTACGGCAGGCCATCCACGCCTGCCGCAAGGGCGGCACGGTGTTCGTCCTCGGCGTCTTGCCGGGGCGGTCGACAAGTTCCCCCTGGGCGCGGTGATCAACAAAGGCCTGACCGTGCGGGGGGCACAGCAGCACGGCCAGCGCTACATCCCGATGTTGCTGGACCGGCTGGCGGCCGGAGAGCTGAGCACGGCCCACCTGGCGACCCATACCGTGCCCCCTGGACGAGGCGCCGCGGGCATACGAGATGTTCAAGGAGAAGAACGACGGCTGCGTGCGCGCGGTGATCCGGCCGGGCGGCTGACCGTGGTCCACCGCAGGCGGTCACGCGGGTGCGCACCGACCGCTTCGACCGACCGGGCAACCGCTGGCTGACCACGGAGCAGGTTGAGGCGGCGGCCTGTGTGTTCCATAGGCTTGATCTCAGCGGCTCGGTGGAGGTCAACCGGTTCAGTCCGAAGACGGTGTCGGGTCGGTGCGGCGACGCGCCGCCCGGGTGCCGCGCATCGTGGCCTGCCGTTTGCGCTGACCGCCGTATTCCACTTCACGGCCACGGAGTCGACAGGGTGCCGGACCTGTCCTCCACCAGCTCCAGGTCCGTGCTTTCGGGCACGACTCGCGGTGTCACCGCTGAACGCCGGAATCGATGATGCTCGCGTCGACCGAGGTCCACACTGTCAGTCTGTCCAGGCCAGTTGGGGTGCCAATTCGGACGAAGCCTTCCGGCTGTGGCCGGGTCATGTCGTTTTGCCGGAGGGCAAGACTCGGCGTGAGATCATCCGATGCCTCAAGCGATATGCCGCCCGAGAGGTCTTCAACCTGGTCACGACGGCGTCCAGCGCCCCCTCGTCATAGGGGCGGCGGTGATACATGAGAGGGTCTGGGGCGCCCTCTTGTGAGCGTGTCATGTCACCGTCATCCTGTATCTGCGCGCCTCTGTCTACCCGCATAGACGCCGTGCAAGAGCTCCACCGGACAGTGCGGCATCGACCACTCGCCCCAGGAGGATCGATCCACGTGAGACCCCGTCACCCCCGTCGGCGCGGCCTCGGCGCCGTCGCGACATCCCTGGTCGCCCTGTGCGCCGGCCAGACTCTGAGCGCCCTGCCGGCCACGGCGGCCTCCAAGGCCCCCGCCCCCACGTCCGCCGTCACGGCGGCGGAGGACCACGCCGCGCGGGCGCTAGCCGACTCGCTCACCGACTCCGCCTGGCGCGCCCGCGTCCGGACGGCGGCGCTCACCTCCGACGAGGTGGACGTCACCGCCCTGGCCGGGCAGGCCGCCGGCGGCACCCTGAAGGCCACCCTTGCCGCGGCCGACCGCCGGATCGCCGCCGCGAAGGGCCTCGACGCCGAGGCCGGCCCGCTGCTCCGGTTGCGGCTCGGGGACGCGTCCATGCGGGCGGCGCTCGCCGCCGGCGCCACTCCCTGGGTGGCCGCGGCCATCCAGGACGAGAACGCCACCACTTTCACCGCCTACGACAGCCGCGGCCGGACCCACACGCTCGACGCCCGCAAGGCGCCCGCGCACCCGGTGTACGTCGTCGACATCGACGGCTCCAAGGCGTTGGCCGCCGGTCTGGACGTGCTGACCGAGGAACTCGCGCGGTACGGCGTGCGCTCCGCCGCCCCGGCCGCGAGGCAGACCCCCACGGACCGCTCGCGGACGCTCGCGGTCACCGGGGGCTTCTGGACCACGCGCATCACCGCGGTCGAACTCTCCGACGACGAGGAACCCTGGATCAAGGGCGACGCCGAGATCTACACCCTGGTCACCGGCTTCGACCAGGACGGCAAGGTGCGCGTCGATCCCGTCGACATGCCGTACCTCGACAACGACGGCACGGTCTACCGGCCCAACCAGATCCTGGTCAACTGGTCCTCCTACAAGTACGACCTCGCCGACGCCGTGATGATGGAGGAGGACGGCAGCACCAACTACCACGACCTCGCCCAGGCCATCGCCACCGCGCTGCTCACCATCGCCGACCAGGGCACCTACATTCCGCTGGTGAGCGCGGTCCTGGACGCCATCCCGGACGACTGGTGGACGGACGACCCGGACTACGTCGACTCCTGGTACACCCTGGCCCAGAGCGACAACGGCACCCGCCACGGCGCCCGCGGCAACGGCTGGATGACCGCAGAGCCCTACTACGTGCAGGAGTTCTGAGCCGCGCGCCGGCCCCGGCGCACGGGCGGCCGGCGCGAGCGGTGCGCGTCGCAGCCGTCACCGGGTGCGGCGCCGGTCGCAGCCCGTCGGCGGGGTCCGGCGCCTCTCAGGTCGCGGCGCGGACCGGACGCCCACCGGACCGGCTTCCGGAGGCGGCAGCCGCCCAGGTGTCATGGTCGCCCGCGCCCAGGGTGAGGTCAGTGGATGATCCGCGGCAGCTGCGGCAGCTGTGCGGCGGGCTCGAGCGCGCCGAGGTCGGGCAGTCCGCCGGCGCCGCCCCCGACACGGCCGCCCCGTCTTCCGGATTCCCGTACTTCAAGATCAGTGGCTCGTCGCTCATGAGGTCCTCTGAGCTTCGCTCGACGGGAAAGAGCACGTGAGTGCCCTTGTCCGTCCAGCTCGACGACGCGGAGTGTGGCCGTGGCTCGGCTCATCTGCGCTCCTTTGCGCAAGGGGTTCAGGACTCTTCTGTGCACGTGAGGAGGAGTCAAGAGGAATTGGGTCTTCCGTTTTGGCTTACGGAAGCATAGGTTCCTCTTACCCCGCGTCGGCGCCCTCCGAGGCGCCGGCCCGCCGATCCTGGGGCGGCGGGCCCGCGGGGGCCAACTACCGGTCACGGCCCATGGCTTCCGCCGGCTCAGGGCGCGACACGCACCCTTGCGCCGCCGGTCGTAGCTGGAGACCACTGACCTTGCAACGGCGACCCGAGGCAGCTGCCGGGCACCTCGCCCGGGCTGGTGCGGTCGGCCAAGCACAAGGTGGTGGAAGGCTTATCCGGACTGGGCGATGTACCGCTCTCCACGAATGGGGTCGTGTGGTCGACCGGGATCTCCTGGGCCACCGTGCCGTGCTGCCGGGCGGCCTGACGTGTCCGGATCGACGCAGCCGAGAGCCCAGTAGTGCCGAGAGCCCAGTGGTGTAGGGGGCACCGAAGGTGTCCGGGATGCAGCTGAAGTCGTCGCCGACGCTCCGCAGTCCGACCGAACCGGCACGTCCGACTCCCCACGCCACAGGCCGGCTTCGCCCATCCCCACCACGCCCGCAACAGCGAAGCCGACCAGCTCAGGCAACGATTTCTGACTGGAGTCCTACTAGGAGACGGGCAGTTCGGCCCAGATGGTCTTCCCGGACGAGGTGTACCGCGTGCCCCAGCGCTGGGACATCTGGGCGACGAGGAACAGGCCGCGGCCTCCCTCATCGTCCCGACGCGCTCGCCGCAGGTGGGGGGCGGTGTGCGCCATGTCGGAGACCTCGCACAGCAGGCAGCGGTCCCTGATCAGCCTCAGCATGACTGGCCCGGTGGTGTACCGGATGCCGTTGGTGACCAACTCGCTCACCACGAGTGCGGCGGTGAACGACAGGTCGGACAAGCCCCAGGTCGCCAGTTGGCGCTCGGTGTAGGTACGGGCGTGAGCCACCATGGCCGGGTCGGGCGGTAGCTCCAGGTCCGCCACATGGTCGGCGTCGAGCTGCCGGGTACGGACCAGCAGCAGCGTGGCATCGTCCGCCTGTGGTCCAGGTGGCAAGGTCGACAGTGCGCGGTCACACAGCTCCTCCACTGGGCAGCGTTGCCAGGTGAGCACGTGGGCCAGGCGGTCGATTCCGCTGTCGATGTCGGTGCGCCGGTCCTCCACGACACCGTCGGTGAAGAACGCCACTACGCTGCCGCTGGACAGGTTCAGCTCCACGTTCTCGTAAGGCAGGCCAGACAGTCCCAGCGGTGGCCCGGGCGCCAGCGCGGACCAGGCCACCGAGCCGCTCGAATCGGCCACGATCGGCGGGGGATGGCCCGCGCTCGCCCAGACGCACCGACCGCCGACCGGGTCGTAGATCGCGTACAGGCAGGTCACCCCGAGCGCCTCGTCGCTCAGCCCGTCGTTCTCAGAGGATTCCGCGTCCTGCGCGACCAGGTCGTCGAGCCGGGTGAGCAGCTCGGCCGGATCCAGGTCCAGCAGGGCCAGGGTCCGTACGGTGGCGCGCAGCCGGCCCATGGTCGCGGCAGCGTGTACGCCGTGCCCCACCACGTCGCCGACGGTCAGTCCCACTCTCGCACCGGACAGCGGGATCACGTCGAACCAGTCGCCGCCCACGCCCACGCGGCTGTCGGCGGGCAGGTAGCGGTACGCGACGTCGACCGCGCTCTGCTCGGGCAGGTGCTGTGGCAGCAGGCTTCGCTGCAGCACCAGGGCCGCCTCATGCTGGCTGGTGTAACGGCGGGCGTTGTCGATGCCGACGGCGGCTCGCTCGGCCAGTTCCACGGCGAGCGTCTGCTCCTCGGCTCCGAAGGGGTCGGGGTTGCTGGTGCGCCGGAAGGTGGCGAGGCCGAGGACCGCATCCCGGGTGAGCAGCGGGACGAAGAGGCAGGAGTGCGAGGCGTCCGGTCGCACCTCGCCCGGTGCCTCGGGCGGCAAGGCGTCGACGACGGGGCGGCTGGTGGCCAGGCTCAGAGCCTGCGGTGACGATGGTGGGTAGGAGACGGGACTGGTGCGGAACTCTTCCGGGGTCCGGCCGTGCATCCGCAGCAGACGGTGCCCCGGCGCCGAGCCCGTCGGCGGCTGCCGTCCCTCGATGACCGCCGGCGGCAGGTCCACCAGCACCTCGTCGGCCAGCTGCGGTACCGCCACGTCGGCAAGCTCCGCGGCTGTACGGCGTACGTCCAGCGAGGCACCGATGCGCTTTCCTGCCCGCACCAGCAGCGACAGTCGTTCCTGGGCGCGGTAGCGGTCGGTGATGTCCAGGGACTCCTCGAACACCCCCAGCGGTTCGCCTCGGGCGTCCAGCAGCCGGTGGTACGAGCAGGACCAGACGTGCTCGCGCACCGGGTCGACGGGCGCGCGCCCGCGATAGTGCATGCCGATGATCGGTTCCCCCGTCGTCAGGACGCGCTCCATCACCTGGTCTTCGTCCGGCGGGTGGTGGCGGGAGACGAATTCCCCTTCGGGAAAGAGATCCGCGGCCGGTCGGCCCACGTAGTGCGCGATCCCCGCGAGCTCCAGATCGGTCGACACATTCCCCCAGACCACCCGCATGTCCGTATCGAAGATCGTCAGACCCACGGGAGACTCGGTCGCCAGTCCCTGCAGCAACGCCAGCTGTGCCTCCCAGCTGCGCAGCGCTGTCAGGTCGGCCGCGACGACGACGGTCGCGGCTACGCCGCGGTGCGCGAGCGGGCTGAACGTCACGGCCGCACGCAGGGTACGTCCGTCTCGACAGCAGAGGTCCAAGACGGCGCTGCGAGGCTTGTCCGCCTTGCAGAGACCGGACAGCCGCCGTCCCGAGGTCGCTACGAGCAACTGGGTGGCCGACTGGCCGAGCACATCCTCGGGTGAGTGTCCGAGGAGGCGCTGGGCCGAGGATCCCCACCCGGCAATGCGGCCTTCGTCGTCCAGCACCGCAGCGGCGGCCTTGGAGAGGTCCAAGGGACTGTGGAAGTCGACGTTGGCCGCCTTCGGAAAACGATTCATGACCACCGCTTCCCTTCGTGCTCACTCAGGATCCCGTGCCGTACGCCGGGCGACAACCGCACGCGCGATGGCCGCCTGCCCGCCGAGGGCGACCGCCGGACGTCCGCCGGACACGACGCACCATGCGATGCAGAACGGTCTGGCGGTCTGGAAACGGCCCGCGTGCGGTACCGCTCGTCACGGCGCCCGAGAGAGCCGGCCGACGAGGTGTCGGCTTGATCATTCAGCGCCTCCGTCTTCTGCCTGTCGTGGTCCGGATGACCAGCTCGCCCCCCGGTGTCCGAGGCCAGGGCCGCGGCGTCCTCCAGGGCGAGCGAGCGATCGGTACCAGCCCCTCGGTGAGGCTGAGGTACAGATCGTCGTGGGTCTCGGAAAAGGAGGCCGGCAGGCGCGCGAGCGCGGCTCGTCCGAGGCCGGCCAGGTACATGTCGGCAAGCGCCGGAACGGCGGCGCGGAGCCGTCCCGTCGCAGTGTGCGCGTCGGTATCGGTTGCTGTCGGCTCCGAAGACGGGGCGAGGACGGCTCGTCCCGGGCGATGAGGCCGGACGACCGGGGGCCTGGTCGGAACCCCTCGCGAACCTGGGCACGGGGCTCGCTGCACTGGCCTTGGAGATCTCGCTGCCCCCCTCACGGTCCCACCTCTACCTAGGCGGGGCCGAGATCCCCCATGAGACACTCAGCGCGTGATTGTCGAACGCGCATACGCGCACGTGGACGACCGCGACGACCGGGAATGGCCGTGGTCGGTGCCGTGTGTGCGCGACCTCATCGCGGGCGGGCTGCGCTTCACCGCGCCGGTGACGTTTCTCGTCGGTGAGAACGGCTCGGGCAAGTCGACTCTGGTCGAAGCCCTGGCGGAGGGTTTCGGCCTGGACTCCTGGGGCGGCTCCCACGACTGGCGCTATGCCAGTCATCGTTCCAAGTCGGTGCTGGGCGCGAGAATCCGCTTCGACGCGGCGCCACTTGGGCGCCGAATGCTGGGCAGCTGGGCTGCCCGCAAGGGGTTCTTCCTGCGCGCCGAGACCGCTCTGGACGCGTTGGACCGCGAAGGCTTCGCACCGGACGCGGTCAGCCACGGAGAAGGCTTCCTCGCCGCCTTTCGAGGCAAGTTCCACCAGGCCGGTCTGTATGTGATGGACGAGCCCGAGGCGGCCCTCTCCTTCACGTCCTGCCTGGAACTGCTCGGACACATCGACCAGTTGGTGAAGAACGGCGGCCAGGTCATCTGCGCCACCCATTCGCCGCTTCTGACCGCGCTGCCCGGCGCGGACATCATCGAGGTCGGCGAGCACGGGTTGCGCCGAACGACCTGGGACGAACTCGCGCTGGTCGACCACTGGCGCCGCTACCTTGCTGATCCGCACAGCTACCTGCGCCGTCTGCTCGACTGAGCGTGGCACTACGCCGGGATGACCGGCCGACGTGGACGACCCCATCGTCGCGCAACTACGCCGCCACCCGCACCTGTTCCGGTCCCGATCGGTCTCGACGTACCGGTGCCGTGCGCCATCGGCGCCCTGCTCGTCGGTCGTCAGGCAGCACGGTTTGGAGCCGGTGCCGGTTCGGTGACGTCGCCGTCGGCTTTTCGGCGCGTGGGCCATGCGAAACGGAGCGTGCCACAGGCCCACCGGGCTGCCCCCGCCCCGGCCACGCCGCCGAGCGAAACCGAGCGCTCAGGGCTTCGTGCCCGCATCGGAGATGCTTTCCGCGTCACGTCGGGATGTTCGTGCCGAGGGCCGGTCGGCGTCCTCGTCGCCGGGCTCTCGCGGTGCTCGACCGCGGGCACGCTCTCTCGACGCGGGTAGGTGAGAGAAGCCGGGCGATGATCCGCGTCCCGGTGTCGATGGGGCCAGGCGCGGATGCCCGCTCTCGAACACGCTCCCGGCCTCGGTCCAGGGGGCGTTCCCGGCACGTTGCCCGGCTCCGGCCTGACGGCGGTCGCATGGGCCCCCTCGGCCACTGGGGCGCCCGGGACCTGGGCCGGCCGCGCCCCTGCGACTGACTCGTCGTAGCCATGGGCGACTGACATCTTCAGGACTTCGTACGGCCTGACGCCTCGCCGTCGACGAGGGCGGGGTCGACCACGCCGGGGTGTTCCGACCAGAAGGCGGGAGCCCTCAATCGCCATACGATCATGAGGATCACGCCCGCGACGGCGATGCCGACGCCGATGACGAGCGGGGGACCGAGCCCGAGCCACGAGTCGCCGCTGTAGGAGTTGGCGGGGTCGGACATGTCGATGACCGATTCCACCAGCAGCCAGGTCAGCAGCCCGGCGCCGACGAGCGGGCCGAGGCCGATCAGGACGAAATGGTGGACGCTTCTGGTCAGGTGGCGACGGTAGTAGACGGCGCAGGCGACACCAGTGAGGGCGTAGTAGAACGCGATCAGCAACGACAGCGCGGTGAGCGAGTCGAACAGCGCGTTGGAGCTGATCTCGCTGACGACGAGGTACCAGGCGATGGCGATGGCGGCGACCCACCACGTGCTCACGTCGGGTGTGCGAAATGGTGGATTGATCCGTGCGAAATGCGCGGGCAGGGCATGACGGCGTGCCATGGACAGCGCCGTGCGTGACGCCGGGATGATCGTCGTCTGTGTCGACGCCAGCGTGGACGTCGAGACCGCCAGCAGTACGACCCAGTGCCAGCCGCCCATGGCCTCGTCGGCGAGCAGGGCGAAGATGAACTCCTCCTCCGCCGCGTTCTCGGCCAGGTAGGCCGTTCCGGCGCAGGCGACCACCGCGAAACCGACCGCCACATAGGTCACCAGAAGAATGACTGTCGGCCACACAGCGGCCTTGCCGGGAGCGGTGGCGGAGTCCTCGACCTCCTCGGTGAGATTGACCGCCGACTCCCAGCCCCAGTAGAGGAACACGCCCAGCAGCAGGGCCGCGGTCAGCGACGCCCCTCCGGCGCCGAAGGGGTCCAGCCAGCCGATCGACGGTTCGACGGAGTCGAGCGTGCCGGTGTCGGCGTAGACGCGGTACAGCGCCACCACGGCGAAGGCGAGCAGGCAGACGACCTGCGCGAGGATCAGGACGCTCTGCACCTTGGCCGACACCTCGGTGCCGATCACGCAGACGGCCGTCATCACCACGATGAGCAGCACCGTGAGCAGCCGGCGAAGGGCGTCGTCGTCGGCCCAGCTGTCGAGGCCGAAGGCGAGCAGGCCGAAGGTGACGGCGACGTCCGCCAGGGACCCGATGACCAGCACGCCGGTCATCGCGATGGCCCAGCCGCCGAGCCATCCGGCCCACGGCCCCAAGACGCGGGTGGCCCAGGAGAAGGTGGTTCCGCAGTCCTGGTCGGCCTTGTTGAGGTGGTAGAACGCCGATGCGATCAGCAGCATGGGCACGAAGGACGCGAGCAACACGCCGGGGGCGTGGATCCCCACCAGCGCCACGAGCGGCCCGATGGCCGCCGCCACCGAGTACGCCGGGTAGGTGGCGTTGAGCCCGATGACGAGCGCGTCGAGGAACCCGATCGCATCAGGCTTCAACCCCACGGACGGGGACGGCTCCGCGTCCGGGGTCTCGTTGGCCATGCTCCCTCGCTCCCGTTGCGTGCATCCATACGGCGTCGGCAAGGTGCTCGTCGTCGAGGCGGGCGCTGTGGCCGGGGCAGCACCGTCGCGTGCTGAGGTTCCGCACCGAGACCGCCCTCGCCCGGCGCCTGGGGGTGACGACAAGGCCGTCAGCGTGGCCCGCTCCGGCAACCTCCGGCGGGACCAGGCGGTGCGACGGCCGCTGCCCGCTCGTAGGCTGCTGCCATGACCGAGATCCACAACCTGACGCCCCGCGACGCCTTCGAGCTGCTCATGGCCGGTAACCAACGCTTCGTCTCAGGCACCCCCGAGCACCCGAACCAGGACGCCATACGCCGCACCGAGATCGCACCGGCCCAGCAGCCCTTCGCCGTGTTGTTCGGGTGCTCCGACTCCCGGCTGGCCGCCGAGATCATCTTCGACCGCGGCCTGGGCGACCTGTTCGTGGTGCGCACCGCGGGGCATGTCGCCGGTGCAGAAGTCCTCGGTTCCATCGAGTACGGCGTGAGCGTGCTCGACGCCCCGCTCGTCGTCGTGCTCGGCCGCGACTCGTGCGGGGCTATCGCAGCCGCGCGTGCCGCAGCCGACGGTGGCAGGGTGCCCGGCGGCTTCGTCCGTGATGTTGTCGAACGGGTGACGCCGAGCGTGCTGGCAGCCCGCGCCGCCGGACGCGACCAGGCCGAAGAGATCCTGGCCGAGCACATCGAGCACACCGTGGACCTGCTGCTCGAACGCTCGCGCGTCCTGGCTGAGCGGGTGGCCGTCGGCCGCCTCGGTGTGGTGGGGCTGTCCTACCGGCTGGCCGACGGCAGTGCACAGCTCGTCGCCTCTCGCGGCCTTGACGCGGCGGTCCCTGCCGCGTCCTGACTATCCCGGCCGTGGCAGCCCCTACGTGATGTGCCCCGGTCGGAGGAGACCCGTATACGTGGATGCGGAAGCCCCCGGTTCACCGCTCGATCACGGCCCGAAGGGCACCATCCGATGGCTCACCGAGCCGACCACGTGCCCAGCACCCCCCCCCGCGCCGACCTGGCGCGGGGGCGGGCTGCGAGGTGTGCCGGAGATGGGGAGCGGTCGTCACCGACGACGGGCGGCACGAGCTGTGCCCGGCCTGTCAGACCGGCGGAAGCTCAGCCGAATGCGCCACGAATCCGCCGGGCCACCGCATCCGGGAGCAGTAAAGGCAGGGCGTCGGCGCTGGTCACACGGTGGTGCGGGGCCCCGCGGCGCGACGGAGCCGGTTGGCGATCGCCAGTCCCAGCCCCTCCTCCGCCGGCAGTGACGCGACGATGAGGTCGCACCCCCGCTGGTCGAGTTCGCGCAGGAACCCGTACAGCCGCCGTGCGTAGGCGGCCATCGAACCGGGGACCTGCACCACGGCGTGCGCCTTCACCTCAGCGTCGGCGAAGGCGGCAGGAAGAAAGACGCCCACCCGGTGCCCCAGCTCCTGCGCCAGCTCCGCCTCGGCGACGACCTTCTCCGGCTCGACCAGGACGACCCGCGCCCGCGGTGCGTAGTGCGACGGATGCTGGCCCGGCACCCGGATACGGCTCGTCGAGGGGACCGCGGGTGGGCACCCCAGCACCGCTTCGAGGTCCTCGCGCGTCACCGCGCCGGGCCGCAGGATGCTCGGGATCTCGCCGGTGGCGTCGACGATGGTCGACTCGACACCGACCTCACAGGGGCCGCCGTCCAGCACGAAGTCGACGGCGTCGCCGAGCTCGGCACGGACGTCGGCCGCGGTCGTGGGGCTCACCGAGCCGAAGTGGTTGGCGGACGGGGCCGTGACACCGCCTCCGAAGGCCGACAGCAGCGCGAGTGCGACGGGGTGGCCGGGCACGCGCACGGCCACCGTCTCCAAGCCACCGGTCGCTTCCAGGGGCACCCGGCGACCGCGCCGCAGCACCAGCGTGAGTGGCCCCGGCCAGAAGCGTTCGGCCAGCAGACGGGCCGTCGCGGGTACCTCCTGGACCCAGTCGTCCAGCTGCTCCGCGCCGCCGATGTGGACGATCAGCGGGTGCGAGGGTGGGCGTCCCTTGACCTGGAAGATGCGCGAGACGGCGGCGGGGTCCTCGGCGTTGGCGCCGAGTCCGTAGACGGTCTCGGTCGGGAGGGCCACCAGGCCGCCGGCGCGCAGCACACCGGCCGCCTTCTCGATGTCACTGGTTCGTGCCGTCACTCTCACAATCCTAGGTGCGTCAAGGACCCGCGACGGTCTTGCGCCGATCTCTGCGCCCTTGAACGAGGTCGGCGTCCCGGCCGCCGCTGCCCGCGATGCTGCCATCCGACAGCAACTCCTCGAACTACCCGGCCCCGTCGTTGCCGACGCCCTCGGCTACCACGACAAGACCACCAGCCTCCTCATCAGAGAGACAGGCGGGACATGGAGCCGATACGCCCCAGGAGATCACGCAAGGTCACCAACAGGCTGGCTTCCTCGAGGACCGGCGACAGTCGATTAGCTTGTTCTTTATCTTCCGTCCGCGTCGTAGGGCGGGGACGGAAGGTTCCAGACGGCGTCTGACCGGCTGACGATCTTTCGAAGTTCGCGGGCGCTTCGTGGCGATAAGGCCTGCATCACGGCGTCGAGGAGGGCTCGGGCTTCGAGAGGGTTACCACAGCAGTACCAGTGCACGTTGCCCCACTCGTAGTCGTGCCACAGAGCACGCTCGGGCTGGTGAACGTAGTCCTTCCACAGGCCCACAGCCGCGCTGACGTCGCCTGGTTGCAGATAGTTGCGGGTGCGCTCGAGACGGATGATCTCGGACAGCGCACGCGAAGACAGGCCGTCGATGACCGGTCTTGCACCCGTTGTCCGGTGGCTGCCGGGGACGCCAACACGGATCTGTCCTGGCCGTCTACGCGGCATGGACCTTTCGGTTCGTCGTCATGCGGTACATGGTGCCACGGTCTCGAATGGCGTCTCGAACGGATTCGCTCACATGGGGGTTCGCCGGACACGGGGGCGGCCTTCGTCTGATCCTGTGCTCCGACCAAGGTGCACGTGACCACGACGAAGGCCGTGAGGGTGAGTCTGCTGCCTGATGCTGTCCGGAGGGAAGCGTTCGCGGAAGCGTCACGCTTCCGGGGAGAGTTCTACGAGTGCCTGACGGCACGGCGCGACGAGTTGTTCGAGCTGGTGGACGCGGTGCTGTGTGCGGACGGTGCGGTGAAGTCCCCGGTCGACCTGACGCTGCTGCCCGAACACCGACGTGGGCACGGAGCGATGTACGGCGGCCTGAACCACGGCCGGATCGATGCTGGTCGGTTGCGGACGGTGCTGGCCGGACTGTCGCTGCCGCGGTTCGACGACGGCCGACTGGTCCTCGCAGTCGATGTGTCCCCGTGGCTTCGCTCGGACGCGCCGTGCTCAGCGGACCGGCTATTCTGCCACGTCTACGGCCGGGCGAAGACGGCATCGCAGTTCATCCCCGGCTGGCCGTACTCCTTTGTCGCCGTGCTGGAGCCGGGTGCCACCTCCTGGACCGCGATCCTGGACGCGGTCCGGCTGGGACCTGCAGACGACGCGACCGCGGTCACCGCCGCCCAGCTCCGAGGAGTCGTTGAACGGCTCGTCGCGGCCGGCCAGTGGCAGAACGGGGACCCGCAGATCGTGATCGTCAGCGACGCCGGCTATGACGTCACCCGCCTGGCCTGGGTCCTGCGCGACGTGCCCGTCGAGCTTGTCGGCCGCGTCCGCTCCGACCGGGTCATGCGCCTGCCCAAGCCGCCTCGCGTCCACGACCCGAAGGGCGGACGGCCGCCTAAGCACGGCCCGGAATTCCGCTTCGCCAAGCCGGAGACCTGGCCCGAGCCCGCGATCACCACGGTCACCGCAACCACCAACTACGGCAAGGCCGAGACTCAGGCATGGGACCGGGTCCACCCAAGGCTCACCCACCGCTCCTCATGGCTCGACCACGACGGTGAACTTCCCTTGGTCGAGGGCACGTTGATCCGGTTGAAGGTCGAGCATCTATCGAAGGACCGTGATGCCCCGCCGGTGTGGTTGTGGTCCTCCAAGACCGGCGCCACTCCGGACGACGTGGACCGATTCTGGCAGGCATTTCTCCGCCGCTTCGACCTGGAGCACACCTTCCGCTTCGCGAAGCAGACCCTGGGCTGGACCACTCCGAAGCTCCGTACTCCCCAGGCGGCGGACCGCTGGACCTGGATCCTGATCGTCGCTCACACCCAGCTCCGGCTCGCCCGGCCTCTCGCCGAGGATCTCCGCCGGCCCTGGGAGAAACCCACCACCTCCGACCGGCTCACCCCGGCCCGGGTCCGCCGGGGGTTCAGGAACATCCGCGCTCACCTCGCCTGCCCGACCCGTGTTCCCAAACCCAGAGGAACCGGCCCCGGACGGCCACCCGGCGCCAAGAACAAACACCGAGCACCCCGCTACGACGTCGGCAAAACCGTCAAACGCCCCGAGACTCTCAAGGCCATCGGCAAGCCTGGCAGGTCCTGGTAGATAAAGAACAAGATTAGAGCCTGTGAACAAACCCCGTCTGCGAGCAGCGGCGTCCGGTGCGCACGCCCTTCGGGCGGACGGCGGTTTGTTCACAGGCTCTGAGCTGCATCGCTGACGGGGTGGTTCCGGAATACGCCAGAGACCTGCCTTCTGCCAGCGGCAGAACACCGGTCCGACCGGGCTCGACGATCACTACAGTCCAGGCTCATGACGACGGTTACAACGCGCACGATCGAATACGCGGCCGACGGCCTGACGATGATCGGGCATCTCGCGCTCCCGGCCGGTGTCGACCGCCGGCCCGCGGTCTTGGTCGGGCCCGAGGGGGTGGGGCTCAGCGACGTCGAGCGCCGCCGGGCCGATGCGCTCGCCGAGCTGGGGTACGTGGCCCTGGCCTTCGACCTCCACGGCGGGCGTTATTTGGGCGACCCTGAGGAGATGCTGGCCCGTTGCATGCCGCTGCTCGCCGACCCCGACCGGATGCGAGGCATCGGCCACGCGGCGCTCGACGTGCTCCGCGCCGAGCCGCGGACCGACCCGGACCGGATCGCCGCCGTCGGCTACGGCACCGGGGGCGCAATCGCGCTGGAACTCGGGCGCGACGGCGTCGACCTGCGCGCGATCGCGACAGTCAACGGACTGACCACGGGCCGACCAGGCGAGACGGCGCGCATTCACTGCCCGGTGTGGGCCGGGGTCGGGTCGGAGGACCCGATCATGCCGCCCGAGCAACGGGACGCATTCACTGCCGAGATGCAGGCTGCGGGCGTCGACTGGCGCCTCGTGGTCTACGGCGGCGCCTTGCACGCCTTCCATCACCCACCGGTCGACCACATCGTGCTTCCCGGGGTCGGTTATCACCCGCAGCACGCGCAGCGAGCTTGGCGGGACGTCGTCGACCTGCTCGCCGAGTGCCTGCCCATAACGGAGTGATCTGGTCGGCAACCACGATCCCGGACCGTCAACCAAGCCGGTCGACCGGGGCTTTTCGGCAACCCGCGAGCGTGCGTGCCGGACGCCGCTGCGCAGATGGACTCGAAGGGTCCCTGGCCGTAGTCGATGAAGGCGATGAACGAGTCCTGGAGTTGTACGCCGCCGGCGATCACAGACGGTCACCAGCGGGCTGGGTTCCTCGGGAACCGGCGACAGCCGCGACCAGATGGCCAACCGCCGGCGACGCGGAACCCACGGCGGTCGCCCACCCGCCTTCGACAAGGACATCTGCCGCGACCGCAGCGTGGTCGAACGATGCTTCGCCCGTCTCCATGCGGCCGATCACCACGCGGTTATCGCCGAAGTGCCGCCGGGCGGGGTCCTGACGTGTCGTACGCATCCATAGCGGAGGCCCGATGAGGATGCGGCGGACGCCCTCCAGGTCCGGCTCCACCGGAAGTCCCACCGACCCGGCGTGAGCACCACGTCCCTGTAGATGAGGACGACGCGGTCGGTAGCGTCGACCCCAGCAACGTGTGCGCACGCGTCTCGGGACGTCCCAGATGATCAGCGGGATCGGTGTACATGCCCTGTGACAAGGCGGCGACCGAGGAACTCCCACGGCAAGCTGCTCCGCGCCGAACGGAAACTCGCGTCCCGTCCGCGTTCCCGCCTCTGCACCCCTAACTGATCATTTCAGAATGAGGTTCGGAGGCGTCGTAAGCAGTTGATGCCGCAGGCGAGTTGGAGCAAGTGCTCCGCACGCTCGGCGAGGACCGTGGTCACCGTGTCGTCGTCCTCGGAGTCGGGCATCCGTGCACGACGCGCGCGCTGGATCCCCTCTGGTCTGCCGATCTGCTCTGCCGAGCTGTGTACCGATCGGCAATTTACATGGCTCCGGCAGCGGCCAGTGCGCCCACGGGCAGGAGCAGCAGCCACTGGGGCAGTCTCAACCACGGCTTGGACCAATCGGCTGCCAGTGATATCACCAGGAACACTGCCGCGTAGGCCACGAAGTGAACGGCCAGCAACGAGGCCACCATGTCCCCGCCAGGCTGGTGGGACAGGGCAAGGCCGATCAGGGCTGCGGCCGCCAGGATCAGGTCAGCCGTGACCATGTGCCAGACGGCGTGCAGCACCCGGCGCGGTTCGTCCGGCAGGGTGCCGGTCAACAGCGGTCGTACGACGTCACGGCCTCCGGCGCGGGCATGAACCGCAGCGACGCCTGCGCTGGTGAGGCCGGCGGCGAGAAACCAGCCGTTCATCGGGCCTCGATTCCACGCGCGACCAGGGCGGCCAGTTGGCTGGTGAAGTCTTGGTCGGCTGGTGCGCCGACGAGGCCGACATGGAAGAAGACGGCCCCGGCCAGGGTGTCGAGCACCAGGTCGACCGGGACTGTGGCGTGTGCCTCTCCGCGCTGGACGGCTCGCTCGAACACCTCCGTCAGGCCGGACTTGGCGGGGGCCAGGAAGTGGCTCCGGATGCGGGTCTGCAACTCGGAGCTGGCGGCGAAGTCAGCCAGCAGGCCGGGCAGGGCCGCCGCGGCGGCCGGGGCGGTGAACTCCTGCACCAGGTCCTTGACCAGTGCGGTCAGGTCGCCGGTCAGGCTGCCGGTATCCGGGACGGGAGCCGACTCGGTCGCGGTGAAGACCGCCTCGTACACCAGTTCCGCCTTGCCGGACCAGCGCCGGTAGATGGTGTCCTTGCCGGCGCCGGCCCGAGCGGCCACCGCCCCGATGGACGTTGCGGCATAGCCGGTCTCGGCCACAAGTTCAGCGGCGGCATTGAGGATCGCCGTGTGGACCCGCTCATCTCGCGGACGTCCGCGAGGAGTTGTCACAGCAGTCATGACTCTTCTTACCATACGGGACGCCCCGTATGGTAATTGACGCCAGGACCACTCCGCCCCCTCCGGCTTCGTCCAGCACCAGCTGATGGGCGAGCAGATCACGGCGCTTGGGCCACAGCTGGTGTGGGGGGCGTCACTGACGATCGCGCCCCGGCGCAGCACGCGTATCGGCCGCGGGGGGCTCCGATGCCGGCCAGGTCCTGGCGGAGGGACCGACTGCGAGGCGCGGATGATCCCGTAGACGTCGGTGCTGACTTCTCATTCCCCTCTTCGGCGCGCGGCCTGCTCTCCCTGGCGCTTCCGGCCCTCGTCACGTGCCTGTTGGGAGGCGTCGGAGATCGTCTCCGCGGTGCCGGACAGGGCTCCTCTGGTCTTGCCGCGGGCGCCGGACTCTGCGAGCTGTCCCGTGAGCTCCGTCAGCCCGGCCGGCTTGCGCGGCCCTGCCTCCAGGTCGAGGCGGTTGCACGCCTCGGCGAGGCGGAGGTAGGTGTCGACGCTGGCGACCACGATCCGTATGTCGATCGTGAGTATCTCGATACCAATAAGAGAGACCCGCACGTACGCGTCGATCACCAGTCCGCGGTCGAGAATGAGTTCCAGAACGTCGTAGAGGCCGCTGGAACCGCCCCCGCCGCCCTGCTGTGTCGCCACGGTCATCGCGACCAGCCCCTTGCCATCTCTGCGCGGTCCCGCCGGCGCTGTTTCCTCGCTGCGACGCAGGCTCCCAGGTACGAGTAGCCCCACCACCTGCGGTCAAACAGATGTACGAGCTTGGCGAGGTGGGCCCTCCGGGCAGGTACAACGCAACAGCTACGAGGGCTTCGGGCCGAACCGGCGGGTGGCTGCGATTGCTCTTGCCTCCCGAGTCTCCAGGTGTCCACGATCAACGGATTCCGCTATCTCAACCCGCGAGCATCGGGATGTCGGCCAGGGGAGGCTTCAATGCTGCGGGCCTTGGCGAGAGCGACTAGTGTGCCGCGCCGGCGGTGGCGCCTTTCGTAGTCCAGTACCTGCCGGGCTTCGGCGGGCGCGGCGGTCTGCAGCCGGGCGGTGATCTGGTCAGGGATCATGGCGTCGTACCCGGGCCATGGTTCGTTACCGCGTAGCCGCTCGATGGCGTTCAGGATGTCCGGCCGGCCGGCGTGTCCGCGCTCGTAGCTGTCGAGGGCGGTCAGCTCCGCCTGGGAGAGCATGGGCAGGCGCTGGATGATGTCGGCGATGCTGAGGTGGTCGTACCAGAGAACCGGCGGCTCTTCTTTCCTGGTGATCGTGCCCTCGGCCTCTTCGGGCATCTGGCGCAGGGCACCTTCGGCCGTGCGCGCGGCCTGCCGCGCATCGTCCTCGGCCGTGCGGTAGCCGCTCCCGCTCCCGGCCGCCGCCGTGGCCCGGGCGTGCTGGGCGATGCTGTCCTCCAGGGTCGCCAGCAGTTCCTCGTCCTGGTGGCGCAGTGTGGCGAGCAGGTTGGCGGCGGCATGGTCAAGCGCCTGCTCGGCGATGCTCTCCCCGGCGCGGCAGGCCGCCAGTGCCCGGGCGGTGATCGAGTATTCGGCCTCGGTGCTTCTCAGCAGCTGTCGCGTGCTGGGCGCATTGCGGCGATGCAGGAGGGCAGTCGTGATCACCGCACCGATCTTGAGCAGCAAAGTGGCCATCCGGACGGTTCGCCGGGCGATGAACCGGACCTTCTCGGCGGTGTCCCGCAGCGGGCGGCGGGGTCGCAGTTCACGCAAGTGGCCGTCGATGCGAGCAACACTGTCGTGTGTGTCGTCGATAAGGCGTTTGAGGATCTCCGGCCGAGGGCCTGCGGCGTGGGCGGCCATATCGGCCCGGAAACGGTTGATGACCGCAGCGTGAGCATCACGAGCGTGCTCAAGCGCCGGGACAAGTGAATCTGTCGTCACCGCTGTCATGGCGTGCCCTACCTTCTGACATGGCTTCGAACTGGTCAGATCGGTGGATCCAGGGGCCCGGATAGGGGGGGTGTGGCGGAGGCCGTCGGATCCTCCGGAGCCTCGCCGCAAAAGAGCCCGAACCAACCACGCGGCTGCCGGAGGCGCGCCCCACAACGTGCGCGAGTACCCCCGGCAACCTGGATGATTGCCAGAAGCGGCACCCAGCACGGGCAATCACCTCGGTCGCACTAACGCTGCTTTCACTGTGGACCGCAGCGCCCCGACAGGGAACCGCGTCTGCTGTCCAGCCCGGCTGTGGGGAACGACTTCAGCACCACCAACCGGTCCGGCCCAGGGGGGTGCGGGCACCTTCCAAAGCACTCTCGCCGCTTCGCAATTCAACAAGTTCCCACCGGTTTGGCACCCAATGCGGTGGTGAGCCGGACAGAGCGAGCCGAACGCGACAAGAGAGAGGGTGAGTAAACAGTGATCACCCACGAGCAGATCCCGACTGTGCTCGACCACCCGGTCTACGACACGGACGGCAACAAGATCGGCGATGCCAAACACGTCTTCCTCGACGACGCCACCGGTCAGCCCGAGTGGGTGAGCGTGAAGACCGGCCTGTTCGGCACCAGCGAGTCGTTCGTACCCATCCATGACGCCTCCATCGTGGAAGACCATCTGGGAGGTCCCCTACCCCGAGGACACGGTCAAGGACGCGCCCAACGTCGACGTCGACGCAGGCGGCCACCTCTCCGAAGGCGAAGAGCACCGCCTGTACGGGCACTACGGCATCGACTGGGACGCAGCCTGGCAACAGGCCAACCAGCCCGGCGAGGGCGGCTGGGCCCACCCCGGCACCGCCGCGGGGTCGCAAGGAACAGATCGACACCGAAGGCGTCGACGAAGATCGGCGCGACAAGTAGCCCCGCCCGCCTCGCCGGCGCGCGCCCTGCCGCTGGCGGTTCAAGAGGTGTCCGGCAGTTCAAGCCGCAGGGCGCCCGGGCGGCGGCTTAAGACACTGCCCTCAAACAGCGGACTTCAGGCGGTAGGGGACGGACGTGGGCAGTCAATGCACGCAACAGGAAGGGAATCGGCTGTCATGACACAGGTTGAGCAGCCCCTGACAGAGGCCGGCATCAAAGTTCGCCAGGTCAACCACTACCAGTTCAGCTGGGTGGCCGGAGAACCCGGCCAGCGCGGCACCTTCACCCTGCAGCTGGTCCTGGACGAAGGCGCCGGGGAAGAAGTCCTCACGGTCGACGCCGACGACGCCGACGTCTTGAAAGACCTGCTGGAGCACACCCAGACCGTCCAATACGACGTCCCACGCCACACCCTCATGTTCGGGGTAAAGCCCGCCGGCAGCTGACGCCCGGCAGCCATCGCGCATCCCCCGTCGGCATGGCCTATAGCGCGCACGGCGTTTGCTGAGCGCGCCGTGGACCGCGACGGCGGGGGAGTCACCCGGAACACTGCGCTGGGTCGCAGATGCAACGGGCCTGGGACACCGTCCTTCAGCGGCGATTCATGCAGCCCGTGACACCGAAGGCAGCATTGCGGAGCATGCCCAGCTTCTGCTGGGAGGGCCGTTGCTGTTCGCGGTGCGGGGCGTTGAGAACCAATACGCCTGCGGTCAGCACGGGCACCGTCCACTGCAGTACGGTCAATTGCCGCTGGGCCTTTTCCACGCCACTGGTGGGCGCATGACGGCGGGGGAGCTGTGGACGTGGGTCTCAAACGCCATGCTCGCGAGCGTGGTCGTTCCAGCCCTGGTTCCTCAGTACCGTGTAGAGCTCAGCGACGACTTCCTCGTCCTCCGCGGAGGCGGGCGCCGCGATATCGCGTGGCGGGACATCATCGGCATAGAGGTCCGGAAGACCGCTGGGGTCCGGACGCTGGTCGTACACGTATCGAATGGACGTCGGATACCGCTGCGCGCGCCAATGTCCTTTCTGGACCGCCGCTTTGACGACAAGGCCCACGTCCTCATGGACTGGTGGACTGCTCACCGGGGTGGCCCCGACCGCGTGTAGCGGCCGAATCGGTTGCTGCGACCTCTCGGTCTCGACGCCTATGCGCCTTGGGCGTTTGTCCGGCCGGGCTCTCAGCCGTGGTGTTGGTAGAGGCTCAACGAGTGAGCGCAGCGGGCGACGTCGATGAGGACCTCGGGTACAGCCTCGGCGATCGTCCCTACGAGCCGGGTGACGGATCCCGAGGCCAGGGCCTCCGCCACGAGGGCCCGTCGCCGCACGTCGGAGGGGGCGTGGCCGCCCGCCGCCCGTAGAAGGGCCTCGCCTCGTGTGTTGAAGAAGGCCGATGCGTCGAGGGGAAAGGCGGGTGAGGTATGCGGCCTGGTCGAGCTTGCCTTCGAAGACGAGCCGCTTGACTTCACTCAACCGCAAGAGGGGGGTGTCGTCGCTTCCTGCAGTGCCCTCTTGACCGTTCTTCGTGGGCGGTGTCCATGGCCGGGGGGTTGCGGATCGGGGCGAGTTGTTCGTGCTGTCCGGCCGCCTCTCGGCCGTCTCGGGCTCCGCGGTTGCGGGGATGTCGGACGGGACGTCTGCCAGCCGCTTCAGCTTGTCGCTCCGCGCCGCTTCCACCAGTTTGAGCGCCTGCTTTCGCTGCCCGGTGTCGAGCAGAGCGCAGACGATGGTGGACAGTGCCTCCTCCGCCTCCCCAGAAACGTACTGGCGGGCTGTCTCAGGCAGGTCGTCCGCCTTGCGTAGGGCCAGGATGGCCGAGATCGACGGCTCGGCGCCGTCGGGGTCGCCGCGTTCGATGAACGCCTGCGCGGTTTCCTCGAGGGATTAGAGGGACCAGGCGAATTCGTCGATGGCCTGCGCCAGGCCGGCGGTCTCATCATCGGCAAGCGGCAGGTGTACGTGCCCGGGGGATCCAGGACCATCTCCCCGACGACCTTGCCGCGGGTTTCGCCCGACTGCGGGTCGTACTCCCCGGCGTGCAGGACTCCGTCCGTGTCGCCGTTCAGGACCCAGTCAAGGTTAAGCCCGTCGAGCTCGTCGACCACGACGATCGGGAAAAGCAGGCGGACGCGCACCTCTTCTGGGAGCCCGAGGACCTGGTGCCGGTCGACGTCGGCCAGCTTGATGGGGTTCTGGATGTAGAAGCTGGAGTCGGGGACGACGAAGCGCTCGTGCCCGGTCCACCGGTTCATCAGGGATTGCAGCAGGTGTATCACCGCCTCAAGAGCCTCGGTGTGCTCGGCCAGTTCCTGGTCGACCAGCAGGTTCACCAGGCGCTCCCTCTGCGCCCCCTCCGGATCACCCACGCCGTTCAGGAGAGTGTCGTGGCGCTTGGTCAGGACAAGGGCAGCCAGGTCTTCGGCAGTGACCTGGTTTCGCAGCGCGCTCATTGCCCACTCCAGATAGCCCACCAGCCGCCTGTAGGCGTTGTCGAAGGGGCGGCCGTGCTCGTTGTTGGCGTCGATGTGCACGGACGGCAGCGTCGGAAGCAGGCTGTCCCGGTTGGTTCCCGGACGGGGCGTGATGAGCATGCGCCGATCCTGCCAGGCACATCAAGGCCCAACGTCGGCTTCGGTGAATGCCAGCTCGCCTCGTATGGGCGGGTGCTTGCCGTTCAGGGTTCCACACGTTGGGCTGGCTTTGTCGGTCAGTAGCGAGAGCGTTTGTTGTCCGGGAGCGTAGACGCCCCGCGGGCACGGCAGTGATGTAGCCGAGTTCAGCAACGCCCGGTTTCTTGACCAGCCCCGTATGTCGTGCATCCGTCGTAGGGGGGATGCGGAGCGTGGCGGTGTGCCGCGTACGGTCAGGGATAAAGGCTCTCGCCATGTGGTTCGAAGCCCTGCGGACGGCGCCGCCGGTCAGCGCCGACGAGGGAGCCGTCGGGCGGCCCGGTTCAGGAGGCGAGCTGGCAGGATGACGTGGTGTCCGACTTTCTCCGTGAACTGTGGCTGCGCGGCATCGCCTTCAACGCGGCCGCACCCGCCGACGTGCTGATACGTCTCCTGGACGAAGCGTCCGGTGAGGCCGGCTTGCTGATGTGCGAGGGCCGCGACCTGCCCGACGCCGTCATCGACGCGGCCCTCCGCCACCCGGTCGAGCGGATCCGCCGCGCCCTCGCCCGCAACCTGCACGTCGACCCCGCACGACTCGCTCCCTTGGCATCGGACCCTTCGGGACTCGTCCGTGCGTATCTCGCCGGCGGCACCCGGCTCCAGCCCCGGTGGGTCCGGCCCCTGCCGGACGACATCCTCGTCACCTTCCTGACCGCCCAGGACGGAGGCGAGGACGGCAGGGTCACCGAGAAGGAGATCATCGGGGAGCTCTGGTCCTCCCGGCAGGTCCCGCCGTCCTTCCCACAGGCCATGGCCGGTCACGACCACCCCGCACTCCGTCTGTACGCCGCCTTGCAGTGGCAGTCGCTCACCGCTGCGCAGCGTCATGCCCTGCTCGACGACCCCGACCCCGCCGTGCGGGAAGCAGCCAGGAAGGGCAGCCGGCAGCTGGACCCGGAGGCGGTGGAGGCCGAGCTGCCGCCCATCGGATCACGCCACGCGGTGTCCGTGCTCAGCACCTGTGCCCTGTCACCCGCGGTCGTCGAGCAGTGCTTCGCGGACGACGAGGTTCACCCGCTTGCCCGGAACCGCCATACCCCCGCCGACGCCCTCGCCCGGCTCGCCCGCCACCCCGATACAGAGATCCGCCGGCTGGTTGCCACCCGGCCCGATCTGGGACCGGAGGCGGCGGAGCTGAGGCAGGATCCGGACGAGGAGGTGCGGATGCGTGCCCGCCTCCAGCCCTCCATCCGTACCTGGGCCGAATTCCAGGAGGTCCAAAAGGTCGTCGATCACGGGCCTGACTGCACCTGCCCGATCACGCAGCCGGCCACCGAGCCGACGCCCGACTGGTACGCCACCTGCGCGGCGTCCGAGGAACCGGTGCTCCGCCGGGTCGCGGCGAGCTGGCCGGGCCTGCCCGCAGAGCTCGTCGGGACACTGGCGCTGGACGATGACGAGGAGGTACGGATCCGGCTGGCCTGCCACCACCCACTGGCTCCGCCACACCTCCTCCTGGACGTCTTCGTCACCCGCCCGGCCCACCGTCCGCACCTGCTGACCCTGCCCGCATTCCCCCGCACCGGCCGGACCCACCTCATCGCCCACCCGGACCCCGAGGTACGCGCCCTGGCCGCGACCGACCCCGCTCTGCCCGAACCTCCGCTGGAAGACCCCGACGATGCGGTACGCCGGGCAGCCGCCGCCAACCCGACCCTGACACCGGAGACCCTGGAAACCCTCCTCACCGACCTCCGCACCGCAGAGGGCGCCGCGGCCAACCCGTCCCTTCCCGTCCCCCGCATGCACGCACTCCTCGACCACTGCCTGAACGGCGCCGCCACCGCGCCGACGGCGGCCCGACGCTGAAGGACGACACCCACATGGCGATCGCGGGCATGGCAATCAAAGTGGAGTCCTTTACGAAGCCCAGACCGGTGTCCTTCGCCGTTTCAAGGAGGACGCCGACCGGATTGATGAGGAGCTGTGCAACGGTGTCGACGGCCTCGTACACCGACATCGCTCTCTTGCCCACGGCAACCACCTGGGGTGCAGAGAGCACGAAGCGCGACAGCCGCGCCACCACGCCCGGGGGTAGCCGCTTGGGGAATGTTCACGCGCGGAGGGTGATGTGACCGTCGGGGCGCCCTGCCCTCTCATACGGACGGCTCACGCCGGGATGCGGCACCAGAGGCTCGCGGCGGATCCGTTACCAGCGGGTCCTGCTGATCATCGACCAGTTCGAGGAGCTGCTGGTCCAGTCGACCGACGGCCGGCTGCGGGACCTCCTCGCCGTCATCGACGAGGTCACGAAGGCGGCGGACGCGTACACCAAGATCACCCTCATCCTGGTCATGCGGGACGACTTCTATCCCCAGCTGGCCGCCCTGGCACCCAAGTTGCTGGAAGCCGCGATGCCGGGCCTGCTGAACGTGCCGGCACGCTGAGCCAGCAGGACCTGCACGACATCGTCGTCCTGCCGGCCGAAGACGTAGGACTCCGCTTCCAGCCGGGCCTGCCCGAGCGGATCATCGGCGACGTCATGGAGATCACCCCCGAGGCGGCCATCACCCGCCTGGCACCGGTCACGTGCTGCCGCTGCTGTCGATGACGCTCAACCAGCTGTGGCACCGGCGGCAGGACGGGTACCTCACCCATGAGGCGTACCGGCGCATCGGGAAGGTCAGCGGAAGCGTGACCACATGGTGCTAGGGCACCGTCGAGGAGCTGTCCGAGGAGCAGCGGATGATCGCCCGGCGGGCGCTGACCTCCCTGGTGCACCCCTCCGACCCCAGCCACAACATCGCGGCCGTCCGCAGCCAGGTCCCGCTCCACGAACTGCGCGACTTGGCAGCGGATGCGGGGGGCCGTGAGGAGAAGGCGGCGGTCGACGCGGTCATCGCCTCCCTCACGCGCCGCCGCATCATCACCACCCAGGCGATGCAGGACCCGCGGCATCCCGGCGCGGCACCGGGCGAGCCGGTGGCCGAGCTGATCCACGAGGCCCTGATCCGGGATTGGGGGGCGCTGCGGGAGTGGGTGGACCAGGAACACCGTTTCCAGAAATGGCTGGGCCGCACGCGCGAGCGGCGCGCCCGCTGGGCCACGGAGAAAGACCCGGGGGACTTGTTGGGCGGTACGGCGCTGGCGGAGGGACTTGAGTGGTCAGGACAACGCCGTCTGCCGGCCGACATTGAAAGTTTCCTCACGGTCAGCAGGCAGCGCCAACGCGCCGTCATCCGGCGCAGCAGGCGGCTCAACGCAGTTCTGGGGGGACTGCTGGTGCTCGCGCTCATCGCGGCAGGAGGTCTCTTTGGCATCGTCCGCGTCGCCGCGCTCGCCCTCACGCAGGACGGTCACGCTGGCCAGGCCTACATCCACAACGGGCCGCAGGCGCTCACCACCCGTGAGCAGGCGGAGATCCTTGCCGACGTTCCGGGACGGCGGGAATCCCCTGGCGGGAGAGGTGTTCAGCACTCGATGGCCGTAGGTTTCGGTGCTGGTAATTGCGTTGTCGATCTAGTGATGCTGAGGCAGCATCCCGGTCATGGGACAGCCTGCTGATGTGCTTCGCTTTGACCAGGTCGAACTGCGCCGGTGGCGTGTCGACGACGTCGAGACCCTGCATCGGGCGATCACCGAGTCGCGTGATCACCTGCTGCCATGGATGCCCTTTGCGGCCACCCACGACCGGAAGCAGGGGGAAGGGTTTCTGGCCTACTCCGAGGAGCAGTGGGGCACGGGGGAGGAGTACAACTACGCGATCACCTCGAGTGGAGTGGTCGTCGGCAGTTGCGGATTGCATCGCCGGATCGGACCTGGCGGTCTGGACATCGGATATTGGCTCCATCACGCGTGGACGGGGAAGGGGTTGGCCACTATGGCCGCGGCTGCGCTCGTACAGGCGGGACGGGACATGCCGGGCATCGATCGCATCGAAATCCACCACGACGCAGCCAATTCCGCGAGTGGTGCGGTCGCCCGCCGCTTGGGCTTTACCGAGGTTGAGCGCGTACGCGTGCCGGGTGGGCCGGAAGCCCCTGGCGAGACGGGTGTCCAAGTGAGATGGCGCCTGCAGATCGGGGCCGAGAGGGACCAGTGGCTCCGTAACTGACGGGCGACACCGCTTATCACCGGGTTTGGACAGCACCTACGTCGTCCTGCCGGGCAAGAACTGACACCGGTCATGGGCGCACTGCGGCGCGACGCTGATGAGGATCTGCGGAACCCCCAACCACGGCTCGGTTGATCCACCAGACTTGCTCTGGTTCTTCCACGGAGAAGGGACGGCGAGCATGGCAAACAGTGCGCTTCTGGTGATGGACGTCCAACGGGACATCGTGGCTATCGCCGACGACGGTTCCGGATATCTGCCGCGCTTGCGCCAGGCGATCGACGGAGCCCGGGCTGCAGGCATCCCCGTGATCTACGTGGTGATCGGGTTACGGCCGGGTGATCCGGAAGTCAGCCCCCGCAACAAGGTGATGACAAACATCGTGCGGGCCGGCCTGTTCACCGAGGGGCAGCCTGGCACCGAGATCCATGACGACGTCGCCCCCCAGCAGGGCGACGTCGTGGTGACCAAGAGACGAGGGAGTGCCTTCTCGGGCAGCGACCTCGACTTAGTACTCAGGGCTCGCGGTATCGACAGCCTTGTTCTCACCGGCATCGCCACCAGCGCTGTAGTGCTGTCCACCCTGTGGCACGCCATCGACCTGGACTTCGGCCTCACCGTCCTGGCGGACGCCTGCCTCGACACCGACCCCGAGGTGCACACGATGCTTACCGAAAAGCTGTTCCCACAGTGGGCAGACGTCCTGGCCGTCGAGGACTGGCTCAAAGCCATCGCACCGCAATAGCGGAAGGCCGTCCTGGCGTGCGGGGCAAGTCGGCTTCGCCTCCTGCCGGCCGGGAAGAGGTCAGTCGACGGAGTCGCCCGGGCCTGGGTAAGGGTGCCAAGCGGCTCGGGCCAGCGTAGAAGCGGTCCACATGCCGCAGTGTGAGCTGCAACGCGGTCAGCGTTTCGCACCCCTTGTCCCCCACTGTGTCAACCCAGAGCAGCCGGCGAGGCGGATAGTGTTCGACTGCCGCCGCGGTCACCGCGCCATCCCGGCGCAGGCCGCGGCCCCCTCGCTGAGGTGCCCCCCGGCTCAGGCACACGTGTCCCGGTACGGCAGCGACGGTACGAAGGACTCCCACTCCACCTCGTCGAGCCCGCCGCCGGCGAGGGCGCACGCCAGTTCCGTCGGCTCGGCGCGCGCGTCCGCGATGGCCCCCACGTTCCACAACCGCACCACGCCGTCCGCGCCGTCGGTGACCAGTGTGCGGGTGTTGGGGGAGAACGCCATCGTGAGAACGGGGCCCGAGTGGCTCTCCGCTGCCGCGCCGCTGAGGTTCTGCGGGCCGTCCTCGTCGGGCGCCCAGATCACGATCGTGCCGTCGGTCGCCCCGGTGGCCGCCGTGGTCCCGTCCGGTGAGAACGCGATGGCGGAGATCGCCGTACGGTGACCCTTGACCGGAAGCCCCAGTCGGCGGTGCTCCTCGTAGGCACCCCCGATCCGCCACAGCGTCAGCGTGCCGGACGGGCTACCGACGGCCAGGATCCGTCCCCCCGGATTGAATTCCACCGCCGAACCGACGTTGCCCGGACCGGGCAGTTCCCGGGCCCCGCTGCCGGGCATGGGGCCGGAGTCGCCTACCGGCCACAGTTGCACGCTCGCCCCGACCGGGTCGCCGCGGTCCCGGACCACCCGGGACAGCGGCTGGTTGGGCGCGATCCGCGCCATCGTGTCGGTCTGCCTGCTGAACGCCACCCGCGTGACGAACTGGGGGAAGACCGTGCCCATGGTGAGGGGGATCGTGCGCGAGCCCGTCCGCCAGCGCACCACATAGGCGCTGTCCGAGATGTGCAACGTCCGGCCGTCCGGCGTGTAACTCAGCGCGGTGACCCGGTCGAGCGTGGTCCTCGGGGTCGCGCCACGCCGTACCGGGCGCCTCGCGTCGCTGACGTCCCACAGCTGGACCGTGCCAGCGCCGCCCACCGCCAGTTCCCGGCCGTCGGGGCGGAACGCCAGGGCCGTGACGCCGCCCGGGACGCGTGTGCGCACGGTGGACATCCGGACCGCGTGATCCGGCGAGGTGATGTCCCAGCAGTCGATCCGGCCGTCCTGGCGCGCGGTGACCAGGACGCGGCCGTCCGCCCGCAGGGCCAGGGAGGGGGAGTGGGACGGCAGTTCGCCGCCCAGGGCCTGTGGTCGGCTCGGCGGGCGGAGGTTCCACACCGTCGCATAGCCCCCGGCGGAACCGTCGTGCCGCACCATGACGCGCCGCCCGTCCGGCGAGAAGCGGATCGCGACGGCCTCGCTCTCGTGGGGCGAGGGGAAGGCGTCGACGCGACGGGCCCGGGAGCGGTCCGTGAGGTCCCAGAGCACGGCGCTGCCGTCGTCGCCCGCCGTCGCCAGGGTCCGGCCGTCCGGTGCGAACACCGCCGCCGCGCGGGCGTCGGTCAGGGTTTCGAGCAGCACGGGATGCTCGGGATCGGCCAGATCCCAGCGCATGACACCGCCGGTCGCGGCGGCGACGATCGTCCTCCCGTCCCGGCTGAAGGAAATCTGGGAAATCTCGTACGGGTCGGTGTACGTCTCGGTCGTGAGCGGCGGCAGGCGCAGGCGCGCCACCTCGCGCCGTGGCGCGGCGACGCTCCACAGGGCGACCGATCGTTCGCCGGCCACCGCGATGAGACGGCCGTCGGGGGAGAGCGACGGCGAGGCCGACCACGGGGTGGCATCGTCGTCGGATGGTTTCGGCAGTACCCGGAGCGGCGCCCCTGTCGCCGTCGGGCGGGCAGGCCGGGAGACGTCCCAGAGGGTCACCGTGCCGTCCCGGTGACCGATCACCAGACGTCTGCCGTCCACGCCGAACTCCGCGTCGCTCGCCGCCGCGCCGAGCACCGGCGACACGGTGGCCTCGTCGGCGCCGGGAGCGCCCATGGAGCGCACCCGCACCCGCAGGTCCGCGTCGAACGTGGCCAGCCGCTTCCCGTCCGGACTGAGGTCGGCCAGGGCGCCGATGTCGAGGCGTCGCAGCGCCCGTCCGGGCCGGGTCCCGCCGACGGCGTAGGTGGTGGAGAGCACGCCGTCCTCGCCGGACTTGGCGGTCTGGACGAGGAGTCGCTCGCCCCGGTCGTCCGTGAATCCGATGCCGGCACCCGAGAAGGTCGCCGCGAGCCTGGTGGTGTTCAGCGTGTTGACCAGGCTCGCCCGGACCTTGGCGGTGCCGCGCAGCCGGTCGGCGGCCATGCCCAGTTGCAGGGCGAGTCGCGGATCGCTCTCGCGCAGCCGCTCGGCCTGCGCGGCGAGCCCTTCCGCGGTGGCGACCAGCTCGCCCTGCGCCTTCTCCTCCTTCGCCTGCCGCTCGCCCTCGGCGTAGTCGAGGGCGACGGTGGAAACGGCCAGCAGGCCGGCCGTCAGCAGGGACAGCCCCGTGATGACGGCGCGGCGGATCCGCAGCCGGCGCCGCTCGCGCGCCTTGTGGTGCTCGTCGCTGAGCCGGAGGAACGCGCTGATGCGGGGCGGGAGGGTACGGGTGCGGGCGGCCCAGCCGAGCGCGGCGTCGAGATCGGCGCGTTGCAGGAGACCGCCGGCGTCCGGCGTCGCCTCCCACATGCGCCGCTGCGATTCCACCTGGCGCAGCCAGGCGTCGAACGGGGCGTCCCGCGCCACCCACTCCCTCAACTCGTCCCAGGTGCTGATGAGGTACTCATGGACCAGATCGACCATGGGCCGGCCCTGGTACCTGCCGCCCGACGGTGTGTGCGTGATGACGAGCCGGTGACGGGCCAGCACGGCCAGGACGTCGTCGAAGGACGAGTCGGCGATCAGATCGCGCAGTTCCTCCACCGAGCGCATCTGACGGGTGTCGGGCGTCTGCTCCGTCTCGTCGTGACGGACCAGTGCGCTGAGGATGCGTTCGGCCACGGGTCGGCGACCGGGGCCGAGTTCCCGGAAGGCCCGCTCGTACCAGCCCTTCAGGCTTCCGCTGAACCCGCCGATCCTGTCGTTGTACGCCTCCCAGGTGAGCCGGTTGTCGCTGCGGTTCTCCCACAGCAGCGTCAGGGTCTTCTCCAGCAGCGGCAGCAGAGCGACATCGGCCCTGCCGTCCGCGGCCGAACGGGGACGGGCGGCCAGGGCCTCGGTGACGATGGCTTCCGGCAGGCCCTCCTCGAAACGGAGCCCTACGCTGTGCGCGGGCCGGGTCACGATGGCGCGCAGTTCCTCGGCCCTGAGCGTGGGGAAGAGGTCGATCTGCCCGTGCTTGACGGCTTCCAGCAGGTCGGGCGCGAGCACGTGCAGCCGGTGGTAGAAGTCGACGCGCATGACCAGCAGCACGACCACCGGCTCGTACGAGCGGATGACCTCGGTCAGCTGCCGCAGGGCGTCGGCGGCGTGGATGGGCGGCTCGGCGGCCGACCCGACGGCCGTGAGCAGTTTCTCGAACTGGTCGAAGACCAGCAGCAGCCGGCGGCCGTCCGCCTCGCCGGCCAGCCGCCGACGTACGGCGTCGAGCAGCCCGGTCTCACGAACCCCCGGCAGCCCCTCGCGTTCCAGGTCGGCGGCCCAGTCCCGGCCGGTGCGCGCGGTGCAGGTAAGCCAGTCGTGCGGCAGGTCGGGGAGGACGCCGGCCTGCACCAGGGACGACTTGCCGGAACCGGAGGGACCTTGCAGCAGGACGCCACGGTGCCGCTTCAGCTTCCGCAGTACCTCCTTCGAGGCGGCGTCCCGGCCGTGGAACCACTTGCTGTGTTCCTTGCCGAAGGGTTCGAGGTCCAGATAGGGACAGGTTTCCTGGGAAGCGAGCGCGGGGCAGGCGGCGCGCAGCGCCTCACCCGGGGTCGCGTACGCCACGTTCAGGCCGCGGTGGTGACGGTCGGGGGCGGTGATCTCGGTGACCATGCCGAGGACGAGACCTGATTCCACGTCGAGGACCGGTCCGCCGCTGAAGCCCTGCGCCAGTGCGTTCGCGCCGTCCAGTTGGAGGAGCACGCGGCCGTCGGCGTTGAGATACCCCTGGACGACGCCCGTTCCGTGGCGGCCGTCGGTGTGCGCCTGGGCCGGGAAGCCGAACGACCGCACCCGCTGCCCCTCGAAGCCCTGGGCCGATCCGACCGCCGGCACCGGAAGGCCGGCGGGCACCTCGTGCAGCCGGACGACGGCGATGTCCTCGCCCTCCGGGTCCCGCCAGGGCTCGGCGAGGACCGTCCCGAGCGCACGCGGCGCGTTCTTGGCCTGCGGAAAGCACACCCGGACGTCGTCGCCGGGGCCGTGACCGACGGCGTGCAGGACGTGCGCGCAAGTGAGCAGCAGACCGTCGCCGGCCAGGAACCCCGCGCCGGCCACAGTGCCGTCGGACGCGAGGACCTGCGCGACGGCGGCCTCGGGGCTGGGCGGCTGCGACGACGCCGGCCCTTCGCTCCGTGCCGTCAGCATGGCGGCACCGTCCTCAGCCCGCGCCCTCGCCCGTACTCGCGGCGGCGTTCCAGGTCATCGCCACCTTCAGATGGCAGCCCGCCTCGCTCTTGGCGATGACGGCCCCGGCCTGCGCGGCGAGATTCACGCCGAACTCCACGGTGACTCCGTCCGGTCCGGCCCGCCGCAGTTGTTCCAGGACGGCCCGGGCCATGTCGGTCACCGGTCCCATGGCCGCCTGCAGATGCTGCGGCAGTTCCCGTACGGCGTCCGTGGCCCGGCCCGCCTTGACCGGCCCCCGAGAGTCGGCCGGCACTTCGTCCGGGTCCACCTGCACCAGAATCGAGCCCCCGTCCGCCAACGGGACCCGCACAACCGCCGGTGTCAGCACATGTCCTCCCCACGCATGCTCGTCGACTCAACGTAGCCGATCGGACACGCTCCGGGAGGCGAAGTCGCCGCAATGCGAGGCCGCGGGTTCTGCGGCCCGGCCTTGTCGCCGCTCAACAGCCTTGCTCGGCGCCCCCGTCGATCAGCATGTCCAGCAACTCGCCCTAGCGCCCTCCGTCGGCACTGGCTGACCAGCTTCACATCTGGCGCAGCACGTACTCGTAGCCAATCTGCGGTTCGGGCGACATCCAGTGACGGTGGGCGCCTCCGGCGGGACAGGTGCCGTCGGAGCCGTTGCCGGTGAAGAAGAGACCGGAGCACCGGATGCACAGGAACCACCGCCGCTGGCCGCCAGGGCCGTTGATGCCGTCGGGCAGCGCCTCGATCTTGTACGTCCCCGAGCCGGACCAGTTGTGCCACCGCAACGGTTGACTGCTGTTGGGGCAGTAGGTGGTCGTGCGTCCGCTGTCCGACCAGCCTTTCGACCACAGGGCCGCGCAGTCGCGGCACCACCGCCATTGGGTGTCTCCGACACCGGGGTCCGTGTCGTAGCGGAGCACGTAGTCGCCGCTGCCCGAACTCTGGTGCCCATGGTCCCAGCCGAAGATGCCGCTGCCGACGGGGCAGTAGCCGCTGCCGTTGCCGGAGAACCACAGCTGGCTGCACTGGTAACACCACGTCCACAGGTGCTGCGCGGCTCGGGCGGGGGTAGCGGTTACCAAGGTCGCGGTGGCGCCGGCGATCATCGCGAGCCCGCTTCCAGCCGCTGCGGTGAGCAGGGTGCGACGGGAGATCGAGGGGGTGCGGGTCGTCGGCATGGGGTTCTCCTTCACTGTCCGGGCCGATGGTGGGTGTGGCTGGCGGGGGCTAGCCCGCGTGCGAGGAGAGGGTGAAGTTGCTGTAGCCGCCGCTGTCGGTGACGGCCGGGGAGGGGGCATAGATGATGCCCTTGTCGTCCTGGCGGCCGCGCATAGCGAGTGTGTCGTAGGAGGAGAGCGGCGCGCCGTCGACGGTGACGTAGGAGAACGAGACGTTCAGGGGCCGGGGCCAGGTTGCGCCGAAGGGTTTGACGGTGGGGCGCTCCACGATGATCTCGGCGCTCTCGGAGCGCGCCGCGGACGCCCTTTTCGTCAGGGTTCGGCGTTGTTCCGGCCGGTCGAGGTTGTCGATGGTGAGGATGTAGGCGGTGGGGTCGGCGGAGCTGCGGACGACCGAGGCGGAGATTCGGTCCCCGGCCTCCACCTCCATGGGGATCGTCTGTGCGTTCGAGTCGCGGCCTGCGTCGATGACTTCCCAGAAGGCGCGGTGCTGCGGGTAGAGGTCGTGGCGTCGACAGGCGGCGTGCGTGCCGACCTGGACCAAACTCTCGGTCTCGCTGGTGTCCAGCCCGTCGAGGCCCACCCATACACCGACGTGATTGGAGGGGTCGTCCTGACAGGTGAAGGCGGGCTGGGTCCACACCGCCGTCACGGCTCGCGGCGCCGCGTTGGCGGGGCTGCTCGGCACCACGTAGCCGGCCCAGTTGGTGTACGGGGTGTCGGCGAGGTCGATGTCGTCAATCTGGACCCAGGAGTCCCTGCCGGGGGCGATGTAGCCCGCGTAGAGCGTGACCTGGGTGTGGTTGCCCGAATTGAAGGCCATCTGGACGTACTGGTAGGCGCCGTTGGTGACAACCTTGCCGAAGTTCTTCTGCACGATAGTGCGGCCGTCGGCTCCTCGTGCTCCGAAGTACCCGCTGGTGAAGTTTCCTGATGTCCTGACCCAGCCGGTCAGGTAGTACACCGTCTGACGTTTGACCGTCACCTGTTGCTTGATGGCGTTCCACTTGCGGCTGGAGGTGCGGATGAAGGCGTTGTTCCGTCCGGTCTTGTGGTAGCCGAGGCCGATGTCAATGCCCTTGTAATCAGGGCCCTCTCCCTGCCATGCCCCGGAGACGGTGCGGCTGTTCTGCTGCTCGAAGCCCGGATCACGGACCAGTCCGTAGGGGCGGGCGGCAGCCTGGGGTCCCAGGGCGGACAGCAGGGCCGAGATGATCGCTGAGGTGACGGCCAGGACGAGGCATCGTGGAGGTCGCATACGCAGTCCCCTCTATGCGTGTGTGATCCGTGTACGTGGAATGAGCCGGGCATCAGCCTGGCGGGCCCGGGCCACGCCGTGTCGAAGTCCGCTCTCCAATGGGAGATAAACGCGAGTTATGAGCCGGTCGCCTGCACCGACTGCGCTGCGGTGAGCCTCGCCAGCGCGGAGAACCGTTGAGGCAGCTCCCGCCAGTCGTCACGTCGGCGGGCCACCACGGTCACCACCGGCGGCAGGTCGCACAGTTCTGCGATCCGGACCCCGGCCGGTAGCGGAGGCTCCAGGCTGCGTACGGCCCCGGACAGACCACTACGGGTACGAACCACGTTCGACCTCCACACGGCGACATCGGCAGGCGGGTGGTCCCGCTCTCTCGCTCACCAGGTTGGCGTCCGGAGCGGGCACGAAAAATACGGACAACTTCGTAGTGCCGTAGGCTGTTGGGCGGAGTGAGTTCCTGACAGACTGTCGAGTTCGACTTGGAAGTACATCACTCAAGATTTTTTACGGTTTGCCCGGCGGTGCGGTAATCGGGCAGGCACACTGCGTGTGTGACAGCTCTTTCGGGGCGCGATGCCCGGCTCATTCACGACCTGGCGATAGCGATTCTCACTGAGCCCGAGCCGGTGCGGGTGTGGCCACTGCTCATGGAGCGGTTGACCACCGACCTGCCGGTAGATCTGGCCGTCCTCATCGACCTTGACTGGAACGCCGGCACCGGCCACGCTCTGACCGGCAAACCCGACTGGCTGCACCAGGCGCCTCTGGATGCCCTGATCAACGCTCACATGCGCGTCCATCCTTTACTGCGCCACTACGCCCACACGGCGAACCGAACCCCGCTGACGCTCGACGAGATCGCCACCGACCGCTGGTGGAAGAGCGAGGCCTATCGCGCCGGCAAGTCCGCCATCGGCATCGACCGCCAGCTGGCGCTGCCGCTGAGTTCTCGCACCGGGCAGATCCGGGGCGTCATCATGAGCCGCAGCGGAAGCGGCTTCACCGACCGCGACCTGGAATACGCCGGGCTAGCCCGCTCCCTGCTCGACACGGTGTCCGCCCACGAAAACGTGATGCTCAGCCTTTCAGCACTTGGCGATCCTGCGGAGTACGGAATCACCTCACGGGAAATGGCCGTCCTCGCCTTACTCAGCCAAGGACTGACCGCTTACGCCATCGGCAGCAGACTCCAGATAACGGAGAAGACCGTTGTCAAGCACAAGGAGAACATCTACAAAAAGCTCCGCGTGCACGACCGAGTCACGGCCCTCAACAAGGCCCGCGCTCTTGGACTCATCGCCCCAGAACCGCCTGCCGACTGACAGGCCGCGCCCGCGCGATCGGGCGATCAGCCGGTCGATACGCATCTTCGAGCGGGCCGGGGTCTCCGAATCCGGTGGGGTAAGCCGCTGTCTCTCGGGCCAGTCCGAGTCATCCATCGGAGTGCCGGTGGTGGTGTGGTCGGTGGCGTACAAGTGCAGGACCTCGTAGCCGATGCCCGCGTCGTAGTGGCTCACGGTGCCCCCGGGTGCCCTCACATTGCATCCACCGCGTGCGCCGCGGTGAACGGCACGTTCTCTGCGAACCGCAGGGACGCCGCGTCGGCGTTCCTCGAGGATGCAGCAAGCGTGACGATCGCCGATCGTTTGATCTCGGCTGATGTGTCACGTGCCCTGAAGAGTGCGACGTCGTGGCGGATCCGAGTGGTGATGTCGGGGGCGCTGTCGTTGAGAGCACGGTGCACCAGCTGGCCGCGGGCGTCGTCGGTGACGGCGACCAGGCGCCCGAGGTCCTCGCCTTCGGCGGCCAGTCATACTCGATGCCGGCCTCGCGCAGCAGCTGGTTGACCTTCCACCTGCACAGGACACGTGCCGGGCCGTTGTGGAACTCCGAGTGGTGCCATCCGCAGCCGCCGTACGAGTGGAAGCGCCGCATACGGGGCCGGCTCACCAGATCGTGGAACGCCTCGATCAGGCCGTAAAAGATGTCCTCGTCCCACGTCTCCGGCGTCAGAGGCCACAGACCAGGGATGCCCAGGCGCCTGTCGATCACCTCGGAAGCGTCGGGCAGCTCACTGTGATCGTCGACGCAGTCCTCGCCAAAAACCTCAACCAGGTAGCCGTTGTCGGCGAACTCGTTGATGAGCCGCGCGAAGTCACGTCGGGTGTCCCGCGCGGAACTGCCATCGTGGGCGCGTCCCTCCGCTCGCGCGGAGAGGACAGTTCGCGGAGCACAGGAACCGCGCGGCCGGACGGCTCACCTCCGCTCGCGCGGAGAGGACGACACCGGGACCTTCTGCCCGTCGTCGCTCGCGCGGAGAGAACCCGTTTCCCCGACTCCGGGAGCGCAGCGTCGTACAGCGGACGAACCCCGGGCCGAACCGCCGAGTTGCGACGGGCACCCGGCTGTTCGTCGACGAGAAGCTGGTGACGTCGTCCGGGCTGGAGCGGTACACGGTGATCCGAGGGGAGTCCTGGTAGCCGCTCTGCTGTCAGGCGGGGATGGCGAGCGGCAGGTCGGCGGTGACGGTGGCGCCCTGGGGGGTGGTGCGGATGGTGAGGGTGCCGCCGATCTCCTCGACGCGTTCGCTCATGGACTGGATGCCCACTCCGGGCGTCCACGGCTCTGCGCAGCGCCCGCTGTCGGCGACGGTCACGCGCAGCAGCGCAGGGTCCGGGAGTTCCAGGGTGAGGGCGGCGGTGGTGCCGTCGGAGTGCCGGGCGATGTTGGTCACGGCCTCCACCGCCACCCGGTACGCCGCGACCTCCACGGCCGCGGGGAGCGGCGGCAAGCGGTCCGGGGCCTCGATCGTGACTGCCAGGGCCCGGCCGTCCGCGGCACGCAGCGGGGCGATGCGCTGGCGGACGGCGTCGACGAGGCCGAGTTCGTCCAGGGCCCGTGGCCTGAGTCCGTAGACGATCCGGCGGATCTCGGTGATTGCGTCGCCGATGTCGGCGCGCAGTCCGCGCAGCGTCTGCGCGGCACGCTCCGGGTCGTTGGCGATGAGGTTGACGGCCGCGTCCGCGGTGTAGGCGATGCCGGTCAGGGCCGGACCGAGGCCGTCGTGCAGATCGCGGCGCATCCGACGGCGTTCTTCCTCCAGGGCGCTCACCACCCGGCCGCGGGAGACGCGCAGTTGCTCGCTGAGCCGCGCGGCGTGCAGGGCCTGGGCGAGCGGAGCCGCCACCAGCTCGACGACCGACGTCGCGGCCCGGGGCAGCCGCAGGTGCCCGGGCGGGAGACACACCACCAGGTCGCCCACGTGCTCTCCGCCCGCTCGCAGGGGGGTGAGTGTGGTGTGTCCGTCGTCCATGGCGCCCGCGGTGGCGATGTCGGCCCCGTCCTGGCGGAGCGCGATCCCGGGCACGCCGAGGGTGACGCGCAGTGTGTGCAGCCACAGCGGCGGCGGGGCGCCCGCGGTCAGGTCGGTACCGAGGCGGGTCAGCGCCTCCACCGGATCGGCCGACCTGCCGAACAGCATCTCGTCCATGCTCGCCTCGACCCGCAGCCGTACGGGGTGGTAGACGGCGGCGATCGCGGCCGCCAGCAGTGCCGGTACTCCCTTGCCGGGCCGGGCGCCCACCACCATTTCCCACCCGGCCGCGATCCCCTCGTACACCGCCGCGCTCAGCCCCAGCATGACGATCAGTACGGCGGCGCCGCGGATCACCACCCGTACGTCGGCCCGGCGCGGTGCGACGATCGCCACGGTGACCGCGAGAGGCATGGGCAGTGACAGCACTCCGGTGGCGACGACGGTGGCCACGGGCCCCATGGGAAGGGAGTTCTGCGCGGCGAAGAGCAGCATGCCGCCCAGCGTCGTCCCGGCGGCGCCCAGGACCAGCCACAGCACCCGGCGTCGGTCGTCCCCGGCGGTCACCTCGAAGAGCACCCATGTCCCGGCGCACATCGCGGTTCCGGCGGCGATCGCCGCACCCACCTGCGCGGTCTCCACGCCTGCCACTGCGGCCACCGCGCATCCGGTGCCGGTGACGACGACGGCGACGTCCGCCCAGCGCAGCATGCGGGACGGTGGCCGCTGCGCCACGACACGGAGGGCGGCCAGCGGCACGGTCACCGTGGCGGCGAGGACGGCCAGGGCAGAGGCGAGTGCGGGTGCGCCGGCAGCGAGCACGAGCGGCGCGGCCAGCAGGGCGGCCGCGGCCACGGCGAGGAACCGGCCCGCCGCCGAGCCCGGGCGGCGGGCGGTGACCGTGACGCAGGACCCCGTCAGGAAGACACCGACCATCACCGCCCAGATGGCCCACTGGTCGGAAGTGGAGGGCGGGGCGAACCAGAGGGAGGCGAGGGCCGCGGCAACGAGGAGCGCGAGACCGGTCCACAGCGCCGCGAGGGATGTGCCGACGAGCAGCGTCGCCGGGTGCCGTCCCGTCATGGCCCCGACTCCGGCGTCCCTTCGCCCAGCCCCCGCTCCCGGGCCAGGATCACCGCCTCGGCCCGGCCGCTCACACCGAGCTTGGTGAAGATGGCGGACAGATGGTTCGCCACCGTCTTGGTGGCCAGTGTCAGGTCGGCCGCGACCCGTGCGTTGCTGTAGCCCCGGGCCACGCGGTCGAGCACGTCGAGCTCGCGTCCGGTCAGCTCGGGGAAGGGGGGAGCGGCCGGTGCGGGCGCCTGGTCGAGGTGGCCGAGAAGACGGGCGGCTACGCGGGGCGCCATGACGAACTGACCTGCCGCCACCGAGCGGATGGTGGTGAGGATGTCCTCCTGCTGGGCGCCCTTGAGGAGGTAGCCACGGGCACCGGCGCGCATCGCGGACACCACCGTCTCGTCGTCCTCGAACATGGTGACCACCAGCACCGCCACCTCCGGCAGCAGCGCGGCCAGCCGCCGGGTCGCCTCGACGCCGTCCATCGCGGGCATCTGGATGTCCATCACGACGACATCGGGCCGGCTCAACTGGGCCTCGCGCAGCGCCTCTTCGCCGGTGGCCGCCTCCGCCACCACCTCCACGCCGTCAAGCGAGGCCAGTAGCGCGCTCATTCCGCGCCGTACGACGGGATGGTCATCGGCGATCAGCACCCGGATCGGGCCGGCGGCGGAGGTCATGTCCCGATGATGGCCGACGGGGCTCCCGGCCGGGAGCCCCGTCAGTCCTTGCCGCCCGGGAAACCCTCCCGGGTGACGGGGAACTTCGGACCGTGTGCGCAGCTGGGCCGCACGCCATGCTCGGTTTACCGGGTCGCCGCACCGGCGGCCCTCAACACCCTTACGGGGGAACCGACATGAGCCGGACGGAAGCGGCGAACCCCGCCCTCAGCCGTAGGAACAAGGTGGGCCTCGCACTTGCCGGTGTGCTGGGGCTGATCGACATGGCCAGCCTCCTCACCCCATGGCCGGACTCGGACGCGCCGGGGCCGCCGGTGGGCGTCCTCGTCGCCGGGACCGTCCTCGGAGTGATCACGGTCGTCGCTGTCGTCCACACCTGGCTCACGGCCAACCGCACCGGCTCCCGCGTCGTCGCCGGGTCGCGGATCCTGTCGGCGATCACCGCGCTTCCGGCGTTCTTCGTCACGGGCGTCCCGGCCTGGGCCGTGGCCGTCGTGGCGCTCCTCGTGGTCGTCACCGTCGTCGTGATCGCTCTGGTCCTGTCCCGTCCGGCTCCGGAAGCCACCGCGACGTGACACCGGCTCCAGGCCCCCGCCCACAGCGACCGCGGTGAAGCCACCCGGTCACCACACCGAAGGAGTACGGCATGAGCCGGGGAAATCGCTACTTCACCTGGGACGGCTACTACCGCGGTCCCGGGGCCGGCATCGGCTTCGTGCTGCTGCTCGGCGCAGTCCTCTACGAGGTGGCCCACCCGGGCACGATCGACGGCCTTCTGGAATCCCTGCGGCCGCAGCTCCCCGATCTGCCCACGCCCACCGTCACGCCGCCGGCTCCGCCCGGTGACGTGCCCACCCCTTGAGTCGTGCGGCACCACGGGGGAGCGCCGTACGCACATCCGCTCGTCGCGTGCCGCGGCTCCCACACCCGGCGCGCGACGGGCCCCAACCGACATGACGTATCCGAGCGAAGGACGAGAAGTGAGAAACACACGGGGGATCGGACGAGCCGCCCTGCTGATCGCGGCACTGCTGAGCATCGTCGGACCGACCACCACGGCGTGCCTGCCCGCCAAGATCGCCGTCAAGGCTGTCGCCCGGGGTGCTCCGGCCGTCGCGCCCTTCTTCGGCGAAGCCCTCGGGCTGGCCACGAACCTCCCGGTCGACGGGCCGCCGGCCCTCGGCGGAGGTGTGCACAAGGGAGACAGGCCCGGGCTCTACGGGGGCTCACGGAACGGGCAGAGCTGCGACAAGGCCAAGCTCGGCGCGTTCCTCGAGGACCCGGCCAACCGGAAGAAGGCGGTGCGGTGGGCGGAGGTGCAGGGCATCGGCCGCCAGGAGATCGGCGGTTTCCTCAAGAAGCTGACGCCCGTTCTGCTGCGCAACGACACCCTGGTGAAGAACCACGACTACAAGAAGGGCAGGGCGGTCCCCTTCGAGGCGCTGCTGGAAGCGGGCATCGCGGTCCTGGTCGACCTGAACGGCAGGCCCGTGGTGCAGTGCAGCTGCGGCAATCCGCTGGGGGCGTTCGAGCACGATGTCGACAGCGCCGAGGTCGAGTTCAAGGGCGGGAACAGGAAGTGGAAGTCCTACGACCGGGACAAGGTCGTCAAGGTAGAGCCCACGGACGACGGTGAGGAGGTCGAGAAGTACGAGCTCGTCGACGTCCAGGAGGAAGACGCCGGTCTGGAAAGGCCGGCGGGCTCGGACGGGGCGGAGGACACTCCCCTGACCGTCGACCCCGGCGTCGGGCCTGACGGGCCTGACGACGGCCACGTCGACGTTCCCGACGTGACGGGCCTCTCCCTCGAGGAGGCCCGGCGGATCTTGGAGAGCCAAGGGCTCGCCGTCGAGACCACGGAGCAGCCCTCCGACACCGTCGGGCCCGGCACCGTCCTCGGCCAGAGTCCGGCCACCGGCGATCAGGTCCCGGCGGAATCCACCGTGACGCTCACGGTGGCCGCCGCCCCGTCCACGGCCGACCCCACGACGGACCCCCCGTCAGAGCAGCCCGCCTCCCCGAGCACGCCCTCGGCCGCTACGGGCGACGACACGACGGAAACCGCGGATCCGGTCGGAGAAGTCGGAGAAACCCCGCCCGCCGCTCCGTACGCTGGCGGAGCCGACTCCTGAAGCCCCGCGCCGCCGCTGTCCACCGCTTCCTGCCCACCCACGCCAACCAGGAGATTCACATGGAGAGCAGCGCTTCGACCGAGACGGGGCCGACCGTTGGCCGACGGGGGCGTGCCCCCTGCCAGGGGGCCGCGTAGGGGTGGAAGCCGGGTCCCTTTGGGGACCTCGCGGAGTCGAGCGCGGGACCGGGGCCACTGGCCCCGGAGCGGGTGGGCCCCGGCACCGTCCTCCTGGTGCGGGGGCCCACGCGTGTTTCCGGTGTCGGCCGGGCCCACACGAGATCACCGTCCGGTGTCTCGCTGCTCCAGAGCCACCCGGTGTCGTCGAGTTCCCTCACGACCGAGAGGATGGGCATGCTGTCGCCTGGGCTGACTCCGCTTGCGGCGGAACCCTCGTCGACTGGTCCCACTCCTTCCTCGGTATCACCCTCAAGACGGTGCCCCGCCGCAAAGACCAGGACGGATTCGCCGTCCTCGCCAAGCGGTGGCGAGTCGAGCGGGCCATCTCGTGGATATGAGAGCTAGGAGAAATGTGCGCGACTACGAGCGGCTCATCTCCAACAGCGAGGCCCACATCAGCTGGACGAGTAGTTCCGATGTGGCTCAGTGGTCGTAGGCGATGAGTGACCTGGTGACGGCTGCGCCGATGGTGCGGTTGTGCCAGATCGCGCAGGTCATCGCCAGGATCCGCTGAGCCACGCGGACAGCGACGCCTTCGATGGTCCGGCCGCCGTGTTGTTCGAGGTCGAGCTGGCCCTTGAGGGTGTCGTTGACCGACTCGATCAGCTGGCGCACCGTTTTGAGCAGGTCTTCTCCCGGCCGCGGGGTGCCGCGGTTGCGGTAGGAGGGCCGCAGCAGGCTGATGCTGCGGGCTGCGAGGAAGCGGTCGAGTTCCGCGGCGATGTAGCCCCTGTCGGCCAGGATGAGCAGGCCGGGTCGGTCGGTGGCCAGGTTCGGTTCGTTGTCGATGAGGGCGGCCAGTACCTGCCGTTCGTCGATCTTGGGG